>NZ_DALZVG010000001.1:0-83485 GCF_032012665.1 Scandinavium sp.
AAGCGGTAAGGCTCTGGTTTCTGATACCAGCATTCCGGGGTTCGAATCCCTGCACTCCAGCCACTTTTCAACTAACATCGTTAAGCAGTAAAAAATTTATTGGGGTGTCGCCAAGCGGTAAGGCTCTGGTTTCTGATACCAGCATTCCGGGGTTCGAATCCCTGCACCCCAGCCAATAAAACAAAAAAGCTCGCTTATGCGGGCTTTTTTGTTTTTACGTGTCCAGTACCCGGCGGGACTTATTTGCACGTGCCAACGTTTGCTCCAGGCCGGGAAAGCGCAGCGCCTCCCGGCAAAATAAAATTTAAAGACCTAATGCATACTTCAGCGCCTGACGTTTCAGGACGCCTGCACGTTCTGCGGCCATCAGGCCAATATTGCGCAGCATACGCAGTGGGGCGAGATCGTTGCTGAAGCCGGCATAAAACAGATCCATGCCGGACTGCATCAGATAGTTATCCGCCATTCTGCGGGTCTGATAGCGCTTGAGCACTGGCAGACTCGCCCATGCTTCACCGTGGCTACGCGCGCTTGCCAGCACATCCACTAATGCGTCCACGTCACGATAGCCCAGATTCACGCCCTGCCCGGCCAAAGGATGAATGGTGTGCGCCGCATCACCGACCAGAGCCAGCCCTGGCTGCACATAGCGAAGCGCATGGCGACGCGTTAACGGGAAGGCCCCGGCGGCAACGGCTTTCACTTTTCCCAGTCGCGACGGAAAAGTATGGGCGATCTCTTGTTCCAGCTGTTCCAGCGACATCGACTGAAGCTGGCGGATACGCGCAGGTGTGTCATACCACACCAGCGATGCCCAGTTGTCATACAGCGGTAAAAACGCTCGCGGTCCGTCCGGCGTAAACTGCTGCCATGTGCTGTCACCCGGCTCATTTTCACACTCGACGGTAATCAGCATGCAGGATTGCGGATACTGCCAGGCATGGACGCCGATACCCGACATCTGGCGAACCTGCGAATTCGCACCGTCGGCACCGATAACCAGCTTCGCCTGCAGTTCGCTGCCGTCCGTAAACCCAAGCGAATAGCCTTCCGTTCCGTGAAGCATCGTTTCCAGCGAAGCCGGAACTCGCAGAGTAACCTTCTCCTGCGCCTCCAGCGCGCGCCACAGCGCTAGCTGCAACACGTTATTCTCCACCATATACCCGAGTTCAGGCAGCTTCAGCTCAGAGGCATTGAACACCACATGCGCATTCTCCCATTCCCAGGTTTCCAGCTGACGATAGCGGTGCGTTCGCATCGCCTGAATGGCTTCCCAGACGCCAAGCCCGCGCAGAAGCGCCACGGAGGAGGCGCTGATAGCCGAAATGCGCACATCTGGCGGGCTTCCCGCATCAAATTCCGGCGGCGCGGCGCGTTCGATAACGGTCACGCTGAATCCCTGCTGCGCCAGTCCCAGCGCCAGCGCCCCGCCGACCATTCCGCCGCCCACGATGGCGATATCTGTAGAGTGATTGCTCATGGCTCATTGTCCTTAAAACTCAATCTCTTCAGTTTACCGGATTTTTCAGGCTTTGGGCGTAAGCTCAGTCATACTGGTCACGCTCGCCGCAAAGCATTACAATACGCACCCCTGCGTTTTCCCCGAGCAAAGCAAAGTCGATGACAAAAAAACTCCATATAAAAACCTGGGGCTGTCAGATGAACGAATACGATTCATCCAAGATGGCCGATCTGCTGGATGCCACTCACGGCTATCAACTGACTGAAAACGCGGATGAAGCCGACGTGCTGTTGCTGAACACCTGCTCAATTCGTGAGAAGGCGCAGGAAAAAGTGTTCCACCAGCTGGGGCGCTGGAAGCTTATCAAGGCGAAAAGACCTGACGTAATCATCGGCATCGGTGGCTGCGTGGCGTCTCAGGAAGGCAAGCTTATCCGCCAGCGTGCTCACTACGTTGACATCATTTTTGGCCCGCAAACCCTGCATCGCCTGCCGGAAATGATCGACACCATTCGCGGCATGCGCGATCGCCGTAAGCCAATCATCGACGTCAGCTTCCCGGAAATTGAAAAATTCGACCGCCTGCCTGAACCTCGTGCTGAGGGGCCAACCGCGTTCGTTTCCATTATGGAAGGCTGCAACAAATACTGTACCTACTGCGTCGTGCCTTATACCCGCGGCGAAGAAGTCAGCCGACCTACTGATGACATTCTGTTTGAGGTCGCTCAGCTGGCGGCCCAGGGCGTGCGTGAAATCCACCTGCTGGGGCAGAACGTTAACGCCTGGCGCGGTGAAAACTATGACGGCAGCACCGGTTCATTCTCCGAACTGCTGCGCCTGGTCGCCGCCATCGATGGTATTGACCGCCTTCGCTTCACCACCAGCCATCCGATCGAATTTACCGACGACATTATCGACGTCTATCGTGATACACCGGAGCTGGTGAGCTTCCTGCATCTTCCGGTACAAAGCGGTTCGGACCGCGTGCTGAACATGATGGGCCGCACGCATACGGTGCTGGAGTATAAAGCCATTGTCCGCAAGCTGTACGAAGCGCGGCCCGATATCCAGATAAGCTCAGACTTTATCGTCGGCTTCCCTGGCGAAACCAACGAAGACTTTGAAAAGACCATGAAGGTGATTGCCGACGTCAATATGGACGTGAGCTACAGCTTTATCTTCTCCGCACGCCCGGGTACTCCGGCGGCTGATATGGTCGACGACGTGCCGGATGAGGTTAAAAAGCAGCGCCTGTACATCCTTCAGGAACGTATCAACCAGCAGGCCATGGCCTGGAGCCGCCGTATGCTCGGCACCGTCCAGCGCATTCTGGTGGAAGGCACTTCCCGGAAAAGCATTATGGAGCTCACCGGGCGTACCGAAAACAACCGCGTGGTGAACTTTGAAGGTACGCCGGAGATGGTAGGCAAATTCGTGGATGTGGAAATCGTCGACGTCTACACCAACTCCCTGCGCGGTAAACTGGTACGCACGGAGGCGGAAATGGGGCTACGTATCGTGGAATCTCCTGAGTCCGTGATTGCCCGTACCCGCAAAGAAAATGACCTCGGCGTCGGTACCTTCCAGCCGTAATCGCCCGGCCTGCCGTGCGCGGCAGGCCCTTGCATTTCCCCGCCCTGCCCCCACATCCATGGCAATGCTTGCACCTTTAAACGCTTGCGAGAATAATTTCCTTTAAGCAGGTCCATAAAAGCCCTCCGTGGCGCCAGGTAAAAGAGGAACAGTTTGAATACAGAAACCCGTGAAATCACCCTTGAGCCGGCAGACAACGAACGCCTGCTGAGCCTGTGTGGCCCGTTTGATGACAACGTCAAGCACCTCGAACGTCGACTGGGCATCGAAATCAACCGCCGCGATAACCACTTCAAACTCACCGGTCGCGCCCTCTGCGTGAATGCAGCAGCCGATATTCTGCGCTCTCTGTATGTTGATACAGCCCCGATGCGTGGCCAGATCCAGGATATCGAACCCGAGCAGATTCATCTGGCGATTAAAGAAGCCCGCGTGCTGGAACAAAGCGCCGAGAGCGTGCCGGACTACGGCAAAGCCATCAATATCAAAACCAAGCGTGGAGTCATTAAGCCACGTACGCCAAATCAGGCGCAGTACATCGCTAATATTCTCGACCATGACATCACCTTCGGCGTAGGTCCTGCGGGAACCGGCAAAACCTACCTCGCGGTTGCCGCCGCGGTGGACGCCCTTGAGCGCCAGGAAATTCGCCGCATTCTGCTGACTCGTCCGGCGGTGGAAGCCGGTGAAAAACTTGGCTTCCTGCCAGGCGATCTGAGTCAGAAGGTGGATCCGTATCTGCGCCCGCTGTACGACGCGCTGTTCGAAATGCTCGGCTTTGAGAAAGTCGAAAAGCTGATTGAGCGCAACGTCATCGAAGTCGCCCCGCTGGCTTATATGCGTGGCCGTACGCTGAACGATGCGTTCATCATTCTGGATGAAAGCCAGAACACCACCATCGAACAGATGAAAATGTTCCTGACCCGTATCGGCTTTAACTCCAAAGCCGTGATCACCGGCGATATCACCCAGATTGACCTGCCGCGTAATATGAAATCGGGCCTGCGCCATGCCATCGAAGTGCTGGCGGAAGTGGATGAAATCAGCTTTAACTTCTTCCACAGCGAAGACGTGGTGCGCCACCCGGTGGTCGCCCGCATCGTTAACGCCTATGAAGCCTGGGAAGAAGCAGATCAAAAGCGCAGAGCTGCCGAAGCCGCAGAGCGTAAACGCGAGGCGCTGGCCGCGCAGTCTCAGGAGCAAAAATGAGTTCGGTAATTTTAGATTTACAGATAGCCACCGAAGATGAAAACGGCCTGCCGCCGGAAGCACAGTTCCAGCGCTGGCTGGATGCGACAATCCCGGCGTTTCAGGCCGAATCGGAAGTGACCATTCGCCTGGTTGATGAAGCGGAAAGCCATGAGCTCAACCTCACCTATCGCGGCAAAGACAAATCAACCAACGTGCTTTCCTTCCCGTTTGAGGCGCCGCCAGGCATTGAGATGCCGCTGCTCGGCGATCTCATCATTTGCCGCCAGGTGGTGGAACGCGAAGCTCAGGAGCAGGGTAAACCACTCGAAGCCCACTGGGCGCACATGGTGGTACACGGCAGCCTGCACCTGCTGGGTTACGATCATATTGAAGACGACGAAGCCGAAGAGATGGAAAGTCTGGAAACAGAGATAATGCTTGCTCTGAACTATGATGATCCGTACATTGCCGAGAAAGAGTAACCCCTGCGGCAGCTAACCGCTGCGAGGGAATTTTATGCTGCCAGCAGCTGAGTTTACGCGCGGCAGATGATTTCACTAACATGAGACCCCATACGACGCCATGAGCGACGACAACTCACACAGTAACGACACCTTAAACAGCAAAAAGGGATTCTTCTCCCTCTTACTGAGCCAACTGTTCCACGGCGAACCCAAAAACCGTGATGAACTCCTGGCGCTGATCCGTGATTCCGGGCAGAACGATCTTATCGATGAAGATACGCGCGACATGCTCGAAGGGGTAATGGATATCGCCGATCAGCGCGTCCGCGACATCATGATCCCCCGCTCTCAGATGGTTACCCTGAAACGCAATCAAACCCTGGACGAATGCCTCGATGTCATTATCGAGTCTGCCCACTCGCGTTTTCCGGTTATCAGCGAAGATAAAGATCACATTGAAGGGATTCTGATGGCCAAGGATCTGCTGCCGTTTATGCGCAGCGACGCCGAAGCCTTCAGCATGGAAAAAGTGTTGCGCCAGGCTGTGGTGGTGCCGGAAAGCAAGCGGGTTGACCGCATGCTGAAGGAGTTCCGCTCTCAGCGCTATCACATGGCGATTGTGATTGACGAATTTGGCGGCGTCTCGGGTCTGGTGACCATCGAAGACATCCTCGAACTTATCGTCGGCGAAATTGAAGACGAATACGATGAAGAAGACGACATCGATTTCCGTCAGCTGAGCCGTCATACCTGGACCGTTCGCGCCCTGGCATCCATTGAGGACTTCAACGAAGCCTACGGCACGCACTTCAGCGATGACGAAGTGGATACCATCGGCGGTCTGGTGATGCAGGCATTCGGGCACCTGCCTGCGCGCGGCGAATCCATTGACATTGATGGTTACCAGTTCAAAGTTGCGATGGCTGACAGCCGCCGTATCATCCAGGTACACGTCAAACTTCCGGAAGATGCGCCACAGCCCAATCTGGAAGACTAATTAACGGGACGACAACGCTAAATGGCATTTGCCTCTCTGATTGAACGCCAGCGCATTCGCCTGCTGCTGGCGCTGCTTTTTGGTGCCTGCGGAACGCTGGCTTTCTCCCCCTACGATATCTGGCCTGCGGCGATCGTTTCGCTGATGGGGCTTCAGGGGCTGACGCTCAACCGCCGTCCGCTGCAAAGCGCCTGGATTGGCTATTTCTGGGGGCTTGGGCTGTTTGGCTCCGGCATTAACTGGGTTTACGTCAGCATCGCGCAGTTCGGCGGGATGCCGGGCCCGGTGAACGTTTTCCTCGTCGTTCTGCTCGCCGCGTATCTGTCGCTTTATACCGGGCTGTTTGCCGGGATACTCTCGCGCCTGTGGCCGAAAGCAAACTGGGTGCGCGTCGCCATTGCCGCTCCGGCGGTCTGGCAACTGACTGAATTCCTGCGCGGCTGGGTGCTGACCGGTTTCCCCTGGCTACAGTTCGGCTACAGTCAGATTGACGGTCCGCTGAAAGGCCTGGCGCCGGTGATGGGCGTCGAAGCCATCAACTTCCTGCTGATGATGGTGAGCGGCCTGCTGGTGCTGGCGTTGGTCACCCGCAGCTGGCGTCCGCTGGTTGCTGCGGTGGTGCTGTTCGCTCTGCCTTTCCCGTTGCGTTATATCCAGTGGTATCAATTGCTTCCCGCCCGCACGACGGAAGTCTCGCTGGTGCAGGGTAATATTCCACAGTCGCTGAAGTGGGATGAAAAAGAGCTGATCAACACGCTCAAAATTTATCTCGATTCGACGGAAAAAGTGATGGGCAAATCACAGCTGATTATCTGGCCGGAGTCCGCTATTCCGGACCTGGAAATCAATCAGCAGCGCCTGCTCAGCATGATGGATGATATGCTGCGTGCCAAAAACAGCTCACTGATTACCGGCGTGGTAGATTCCCGTCTTAACGCGCAAAACCGTTACGATACCTACAACACTATTATCACGCTCGGCAAAGACAACCCGTACAGCTACGATTCGACCGATCGCTACAACAAAAATCATCTGGTACCGTTTGGCGAGTTTGTGCCGCTGGAATCCATCCTGCGCCCGCTCGCGCCGTTCTTCGATTTACCCATGTCGTCCTTCAGCCGTGGGCCGTACATTCAGCCACAGCTGTCGGCACATAATCTGAAGCTGACGGCGGCTATCTGCTACGAAATTATTCTCGGCGAGCAAGTACGCGATAACTTCCGACCGGATACCGATTTCCTGCTGACCATCTCTAATGACGCCTGGTTCGGTAAATCCATCGGCCCGTGGCAGCATTTCCAGATGGCGCGTATGCGTGCTCTGGAGCTGGCTCGCCCACTGCTTCGTAGCACCAACAACGGTATTACGGCTGTCATTGATCCACGCGGCGATGTACAGGCGATGATCCCGCAGTTTACTCGCGAAGTGCTGACGACTACCGTTACGCCGACCACTGGCCTGACGCCCTATGCACGCACCGGCAACTGGCCGCTGTGGATCCTGACCGCGCTGTTTGGTTTTGGTGCTCTGGTAATGAGCCTGAGACAGCGTCGAGGTAAATTGTAAAACTGTCTCTACCGGACAGTGTTTAGTGTATTCACCCTCTCCCTGTGGGAGAGGGTCGGGGCATCAGACCGCACTTTCCTTTCAAATAATCCTGCATCCACTTCTGGCACGCCAATTGCTTAATCCTTTCAGAGAATTGCGTTATCGGCGATCGTGCAACTGAGTTGCACCACCAGCCCCCACCGGTAGCACCCTTTCGGTGCATACGAGCATTTTTGCCTCAAAACGGTGCGGCGCACCTCGCAAAAGCAAACAATAATGCAGCAATATCTTTACATTAAGCCAAACTAAATGTTAACAAACTGGCTTAACACTGCACACTCAAGTGGCAGGCTATAACAACACAACACTCACACGGGTATCTGCGCGTCGCTGACGCCACGATAAGGAGTTGGATATGCAATTACGTAAACTGGCCGCGGCCATGCTGGTGATGGGAATGTCCGCGAGCGTTGTCCATGCAGAAGACGCACCTGCAGCGGGCAGCACGCTGGATAAAATTGCCAAAAATGGGGTGATCGTGGTCGGCCACCGTGAATCCTCTGTACCGTTTTCTTACTACGATAACCAGCAGAAAGTCGTTGGCTACTCTCAGGATTACTCCAACGCTATCGTTGATGCGATCAAGAAGAAACTGAACAAGCCTGATCTACAGGTCAAGCTGATCCCGGTTACGTCACAGAACCGAATCCCGCTGCTGCAGAACGGTACCTATGACTTCGAATGTGGATCCACCACCAACAACCTTGAGCGTCAGAAACAGGCGGCCTTCTCCGATACCATCTTCATCATCGGCACGCGTCTGCTGGTGAAAAAAGGTGGCCCGATTAAAGATTTCGACGATCTGAAAGGCAAAGCTGTGGTGGTGACTTCAGGTACCACATCAGAAATTTTGCTCAACAAAATGAACGACGAGAAGAAAATGGGGATGCGCATCATCAGCGCGAAAGACCACGGCGACTCCTTCCGTACCCTGGAAAGCGGCCGTGCGGTGGCGTTTATGATGGATGACGCGCTGCTGGCGGGCGAGCGTGCGAAAGCGAAGAAACCAGACAACTGGGAAATCATCGGTACGCCTCAGTCTAAAGAAGCCTATGGCTGCATGCTGCGTAAAGACGATCCGGCCTTTAAGAAGCTGATGGATGACACGATCGCACAGGCGCAAACCTCCGGTGAAGCCGCGAAATGGTTCGACAAGTGGTTCAAGCAGCCGATCCCACCGAAAAACCTGAACATGAACTTCGAACTGTCTGACGACATGAAGGCACTGTTTAAAGAACCAAACGACAAAGCTCTTAACTAATTAGAACAACGATGGGCGGGTTCGCCTGCCCTCTCGATTGCGAGGAAACACGGACAGACTCAGTGTCGGCTGGTCGTTCCCCAGCGGGCATGAAATATCAATACCCTGAATGCCGAAAAGGATAACGGGTAAAGGTTTCCTTAGCAGTCTTCGAGGGTAGCGCTGCTACCCTTTTTTTTCGGAGTGCATTTATGTCAATCGACTGGAACTGGGGTATTTTTCTGCAACAGGCCCCGTTCGGCAACACCACCTATCTCGGCTGGCTGTGGAGCGGCTTTCAGGTCACCGTGGCGCTCTCCGTCACGGCCTGGATTATCGCCTTCCTCGTTGGCTCATTGTTCGGCATTCTGCGCACCGTGCCCAACCGCTTCCTCTCCGGAATCGGCACGCTGTATGTTGAACTGTTCCGTAACGTTCCCCTGATCGTTCAGTTCTTTACCTGGTATCTGGTGATACCGGAACTGCTGCCGGAAAATATCGGCATGTGGTTTAAGTCTGAGCTCGATCCCAACATTCAGTTCTTCGTTTCGTCGATGCTCTGCCTGGGGTTGTTTACCGCGGCTCGCGTATGCGAACAGGTGCGCGCGGCGATTCAGTCGCTGCCGCGAGGACAGAAAAACGCGGCGCTGGCGATGGGGCTGACCCTGCCGCAGGCGTATCGCTACGTACTGCTGCCTAACGCCTATCGCGTGATTGTGCCACCGATGACTTCAGAGATGATGAACCTGGTGAAAAACTCGGCCATCGCCTCAACAATTGGCCTGGTGGACATGGCCGCACAGGCCGGCAAGCTGCTGGACTATTCCGCACACGCCTGGGAATCCTTCACGGCGATTACGCTGGCTTATGTCCTGATCAACGCGGTGATTATGCTGGCAATGAATCTGGTTGAACGTAAGGTTCGCCTGCCCGGCAATATGGGAGGCAAATGATGTACGATTTTGACTGGAGTTCCATCGTTCCTTCTATGCCTTATCTGCTGGCAGGCCTGGTGATTACGCTGAAGATTACGGTTACCGCCGTGGTTTTCGGCATCGTCTGGGGTACGCTGCTTGCGGTGATGCGCCTGTCGACCTTTAAGCCAGTCGCCTGGTTTGCCACCGCCTACGTGAACGTATTCCGTTCTATTCCACTGGTGATGGTGCTGCTGTGGTTTTACCTGATCGTCCCTGGTTTTCTGCAAAACGTGCTGGGCCTTTCACCAAAAACCGACATCCGCCTGGTGTCAGCGATGGTCGCCTTCTCTATGTTTGAGGCGGCCTATTATTCAGAAATTATCCGCGCCGGTATCCAGAGCGTCTCCCGCGGCCAGGGCAACGCTGCGCTGGCGCTCGGGATGACGCAGTGGCAATCAATGAAGCTCATCATTCTGCCACAGGCGTTCCGTGCGATGGTGCCGCTGCTGCTGACGCAGGGGATCGTCCTGTTCCAGGATACTTCGCTGGTTTACGTTCTGAGCCTTGCCGATTTCTTCCGTACCGCGTCCACCATTGGCGAACGTGACGGTACCCAGGTTGAGATGATCCTGTTCGCCGGGGCCGTCTATTTTGTTATCAGCTTAAGCGCCTCGCTGTTGGTCAGCTATTTGAAGAAAAGGACCGTGTAATGATTTCCCTGAAAAATGTTTCGAAATGGTATGGCCACTTTCAGGTGCTGACCGACTGCTCCACGGAAGTGAAAAAAGGTGAAGTGGTGGTGGTTTGCGGCCCCTCAGGCTCTGGTAAATCCACGCTTATCAAAACCGTGAACGGCCTTGAGCCTGTACAACAGGGTGAGATCCTGGTGAACGGCACGCAGGTAAATAACAAGAAAACGGATCTGGCTAAGCTGCGTTCGCACGTCGGCATGGTATTCCAGCATTTCGAGCTGTTCCCGCACCTGTCGATCATCGAAAACCTGACGCTGGCGCAGGTCAAAGTGCTCAAGCGCGATAAAGCCGCCGCCCGCACTAAAGGCCTGAAGCTGCTGGAACGCGTTGGTCTTTCTGCTCACGCCGATAAGTTCCCGGCACAGCTTTCCGGCGGCCAACAGCAGCGTGTGGCGATCGCCCGTGCGCTGTGCATGGATCCTGTCGCTATGCTGTTTGACGAACCCACCTCTGCGCTCGATCCTGAGATGATCAACGAAGTGCTGGACGTCATGGTCGAACTGGCGCACGAAGGAATGACGATGATGGTGGTAACCCACGAAATGGGCTTCGCCCGCAAAGTGGCAAACCGCGTCATCTTTATGGATGAAGGTAAAATCGTCGAAGATTCTGACAAAGATGATTTCTTCGATAATCCGAAGTCGGACCGCGCGAAAGATTTTCTGGCTAAGATACTGCATTAAAAACCTGCCGGACGGCACGCTGTTTGTCCGGCCTACGAGTTTATTTTGTAGGCCGGGTAAGCGTAGCGCTACCCGGCTTCACAGCGCCATCGTTCTCAAGGCTCAAAGGCCTTCCGCTGGAACTGGTCATGACCGCATTTCGGGCACAGCGGTAGCACATCCGGCGAGTAAACAGCGAGGTGGAAATGGCATTTCTCGCAGACCAGATTCCCCAGCCCGACCACTTCTCCGCTGTGATAAACGCCATGATGATTCAGGTCCTGGAACACTTCTCGCCACTCAAGCTGCGTTTTGTCGGTGATATCCGCCAGTTCCTGCCAGATACTCTCCTTAATCACCCGCAGGAACACGCTGTCCTTCACTTCATCCTGGCTTTCGTTATAGCTAACCGCAAACTCCTCCAGATCGCGGCGGACGGCCCGGGTCAGCTCGTCAATTTCTGTTCGCGTTAACTCCCCGGTCTGGCTGACTCGCGCTCTTGCCTGCTCAACCAGCGCGTCAATATCGCGCTCTCCGTTACGCAGCCGCTCGGTCAGCGCCGTCACCAGTTCACGATAATATTGAGCAACCTTGTTCATTGTTTCATCTCCCGGACGGTTAACGTCCTCTAATGATAGACCTTATTTCCCGGAAGCTTTGTCAGCTACGCCACAGACCCGGTAAATAAACGCAAGGCCGGAGTGTGTGAAAGGCTGTTTTGACGTGCCCGTTTGGGCTATGCTATGCGGATCTGAATGACCACATCCATTGGCTACGTTTGTAGCTGTATTGAAAACAGGACCACTGGCTGCCATGCAAGAGCAATACCGCCCGGAAGAGATAGAATCGAAAGTCCAGCAACACTGGGACGAAAAGCGCACGTTTGAAGTGACCGAAGACAACAGTAAAGAGAAATACTACTGCCTGTCGATGCTCCCCTATCCTTCTGGCCGACTACACATGGGCCACGTGCGTAACTACACCATCGGTGATGTGATTGCCCGCTACCAGCGTATGCTGGGTAAAAACGTGCTTCAGCCAATCGGCTGGGATGCGTTCGGCCTGCCGGCTGAAGGTGCCGCGGTGAAAAACAACACCGCGCCAGCTCCATGGACGTACGACAACATCGCGTACATGAAAAACCAGCTCAAAATGCTGGGCTTTGGCTATGACTGGAGCCGCGAGCTGGCAACCTGCACCCCGGAATATTACCGCTGGGAGCAGAAGTTCTTCACCGAGCTCTATAAAAAAGGTCTGGTGTACAAAAAAACCTCCGCCGTTAACTGGTGCCCGAACGACCAGACCGTTCTCGCGAACGAGCAGGTTATCGACGGCTGCTGCTGGCGCTGCGACACCAAAGTTGAGCGTAAAGAGATCCCACAGTGGTTCATCAAAATCACGGCCTATGCCGAT
Organism: Scandinavium sp.; assembly: GCF_032012665.1. NCBI lineage: Bacteria > Pseudomonadati > Pseudomonadota > Gammaproteobacteria > Enterobacterales > Enterobacteriaceae > Scandinavium > Scandinavium sp. Next base: position 12,299 of record NZ_DALZVG010000001.1, read on the forward strand.
GAACTGCTGAACGATCTGGACAAAATGGATCAGTGGCCTGACACGGTGAAAACCATGCAGCGCAACTGGATCGGCCGTTCCGAAGGTGTGGAAATCTCCTTTGACGTAGCGGATTACGCGGACAAACTGACCGTGTACACCACCCGTCCGGACACCTTCATGGGCTGCACCTACCTGGCTGTGGCGGCGGGTCATCCGCTGGCACAGCAGGCAGCGGCAAACAATCCGGCGCTGGCGTCCTTCATCGATGAGTGCCGCAACACCAAGGTTGCCGAAGCAGACATGGCGACCATGGAGAAGAAAGGCGTCGACACTGGCTTCAAAGCGATTCACCCGCTGACCGGCGAAGCCATCCCGGTCTGGGCCGCTAACTTTGTGCTGATGGAGTACGGCACAGGCGCCGTGATGGCCGTTCCGGGCCACGATCAGCGCGACTATGAATTTGCGAGCAAATACGGCCTGAACATCAAGCCGGTTATCCTCGCAGCCGACGGCTCCGAGCCCGATCTGTCTGAACAAGCGCTGACCGAAAAAGGCACGCTGTTCAACTCAGGTGAATTCAACGGTCTGAGCTACGAAGCAGGCTTCAACGCCATCGCCGATAAGCTCGCAGCAATGGGCGTGGGTGAGCGTAAAGTCAACTTCCGCCTGCGCGACTGGGGTGTGTCCCGTCAGCGCTACTGGGGCGCGCCAATCCCAATGGTGACCCTGGAAGACGGCACCGTGATGCCAACGCCTGAAGATCAACTGCCGGTTATCCTGCCGGAAGACGTGGTCATGGACGGTATCACCAGCCCAATTAAAGCCGATCCTGAGTGGGCGAAAACCACCGTCAACGGCCAGCCTGCGCTGCGCGAAACTGATACCTTCGACACCTTCATGGAGTCCTCCTGGTACTACGCACGCTACACCTGCCCGGACTACCAGGAAGGCATGCTGGATTCCGATGCCGCAAACTACTGGCTGCCAGTTGATATCTACATTGGCGGTATTGAACACGCCATCATGCACCTGCTCTACTTCCGCTTCTTCCACAAGCTGATGCGTGATGCGGGCATGGTGAACTCTGACGAGCCAGCCAAACAGCTGCTGTGTCAGGGCATGGTGCTGGCTGATGCGTTCTACTATGTCGGCGAAAACGGCGAGCGCAACTGGGTTTCTCCGGTTGATGCAATTGTTGAGCGCGACGACAAAGGCCGTATTGTTAAGGCGAAAGACGCCGAAGGTCATGAGCTGGTGTATACCGGCATGAGCAAGATGTCCAAGTCCAAAAACAACGGCATCGATCCGCAGGTTATGGTTGAGCGCTATGGCGCAGACACCGTGCGTCTGTTCATGATGTTCGCTTCACCAGCAGATATGACGCTCGAGTGGCAGGAATCCGGCGTGGAAGGTGCAAACCGCTTCCTGAAACGCGTCTGGAAACTGGTTTACGAGCACACCTCTAAAGGCCCGGTTGCCGCGCTGAACGTCGATGCGTTGAGCGAAGATCAGCAGGCGCTGCGTCGTGACATTCACAAGACTATCGCCAAAGTAACCGATGATATCGGTCGTCGTCAGACCTTTAACACCGCTATCGCGGCGATTATGGAGCTGATGAACAAGCTGGCGAAAGCCCCGGCTGAAGGTGAGCAGGATCGCACTCTGATGCAGGAAGCGCTGCTGGCCGTCGTGCGCATGCTCAACCCGTTCACACCGCACGTCAGCTTCACCCTGTGGCAGATCCTCAGCGGCGAAGGCGATGTGGACAATGCACCGTGGCCGGTCGCAGACGAAAAAGCGATGGTGGAAAACACCACGCTCGTCGTGGTACAGGTTAACGGTAAAGTCCGCGGTAAAGTCACCGTGCCGGTGGATGCAACGGAAGAACAGGTTCGTGAACGTGCAGGCCAGGAACCTCTGGTCGCAAAATATCTGGACGGCGTGACCGTGCGTAAAGTCATTTACGTACCGGGCAAACTGCTCAACCTGGTCGTTGGCTAAGCGCGGGAGGAAGCGTGCGATTTCTGACAACGTTAGTGGTAACTCTTGCGGTGCTGGTCACCGCAGGCTGTGGCTGGCATCTGCGTAGTACCACGCAGGTGCCGGACAACATGAAAAAGATGATCTTTGTCTCAAGCGATCCTAACGGTCCGCTGAGTCGTTCAGTCCGTAACCAGCTTCGTCTGAACGGCATTGAGATCGTTGAAGGTAGCTCCATACGTCAGGACATTCCGTCCCTGCGTCTGGGCGGTGCGTCTATCGGCAAAGATACCGCATCGGTATTCCAGAACGGTCAGACGGCAGAATACCAGATGGTGATGACCGTCAGGGCCAGCGTGCTGATCCCGGGCCACGATATCTATCCAATCAGCACTAAGGTCTATCGTTCGTTCTTCGATAACCCGCAAAAGGCGCTGGCGAAAGATTCCGAGCAGGACATCATCATTCAGGAAATGTATGACAAAGCCGCTCAACAGCTGATTCGTAAGCTGCCAAGCATCAAAGTGGCGGATGCTGAAGCCACTAAAGAGGAAGAGCAGTCAGCCGCCAGCAGCACCGCGGCTCCTGACTCCACTCGCGTCTCCACCACGCTGGGTAACTGATGATTCGGTTGTACCCGGAACAACTCCGCGCGCAGATCTCTGAAGGACTGCGCGCGGCGTATCTTCTCCTCGGTAACGATCCCCTTCTGCTTCAGGAAAGCCAGGACGCCATCCGCCACGCGGCGGCTACGCAGGGCTTTGATGAACACCATACCGTTTCCATCGATACCAGCACGGACTGGAATGCGCTGTTTTCCCTGAGCCAGGAACGTAGCCTGTTTGCCAGCCGTCAGACGCTGATGCTCATCCTGCCGGAAAACGGCCCCAACGCCGCGATTAACGAGCAGCTTACCGCGCTGACAGGACGGCTCCACGACGACCTGTTGCTGATCGTTCGCGGTAATAAGCTGACCAAAGCGCAGGAAAACGCCGCCTGGTACAGTGCGCTGTCTGAACGCTCAGTGCAGGTTTCCTGCCAGACGCCGGAACAGGCGCAGCTGCCTCGCTGGCTGGCGGCTCGTGCTAAGCAGCACAATCTTCAGCTTGATGAGGCCGCAAGCCAGCTGCTCTGCTACTGCTATGAAGGCAATCTGCTGGCACTGGCTCAGGCGCTTGAGCGCCTGGCGCTGCTGTGGCCTGACGGCAAGCTTACGCTGCCGCGCGTTGAGCAGGCGGTAAACGACGCCGCCCATTTCACGCCGTTCCACTGGCTTGATGCGCTGTTAGCCGGAAAAAGTAAGCGTGCGCTGCACATTCTTCAGCAGCTTCGTCAGGAAGGCTGCGAACCGGTGATCCTGCTGCGCACCCTCCAGCGTGAGCTTTTGTTGCTGGTGAATATGAAACGTCAGTCGGTTTCCACGCCGCTTCGCACGCTGTTTGATAAGCACCGCGTCTGGCAGAACCGTCGTCCCCTGTTTACGGAAGCGCTGAACCGCCTGAGCCAGGAACAGCTGCGCCATGCGGTTGCTCTGCTGGCACGCACCGAGCTGACGCTCAAGCAGGATTACGGCCAGTCAGTCTGGGCCGAACTTGACGGCCTGTCGCTGCTGCTGTGCCACAAAAACCTGCCCGACGTTTTCTTCGAAGGATAATATGACGGCGTTAAAGGCGCTTTACGGCGGCACATTCGATCCCGTTCACTACGGACACCTCAAACCGGTTGAGATTCTGGCAAATCTCATTGGTCTGTCCCGCGTGATAATCATGCCGAACAACGTCCCTCCCCATCGCCCTCAGCCGGAAGCGACCAGTACTCAGCGCAAACACATGCTGGAACTGGCGATTGCGGACAAGCCGCTGTTTGAACTCGATGAACGGGAGCTTAATCGTGATACACCCTCGTACACGTCAGAGACGCTAAAAGAGTGGCGTCTGGAACAGGGGACTGTGCAGCCATTAGCCTTTATCATCGGCCAGGATTCGCTGCTCAATTTTCCCTCCTGGCACGACTATGAAAGCATTCTGGAAAACGCACACCTGCTGGTGTGCCGCCGCCCAGGCTACCCGATGACGATGAAAGAGGAGGCGCATCAGCAGTGGCTAGAACGCCACCTCACTCACCACGCTGACGATCTGCACCACACACCTGCCGGAAAAATTTACCTCGCGGAAACGCCGTGGTTTGATATTTCCGCGACGCTCATTCGCGAACGTTTACAGCACGGTGAATCCTGCGCGCAGATGCTGCCTCAGGCCGTGCTCGACTACATCAATCAACAGGGACTGTACCGATAACGCTCGCGAAATATCCGTAATCGATACGAATGTTCCATTTTCTTTACTGACGCCCCTCCAGACCATTGAACACCCCCTGACAGGCTGCTATTCTCCGCAGCCTGACTCATCCCACCCCGCTGATTTACAGAAATTGTTTTACAAAAATGGCGATGCAATCATGGCCATGGGATGGGATGATAGCCCGCCGGTTATGTCCGGCTGGCGACATTTGTCCGACTTCGTCCTGGTTTCAGGTATACTTACGGGCTGTTTATCTTTTTTATCACCTGACCAGGGGGAAACTTGCAGGGTAAAGCACTTCAGGATTTTGTTATCGACAAAATCGACGATCTTAAAGGCCAGGATATCGTGGCTATCGATGTTCACGGCAAATCCAGCATCACCGACTGCATGATCATTTGTACCGGTACTTCCACCCGCCATGTGATGTCTATTGCAGACCACGTCGTTCAGGAATCCCGCGCTGCTGGCATGCTGCCGCTGGGCGTTGAAGGCGAAAACGTCGCCGACTGGGTTGTGGTTGATCTGGGTGACGTCATCGTCCACGTGATGCAGGAAGAGAGCCGTCGCCTGTACGAACTGGAAAAACTCTGGGGTTAATGCGTGAAGCTGCAGCTGATTGCCGTGGGCACAAAAATGCCGGACTGGGTTCAGACCGGGTTCACGGAGTACCTGCGCCGCTTTCCCAAAGATATGCCGTTCGAGCTGGTGGAAATTCCCGCCGGTAAGCGTGGCAAGAATGCCGATATCAAACGCATTCTGGAGAAAGAAGGTGAGCTGATGCTGGCGGCGGCGGGTAAGAACCGCATTGTCACGCTGGATATTCCAGGCCGCCCATGGGACACCCCTCAGCTTGCTCAGGAACTCGAGCGCTGGAAGCAGGATGGCCGTGACGTGAGCCTGCTTATCGGGGGTCCGGAAGGCTTATCGCCCGCCTGTAAAGCCGCAGCAGAACAAAGTTGGTCCCTCTCCGCGCTGACGCTCCCTCACCCGCTTGTTCGGGTACTGGTCGCCGAAAGCCTGTACCGGGCGTGGAGCATTACCACCAACCACCCTTACCACCGCGAGTAATGATGACCAGGTTAGATTAAGCAGCGGATGAAATTACAGAATTCTTTTCGCGATTACACGGCTGAGTCCGCGCTGTTTGTGCGCCGGGCGGTAATCGCTTTTCTTGGGATTTTAGCACTCAGCGGCGTGCTGGTGTTTAACCTCTATAATCTGCAAATTGTCCGTTTCACTGACTATCAAACCCGCTCTAACGAAAACCGCATCAAGCTGGTGCCCATCCCGCCCAGCCGCGGCATCATTTACGATCGCAACGGCACGCCGCTGGCGCTGAACCGCACCATTTATCAGCTGGAGCTGATGCCGGAGAAGGTCGATAACCTGCAGCAGACGCTGAACGATCTGCGCAGCGTCGTTGATCTCACCGACGACGACATCGCCAACTTCAAGAAAGAGCGAGCCCGTTCGCACCGCTTCACCTCGATTCCGGTCAAGGTAAACCTGACCGAAGTGCAGGTCGCCCGCTTCGCCGTCAACCAGTACCGCTTCCCCGGCGTGGAAGTAAAAGGTTATAAGCGCCGCTACTACCCGTATGGTTCGGCACTAACGCACGTCATCGGCTATGTGTCGAAAATTAACGATAAAGATGTCGACCGCCTCGATAAAGAAGGCAAGCTCGCCAACTATGCCGCCACGCACGATATCGGCAAGCTGGGTATTGAGCGCTATTACGAAGACGTGCTGCACGGCCAGACGGGCTATGAAGAAGTCGAAGTCAACAACCGCGGCCGCGTGATTCGCCAGTTGAAAGAAGTGCCGCCGCAGGCCGGGCACGATATCTACCTGACCCTCGATTTGAAGCTGCAGCAGTATATCGAAACGCTGCTGGCCGGGAGCCGCGCCGCCGTTGTCGTGACCGATCCGCGTTCCGGCGGCATCCTCGCGCTGGTCTCCATGCCAAGCTACGACCCGAACCTGTTTGTGGATGGGATCTCCAGCAAGGATTACTCTTCTCTGCTGAACGACCCGAATACGCCGCTGGTGAACCGCGCCACCCAGGGCGTTTACCCGCCAGCGTCAACGGTTAAGCCTTACGTCTCCGTTTCTGCCCTGAGCGCAGGCGTGATCACCCGTAATACAGGCCTGTTCGATCCGGGCTGGTGGCAGCTACCGGGCTCCGATAAACGCTATCGTGACTGGAAAAAATGGGGCCACGGCCACCTGAACGTCACCAAAGCGCTGGAAGAATCTGCCGACACCTTCTTCTACCAGGTCGCCTACGACATGGGTATCGACCGCCTGTCTGAGTGGATGGGCAAATTTGGCTACGGCCATTACACCGGCATTGACCTCTCCGAAGAGCGCTCCGGGAATATGCCAACCCGTGAATGGAAGCTGAAACGCTTTAAAAAACCGTGGTATCAGGGTGACACCATTCCGGTAGGTATCGGCCAGGGTTACTGGACGGCGACGCCGATTCAGATGAGTAAAGCGCTGATGATCCTGATTAACGACGGTGTGGTGAAAGTGCCGCACCTGCTGATGAGCACTACCGAGGAAGGGAAGCAGGTGCCGTGGCAGCAGCCGCAGGAAACGCCCGTCGGCGACATTCACTCCGGCTTCTGGGAAATTGCCAAAGACGGAATGTATGGCGTTGCTAACCGCCCTAACGGGACGGCGCACAAATACTTCGCGGGCGCACCTTACAAAGTCGCGGCCAAGTCCGGTACTGCCCAGGTCTTTGGCCTGAAAGCAAACGAAACCTATAACGCGCACCGCATTGCGGAACGCCTGCGTGACCATAAGCTGATGACGGCGTTTGCCCCATACGACAGCCCGAAAGTCGCCGTCGCCATCATCCTCGAGAACGGCGGCGCGGGCCCGGCAGTCGGGACGTTAATGCGCCAGATCCTCGATCACATCATGCTTGGTGATAACAATACCGTACTGCCGTCGGAAAACCCGGCAGCCGCCGCGGCGGAGGACCAATAATTATGACGGACAATCCGAACAAGAAATCGCTGTGGGATAAAATCCACCTGGATCCGACCATGCTGCTGATCCTGCTGGCGCTGCTGACCTACAGCGCGCTGGTCATCTGGAGCGCCAGCGGACAGGACATTGGCATGATGGAGCGCAAAATCGGCCAGATCGCGATGGGCGTTGTTATCATGGTGGTGATGGCGCAGATCCCGCCTCGCGTATACGAAGGCTGGGCGCCGTGGCTGTATATCTTCTGTATCATTTTACTGGTCGCGGTAGACGCCTTCGGCGCCATCTCGAAAGGCGCACAGCGCTGGCTCGATCTGGGCGTGGTGCGCTTCCAGCCGTCTGAGATAGCCAAAATCGCCGTGCCGCTGATGGTAGCCCGATTTATCAACCGTGACGTGTGTCCTCCTTCGCTCAAGAACACGGCTATTGCGCTGGTGCTGATCTTCCTGCCAACGCTGCTGGTTGCTGCACAGCCCGATCTTGGCACCTCCATTTTGATTGCCCTCTCCGGCCTGTTCGTGCTGTTCCTCTCCGGCCTGAGCTGGCGGTTGATTGGCGTTGCCGTGGTGCTGGTGGCGGCGTTTATCCCAATCCTCTGGTTCTTCCTGATGCACGATTATCAGCGCCAGCGCGTGATGATGCTGCTCGACCCGGAAACCGATCCGCTCGGCGCAGGCTATCACATCATCCAGTCTAAAATTGCGATTGGCTCCGGTGGCCTGCGCGGTAAAGGCTGGCTGCACGGCACCCAGTCGCAGCTTGAATTCCTGCCCGAACGCCATACCGACTTTATTTTTGCGGTCCTTGCCGAAGAGCTCGGCCTGATAGGTTTCCTGGTGCTGCTGGCGCTTTACGTCCTGCTCATCATGCGAGGCCTGTGGATTGCCGCCCAGGCACAAACTACCTTTGGTCGCGTGATGGCCGGAGGTTTAATGTTGATTTTATTCGTTTATGTCTTCGTAAATATTGGTATGGTGAGTGGGATCCTGCCGGTGGTTGGCGTACCGCTGCCGCTGGTCAGCTATGGGGGCTCTGCCCTGATCGTACTGATGGCCGGGTTTGGTATCGTGATGTCGATCCACACCCACAGAAAAATGTTGTCGAAAAGCGTATAAGGGGTGCGCAATGATGCGTAAACAATGGCTTGGGATCTGTATTGCCGCGGGTATGCTCGCCGCGTGTTCAAGTGATGATGGGCAGCAGCAGCAGACCATCACCGCACCGCAGCCGGCAGTCTGCAACGGCCCCGTAACAGAAATCACGGGCGCTGAGCCACGCTATGAACTCCCGAATCCAACGGTGAATCAGGATTACCAGCGCGACGGCAAGAACTTTAAAATCGTTCAGGATCCGGCCAACTTCAGCCAGGCAGGCTTTGCGGCAATTTACGATGCGGAACCCGGCAGTAACCTGACCGCCTCCGGCGAAGCCTTTGACCCGACACAGCTCACTGCGGCGCATCCAACGCTGCCAATCCCAAGCTACGCACGTATCACCAACCTGGCGAACGGTCGCATGCTGATTGTACGCATTAACGATCGTGGCCCTTATGGCAACGATCGCGTCATCTCGCTCTCCCGCGCCGCAGCCGATCGCCTGAATACGTCGAACAACACCAAAGTGCGGATCGACCCGATTATTGTGGCGCAGGACGGCACGATGTCCGGCCCGGGTACCACCTGTACGACCATCGCCAAACAGACTTACGCCCTGCCCGCTCGCCCGGATTTGAATGGCGGCATGGGTAGCGCCTCCTCGGTTCCACAAGATCAGACTCCGCAGGGCAACGTGCGCGCGATAAGCAACGACACGCTAAAACCGGAGGACAGCACGGGCGCACCAGTTAACAGCAGCGGCTTCCTCGGTGCGCCAACACCGCTTAACAACGGCGTTCTGGAAGGCAGCGAACCTGCTGCACAACCTGCTGCTGCACAGCCGGTTACTGCACAACCCGCAGCTCAGCCTGTCGCCACGCAGAACGCACCGGTTACGGCACCTGGCTCTACGCAAGGTGCCGTAGCTCCGGCAGCTGCGCCAGTTGCCGCGCCTGCTGCATCCAGCGGCAGCTACGTTGTTCAGGTGGGCGCCGTCAGCGATCAGGGCCGTGCACAGCAATACCAGCAGCGTCTGAGCCAGCAATTTTCCGTGCCGGGCCGTGTGACGCAAAACGGTGCCGTCTGGCGTATCCAGTTAGGTCCGTTCAGCAGCAAGACCGAGGCAGGTACCTTACAGCAGCGTCTGCAAAGCGAGGCGCAGCTGCAGTCATTCATTACTCACGCCAACTAATCGGGAAAGGCATCCTTAACGCCGTGCGAATGTTATAACCATTAACAATCTCATACGCATTGCAGGATGCCTGCCCTCAGCGCATTTGCTATAGTTAGGCACTTTTTTCACTCCATCACGGATGTCGTTGTTCTGACCATGAAGACCTCTTTCTCTGCTCGTTTACTCATCACTGCGCTGTCCGTTGCCGCACTGACTTCCGCCGCACACGCTGATGACCTGAACATCAAAACCATGATTCCTGGCGTTCCGCAGATTGACGCGGAATCCTACATTCTGATCGATTACAACTCAGGCAAAGTCCTCGCCGAGCAGAACGCAGACGCTCGTCGCGATCCTGCCAGCCTGACCAAAATGATGACCAGCTACGTCATCGGTCAGGCAATGAAAGCGGGTAAGTTCAAGGAATCCGATCTGGTGACCGTGGGTACCGACGCCTGGGCGACCGGTAACCCGGTATTCAAAGGCTCTTCCCTGATGTTCCTCAAGCCAGGCATGCAGGTGCCGGTTTCCCAGCTGATTCGTGGGATCAACCTGCAGTCCGGCAACGATGCCTGCGTCGCGATGGCCGATTACGTTGCCGGAAGTCAGGATGCGTTCGTCGGTCTGATGAACAGCTACGTCGCCGCGCTGGGCCTGAAAAACTCCCACTTCCAGACCGTTCATGGCCTGGATGCTGACGGTCAGTACAGCTCGGCGCGTGATATGGCGCTGATTGGCCAGGCGCTGATCCGTGACGTGCCGAACGAGTACACCATCTACAAAGAAAAAGAGTTTACCTTTAACGGCATCCGCCAGATGAACCGTAACGGTTTACTGTGGGATAACAGCCTGAACGTGGACGGCATCAAAACCGGCCACACGGATAAAGCGGGCTATAACCTCGTGGCTTCCGCCACGGAAGGACAGATGCGTCTGGTCTCTGCCGTCATGGGCGGACGTACCTTCAAGGGCCGCGAAACGGAAAGTAAAAAGCTGCTGACCTGGGGCTTCCGCTTCTTCGAAACCGTCAACCCACTGAAAGCAGGCAAAGAGTTTGCCTCTGAACCCGCCTGGTTTGGTGACACCGATCGCGCCTCGCTGGGCGTAGATAAAGACGTTTACCTGACTATTCCACGCGGTCGCATGAAGGATCTGAAAGCAAGCTACGTGCTGAACAACACCGAACTGCACGCTCCGCTGCAGAAAAACCAGGTCGTCGGCACCATCAACTTCCAGCTTGATGGCAAAACCATTGAACAGCGTCCTCTGGTGGTGCTCCAGGAAATCCCGGAAGGCAACTTCTTCGGTAAGATCATTGATTACATTAAATTAATGTTCCACCACTGGTTTGGTTAAAAAATAGACGCTTGAAAGTGTGATTTCCATCCCCATATACTACGCATGACTATTACTGCTCCCGTGCCCTGCGCGGGAGCAGTGCTTTTAAAACCACCGGAGCTGACATGAAAACCAAACTTAACGAACTGCTTGAATTCCCTACTTCATTCACCTACAAGGTGATGGGTCTGGCGAAGCCTGAGCTGGTTGACCAGGTGGTGGAAGTGGTGCAGCGCCATGCGCCAGGTGATTACTCTCCACAGGTAAAACCGAGCAGCAAAGGCAACTACCACTCGGTTTCTATCACCATCAACGCAACCCACATCGAGCAGGTTGAAACCCTGTACGAAGAGCTGGGAAATATCGAAATCGTTCGTATGGTGCTGTAATCCCTTTGCCCGGCACACGCCGGGCAATCTCTTACTCCCGCTGTGATATACTCCCACTCCTGTTTTCCCGTTCCGCGGAGTTGTCGTTTTGGATCTCAACACCCTTCTCGTCCGCCAGCTTGGCGTACAGCCCTATGAACCTGTCTCTCAGGCGATGCATGACTTTACCGACCAGCGCGATGAAACCACTCCGGACGAAATCTGGCTGGTTGAGCATCAGCCTGTGTTTACCCAGGGCCAGGCCGGGAAAGCGGAGCATGTACTGGTGCCGGGCGACATTCCCGTTATTCAGAGCGATCGCGGCGGCCAGGTGACCTACCACGGGCCAGGCCAACAGGTCATGTATGTACTTCTGGACTTAAAACGCCGCAAGCTGGGCGTGCGCGAACTGGTCACTCTGCTTGAGCAAACCGTGGTTAACACCCTGGCAGAGTTTGATATTGAATCCCACCCTCGTGCCGATGCCCCGGGCGTTTACGTTGGGGAAAAGAAGATTTGCTCTCTGGGCTTGCGCATCCGTAAAGGCTGCTCATTTCATGGGCTGGCGCTGAATATCGCCATGGATTTATCGCCGTTTTTACGCATAAACCCGTGTGGCTATGCCGGGATGGAAATGACGCAAATGCAACAATGGCGTGCGGACGCCAGACCGGAAAATATTTCACCGGTCCTTATCTCTAAGTTTTTAGCACTGCTAAACAATCCACCTCATAAATATATTACGGCTTAATATATTATATAGCGGACCTGATATTGTGTCGGGTCCCAACCCCTTTTGCCTGGTTTTCCTTTACATTAAACCTGACTTTCTATATTTTTCCTTCGCCTGGCGGCAAAGTTACTTCGCCACAAACAAAATTTTACATTAACACTACCACCAAAAAGCGAGAAGGTTCCGCAGTTCAAGATGTAACTCATTGTTCAACGTGAACTAAATCCTGTCTCCGCGTAAACCGGTTTCTCAAAAGCATAATAACAATAAATACCTTTTCAACTATCATTCATATTGTGAATGAATACGGAGTACAAGTGTGGAATATAACGATCAGCCGGAAAGCCGAATAAATCCTCGTCTTGAGAGTGATACACCGCAAATCTTCCGGACGCTGCGAAATATCGATCTCAACCTGTTGACGATTTTCGAAGCCGTATATGTACACAAAGGCATCGTTAATGCTGCGAAAATTCTGAATCTCACGCCATCGGCTATTAGCCAGTCTATTCAGAAGCTGCGCACAATATTTCCCGATCCGCTGTTCATCCGCAAAGGCCAGGGCGTGACCCCCACGGCCTACGCCACGCATCTCCATGAATACATCAGCCAGGGCCTCGAGTCGATTCTGGGCGCGCTCGATTTAACCGGCAGCTATGATAAACAGCGCACCATCACCATTGGTACGTCGCCAACGGTAGGTGCTGTGGTGATGCCAGCCATCTACCAGACCATTAAAGATAAATTCCCGCAGCTTCTGCTGCGTAATATCCCGATCACCGACGTCGGCCTCCAGCTGAGCCAGTTCCAGACGGATCTCATCATCGACAGCAACGTTCACAACGCACGCGCCCTGAGCCATCATGTGCTGTACAACGACCGGATCGTGCTGGTGGCACGCGCCGGGCACCCGCTGTTTAAAACGCCGCACACCAAAGAGTCGCTGAGCCACTACGAATATACGTTGCTGATGATGGAGGGCGCCGCCCATACCGATTTACGCAAGCGGCTGCATGAAATGTTCCCCGATCAGCGTATCAGCTTCAGCAGTTACAACCTTGTGACGATTGCCGCCCTGATCGGCAGCAGCGAACTCGTTGGCCTGATGCCGGCCCGCTGCTTTGAACTTTTCGCCCGCTGCTGGCCTTTGCAGGTGGTGGATTTCGCACCATTAAGAGATGAATCTGTCGATTTTTCATTGCATTACAATAAGCTCAGCATGCGTGACCCGGTACTGCAAAGCGTCATTACCGCTATTCGCCAGGCCTTCTGAGCCGGCTGAACCCCGCCTTTCATCTGCTTTATCCAGCGTGATTAAGCACATAAAGCAACATCTGCTTTACAAATTGCCGGGCTGGCAGGCTGCTTTATCCACCTGATTAATGCTATACTGCCAGCCATCTGATTCAAAAATAGTTGATAAATACAACATTCCCTTGAATTGAAACGCTTTCCTTCGTTACTCGCAACTGGAACACGCACGCTATGAGTAAACCCATTGTGATGGAACGCGGTGTTAAGTACCGCGACGCCGATAAAATGGCCCTTATCCCGGTTAAAAACGTGGCTACCGAGCGCGAAGCGCTGCTGAGAAAACCGGAGTGGATGAAAATCAAACTGCCGGCTGACTCCACCCGTATTCAGGGTATCAAAGCGGCCATGCGTAAAAACGGCCTGCACTCAGTGTGCGAAGAAGCCTCCTGCCCGAACCTCGCGGAATGTTTTAACCACGGCACAGCCACCTTTATGATCCTCGGTGCAATTTGCACCCGCCGCTGTCCGTTCTGCGACGTAGCCCACGGCCGCCCGGTTGCACCGGATGCTAATGAGCCGCAGAAGCTGGCACAAACCATCGCCGACATGGCGCTGCGCTACGTGGTGATTACCTCCGTTGACCGCGACGATCTGCGCGACGGCGGTGCTCAGCACTTTGCGGACTGCATCGACGCCATCCGTGAAAAAAGCCCGAATATTAAAATCGAAACGCTGGTCCCGGATTTCCGTGGTCGTATGGATCGCGCGCTGGAGATCCTCACCGCCACGCCACCAGACGTCTTCAACCACAACCTGGAGAACGTTCCACGCGTTTACCGCCAGGTACGTCCAGGCGCAGACTACAACTGGTCTCTGAAGCTGCTGGAGCGTTTTAAAGAAGCGCATCCGGATATCCCGACGAAATCAGGTCTGATGGTTGGCTTAGGCGAAACGAACGCTGAAATCATTGAAGTCATGCGCGATCTGCGTCGCCACGGCGTAACGATGCTGACCCTGGGCCAGTATCTGCAGCCTAGCCGTCACCACCTGCCGGTACAGCGCTATGTCAGCCCGGATGAGTTTGATGAAATGAAAGCCGAAGCGCTGGCGATGGGCTTCACCCACGCCGCCTGCGGGCCTTTCGTGCGTTCTTCTTACCATGCAGATTTGCAAGCCAAAGGCATGGAAGTGAAGTAATTCGCTCTGCTGACAAAAAGGCCGCTGCTTTTACGCAGCGGCCTTTTTGTTTTCTCGTCCTGCTAAACCCAGCCCAACGAAGCGGTGTAACAGTTAGTTGCAACTTTTTCAGTCAATGACCTGAAAAACGACAAGAGGCCGCAACGGAACCTGTTGCGGCCTCTCTGTTAAACTCGTGGCGTCGGTAAACAGACCTGTGAAGAGAAACGCTAACTTCCGGCTGTTTTGGCTGCGCCGTTACTCTTTATGAGAGAGTTTTTCTGCCGGGACTTCGTCTTCCGCGCTTTTCTTCGCGGCGGTGTCGTCTTCGCTCATGGCTTTCTTGAAGCCTTTAATTGCCGAACCCAGGTCTCCGCCCAGCGTACGCAATTTTTTGGTGCCGAACACCAGCACAATCAGTGCGGCCACCACCAGCAGCTTGGTAATACTAATCTCACCCATAGATACCTTCTTGATTAAAACAGGCTACAAAACGCGCCAACAAAACCGTAGCTAATTAACGGTCATTTCGCGAGGGCACACAATAGCAATCTGTAACAAGGTGAATCAAGCATTGATTAAAAAATCAGCGCATAATTTGCGGTGGCGCAAAGCGCCGGTTTTTAAGGACCGGCAGCTGGTCGCGGACCTGCTGAACCACATCACGCTGAATATCAGCGAAAATCAGCTGCGGCATACTGCCAGCCCCCGCTAACGTCACGCCCAATGGATCAACAATCCGGCTTTGCCCAATATTCTTGTTGCCGCATTCGCCAGCCGCCACAATGTAGCAGGTTGTATCGAGCGCTCTCGCCGCCAGCAGGGTAGCCCAGTGATGCTCTTTCAACGGGCCGCATACCCAGGCGGTCGGCAAAACAAGAAGCTCTGCGCCTTTTAGCGCCTGCGCCAGTGCCATTTCGGGGAAACGAAGGTCGTAACAGGTCATCAGACCAATCTTCATGCCCTCCACCTCGATAAGCTCCGGTAGTGTGTTCCCGGCGTCTACCCGCTTTGACTCCTGAATGCTGAACGCATCGTAGAGATGAAGTTTCTGATACTGCGCGATGATTTCGCCCCCGCGCAGCGCCACCAGCGTATTAGCGGCACGCCCTTCGCTCGTCGGCACGTGCAGAGTCAGAACGGTCGTCAGTGTGTTGCAACGGCTCTCTTCGAGCAATAGCGCTAAAAAGCCGCCATTCAGCCCCTGAGCCGAGTTCACTGACATGTCAGGGTCATTATCACTCCGGGCCAGCAACGCCTCTGGCAGCACCAGAAGCGACGCCTGAGAGGCCTGTGCCTGCTGCATCAAAGATACGCAGGTCTGGGCATTCGTGGGCCAGTCAGGGGTGACCGCAAATTGTCCGGCAGCAACGCGCATAAAGTCTCCAGGGTTCTCGTCGTAGCCAATTGTGCGGCACGACGCTAAGATATCCGCTTTAGTATTCAAATAGCAGGAATTGGCGGTGTTACAAATCCTTTTAGCAGTTTTTATTGGCGGGGGCACCGGCAGCGTCATGCGCTGGTTACTCGGTATGCGTCTGAATCCACTGCATCATGCACTCCCGCTCGGTACGTTGACCGCTAACCTGCTTGGGGCGTTTATTATCGGCGCCGGGCTGGCGTGGTTTAACCGGATGACTCATATCGATCCGATGTGGAAACTGCTTATCACAACGGGTTTTTGCGGCGGCCTGACTACCTTCTCGACATTCTCAGCGGAAGTGGTATTCCTGATGCAGGACGGGCGTTTTGGCTGGGCGCTGATGAACGTGGCCGTTAACCTGCTGGGTTCGTTTGCCATGACGGCAGCGGCAATGTGGATTTTTTCAGCGGCGCGCTAACGATTTACCGGAACGATCATCAGAAACAACAGACGAAAAAAAACCCGTCAATGACGGGTTTTTGTATTCTACTGACGAAATGCTTAGATAGGCATTACGTTTGCAGCAGATGGGCCTTTGGCACCGTTAGTGATTTCGAACTCTACACGCTGACCTTCAGCCAGAGTTTTGAAACCGTTGGACTGGATTGCAGAGAAGTGTACGAATACATCTTTGCTGCCATCTTCCGGAGTAATGAAACCAAAGCCTTTGGACTCATTAAACCACTTAACGTTACCTTTAATCTTAGACATCAATATTACCTTTACATGAAAATGGACACAAATGCTGTGTCGGCTAACAGTACAGCAATTGTGGTGCCTTTTGTCCAGCTTAAGTTAACGAAAAAGTGATAAAAGTCGCTTATTTTTACTTAAACCGGGAGTTAGTCGTTGTTTTTACACGCGTCTCTGGCACCACTGCCGTCAATCACATTTTTTGCACCTTAAAACTGGAAACGCATCCACGCAAAGTAAACGTTGCCGTTGTTATAAGTGCCCGGAATGTAAGTCATCTGGAACGTCGCCGGGCCATAGCCGACGGAAGCCAAAGGCAGCAGCACCGGGATCGGGATGTACTTCCAGTTATCACGAGCCGTCGCACCGACCGTGTAACCCAATCCCAGATGAAACTTATCGTCTGCCAGCGGGCGCCAGGTTTTCTCCCAGCCGTAGCCGCCGATAGGCTCCCACTTGTTATAGGAATCCTTAAAGGCCATCAGATAGAGGCCATGCCAGTTCCCTTTGTCATCCCAGCGCGACTGGCCAAAACCCGCGCCCCAGGGACGCTCGTTATAGCGATCGGTTTTCTCTTTGTCGTAGGCGAAGCGCGCATGCCAGGTAATCGCAGGCACATATAAATCATAGTGTTCTGGCGACTGCCACGTTTGCGCAATGTTATCGCCGAGCGTAGAAAACGCATCGCTGACGCTGGACGTCATATTTGCCTTCGCCGAAACGGCGAACAGCAGCTGGCTTGTCAATAACCCTGCAAGCGTTAAGAATTTAATCAATCTGGACACCAAAAATAACCATTTAACGTTCATACCTGAACAGTGTAACCATCTTAAAATTAATGAAACCTTAACGACAGCGGAATAATCTCTTTTGTAAAAAAACAGCGCCGTTAAGGCGCTGTTTATATATCAATTAGAGAGATGATATTAGGAAATATCCTGGCGCGTTCGATGCAGCAGTTTATAGACCGCCGGAATAACCAGCATCGAAAGCAGCGGTGCAGTGACCATACCGCCAATCATCGGTGCCGCAATGCGGCTCATCACCTCGGACCCGGTGCCACTGCCCCACATAATCGGCAGCAGGCCAGCCATGATGGTTGCCACGGTCATCACCTTCGGGCGAACGCGAAGCACTGCGCCTTCGTGAATGGCGTGCAATAACGCGGCATTTCCCATTTTCCCTTTTGGATCCTGATATTTAGTCAGCGCCGTATTCAGGTATAGCACCATAATAACCCCAAACTCAGCCGCGACCCCCGCCAAAGCAATAAACCCAACCGCACTCGCAACCGATAAATTATATCCCAGCAGCCACAAGAGCCAGACGCCACCAATCAAGGAGAATGGTAGCGTCCCCATAATCAGTAACACGTCGGAAATACGACGAAAAGTCAGCCACAAAAGCATGAAAATTATCATCAGCGTCACCGGCAATACTATTTTTAGTTTTGCCATTGCCCGCTCAAGATATTCAAATTGCCCAGACCAGGCGAGCGAGATACCCTGCGGCAGTTTGACCTGCTGCGCCACCCGCTGCTGCATCTCTTCCACGGCGGACTTCAGATCTCTCCCACGCAGGTCGACATAAATCCAGTTCGACAGGCGGGCATTTTCGCTCTTGAGCATCGGCGGCCCTTCGCTGATACGCACGTCAGCCAGCTCGTCGAGGGTGACCTGGCTGCCATTCGCCGTCACCACCGGCAGTTGACGCAGCTTTTCAACGTTGTCACGCAGATCGCGGGGATAGCGAACGTTAATCGGAAAACGCTCACGTCCTTCAAGCGTCTGCCCAACGTTTTCCCCACCAACCAATGTGCTGACCAGCGATTGTAACTCCTGCACCGAAACGCCGTAGCGAGCAGCCTGCTGGCGGTTGATGGCAATATCGACATAGCGTCCGCCGGACAAGCGTTCAGCCAACGCAGAGGTCACGCCCGGAACGGTTTTCACCACGCCTTCAATCTCTTGCGCAACGCGCTCAATATCCGCCAGATTGTTGCCGTTCACCTTGATACCTACCGGACTTTTGATTCCCGTCGCCAGCATATCAAGACGGTTACGGATCGGCGGCACCCAGACATTAGCAATGCCCGGCACCTGCACCGTTTTATCGAGTTCCTCAATCAGCTTTTCAGTGGTCATGCCCGGCCGCCACTGGTCACGTGGTTTGAAGTGAATGGTGGTTTCCAGCATCGTCAGCGGCGCAGGATCGGTTGCGCTGTCTGCCCTCCCCGCTTTCCCGAAGACGCTCTCCACTTCCGGCACCGTTTTGATCATCCGGTCCGTCTGCTGAAGCAGTCGCCCCGCTTCCCGCACCGAAATGCCCGGCAGCGTGGACGGCATATACAGCAGGTCGCCCTCATCGAGCGGCGGCATGAACTCGCTGCCGAGTCGACTCAGCGGCCAGAGCGTCAGCACCAGGAGCGCCATCGCCATCAACAGTGTGGTTTTCGGCCAGGCCAGCACCTTATCGAGCAGAGGCTCATAAGCGCGAATCAGCCCACGGTTAATTGGATTGGCCTGCTCATCGGGGATCTTGCCACGAATAAAATAGCCCATCAGCACGGGGATAAGCGTGATCCCAAGCCCGGCGGCCATCGCCATCGACCAGGTTTTGGTGAACGCCAGCGGCGAGAACATCCGCCCTTCCTGCGCCTCGAGCGAAAACACCGGAATGAACGACAGCGTGATAATCAGCAGGCTGCAAAACAGGGCGGGCCCCACTTCCACCGCGGCTTTTTCGGCGATTCGCCAGTAGTCCGGCTCCTTGTCGGGATGGTCGTGTCGCCACTGCTCCAGCACCTTGTGCATATTCTCGATCATCACAATCGCCGCATCGACCATCGCGCCAATGGCAATCGCTATCCCGCCCAGCGACATGATGTTGGCGTTAATGCCCTGATAGTGCATCACGATAAACGCGCCGAGAATGCCGAGCGGCAGCGAAACAATTGCCACCAGCGCCGAACGGAAATGGAACAGGAACAACGTGCAGACCAGCGCCACCACGATAAACTCCTCGATGAGCTTATGGGTGAGCGTCTCAACCGCATGCTCAATCAGCCCGGAGCGATCGTAAACCGGCACAATCTCCACACCCAGCGGCAGCGTTTTTTGCAGATCGGCAAGTTTAGCCTTCACCGCGTGCAACGTATCGAGCGCGTTTTTACCATAGCGCATGACGATAATACCGCCCGCAACTTCACCCTCACCGTTCAGCTCCGCCACGCCACGACGAATCTCCGGTCCGATCTGCACCTTAGCGACGTCAGACAGCATCACCGGCACGCCGTCACGGCTGGCAATCACCACATGGCGAAAATCGTCAGGCCCCTTCAGGTAGCCCGTCGTACGCACCATGTACTCGGCTTCGCCCATTTCCATGACTGCGCCGCCGCTTTCCTGATTTGCGGCTTTTAGTGCCGCAACCAACTGCTGATGGGTAACGTTCAGCGCGCGAAGCCTGTCGGGATCCACCACCACCTGATACTGGCGCACCATGCCGCCAACGCTCGCCACTTCTGAAACGTTCGGCACGGTTTTCAGCTCATATTTGAGCGTCCAGTCCTGAAGCGCACGCAAATCCGCCAGGCTGTGCTTACCGCTTTTATCCACCAGCGCGTATTCATAAATCCAGCCGACGCCGGTGGCATCCGGCCCCAGCTCCACTTTGACGCCTTCAGGAAACTGCGACTGAATCTGGCTTAAATACTCCAGTACGCGCGAGCGCGCCCAGTAGATATCCGTCCCGTCCTCAAACAGCACGTACACGTAGGCGTCGCCAAACATCGAAAAGCCCCGCACGGTTTTCGCACCGGGCACGGAAAGCATGGTGGTGGTCAGCGGCCAGGTGACCTGATCTTCAATCACCTGCGGCGCTTTACCAGGATAGCTCGCACGGACAATCACCTGGACATCCGAGAGATCAGGCAATGCATCCAGCGGCGCACGCTGCACCGACCACCAGCCCCAGAGAGCCATACCCAGCGCCGCCACAATCACCAGCAGGCGATTACGCAACGCACCACGAATCACTGCGGCAATCATTGTGCAGCCTCCCCGTCATGATGCGCATGGGTATCTGCGGCAGGCGCCTCCGGCAGCGCGCTGCGCAGGCTCGCTTCGGAATCAATCAGGAACTGCCCCGAAGTCACTACGCGATCGCCCTCTTTGAGGCCGCTGCGGATTGCGGTCCAGCCGTCGGCGCTCAGGCCCGGCGTGACGTTCACCGCCTGGAAATGCCCCTCTTCCCCGGCAACAATCACCCGATTGCTACTCCCGGTCGCAATCAACGCTTCTTCAGGGATCGCCAGAACCGGCGCAGACGCCGGCTTTTTAGCCTGCTCCACGCGCAGATACATCCCCGGTTTCAGCTTTTGCTCCGGGTTATCCAGCACGATACGAGCCTTCAGCGTGCGGGTGGTGGTTTCCATCTGTGGCAATAGTTCGCTGATGCGGCCGTGAAACGCCTGCCCCGGCCAGCTTTCCGACGTGGCGATAACTTCACTGCCCACCGCCACTCCCGCCGCCTGGCTTTGCGGATAATCAACCACCAGCCAGACCGGGTCGAGGCTTGCCAGCTCGAACAACGGTGCGGTCGCGGCCACCTGTGCGCCTTCACGGGTATCGAGTTTTGCCACATACCCGGCGTTCTGTGCCCGAAGCGTCAGGCGAGTCTGCGGCTTCCCGCTGCGCTCCACCTCGCGGACAATCGCCTCCGGCATAAACTGCAGCGCCAGCCGTTCGCGGGCCGCACGCGTCAGGGCGGCATCGCCCAGCTGGCGGACGGCCAGATACTCCTGCTGCGCCGTGGTCCACGCCGGGATCCAAAGCTGCGCCAGCGGCTCTCCCGCTTTTACCCACTGCTGCGGCGCCCGGACATACAGTTTTTCCACCACCCCGCTGGCGGGCGACGGAACGGTTTGCAGGCTGCGCTCATCGGTCGTCACCGTCGCCCAGGCCTGAAACGCAGGCGTCAGGCTGCGCATCTGCGCCGCCTGCACCACCATCCCTAAATTTTGCTGCTGCTGAGGGCTGATGCTCACGCCGCTCTGCACCGGGCCCTGGCCTTCATCGGCATAGCGCGGCACCAGTTGCATATCCATAAACGGCGATTTACCCGGTTTATCGAAACGCTGACCGGGTACCATAGGGTCGTACCAGTAGAGGACTTTGCGCTCTGCTTTCCCGGAATGTGCGGAAGGCGTCTCATCACGTGAACCCACGTAATAACCCACGCCTGCCGCCAGCAGGGCAACACTCACCGTCGTCAAAATCATTTTTTTCACAGGGCGCTCTCCTGAGGGATCAGGTAGTTAATGGCCGCCCAGTTACGGGCAACGGCTTTTTCGGCAACGCTGGTGGCGAGCGTAGAATCCAGCAGATCGCGGCGGGCAGAAAGCAACGCCGACAGGTCCGATTGCCCCGCGCGGTACTGAGCGTTGAGCAGCTTCACCCGCTGCTGCTGCAAAGGGAGCACCTCATCGCGCTGACGCAGCCACAGCGTTTGCGCAGCCTGATACTCAGCAATCAGCGTGCTGAGCTGTGCGGCATGCGCGCGCTGCATCAGGGCCAGCCGATCGTTCGCCTGCATCGTGCGGGAAACATCAGCGGCGTGATCTTTGTCCTGCCGTTTAGACTGGAACAGCGGGAGATCAACGGTGAACATCACCCCGGCCATGTCGTCGTAGTCCTCCGAGCGGTGCGCGTAGTAGACCTCCACGTCAACGTCAGGAATCGCCGCAATCGCCGACTCTGACGAGCGGGCTTTCGCCGTATTGGCCTCCCGCACCGCCGCAATCACTTCCGGATGCATCGCAATCCCTTCGTTCAGCGTTTTTTCGTCGGCGGGCAGCCGCTGCCAGGCAGGCATAGCCCCGCTGATATCGGTAACCTCTTCGCCGGTCAGCTGCATCAGGCGGGCCTGCGCCAGGCGCACATCACGTTCTGCAAGCGTGACCTTGTCGTGCATCTCGCTTAAACCCACACGCAGCGTCAATACGCTGTCCGGCGCGGACGATCCCGCTCCTACGCTTGCTTTCTGCACGCCAAGCTGGCGTTCAGTTTCACTGACCAGCGTGCGGGCCGCAGAAAGGGCCTGCTGCGACAGCGCCAAATCCAGCCACGCCTGGGCGGTATCGCGTTGCAGATTAGCCAGCAGCGTTTGCGCCTGCGCGTTCACCCCGCGCGACTGCGCCTCGAGGGTTTGCGCCTTGCGGTCACGTTTCTCTTCGCTCACGTAGCGCTGCATGATGCCAATGCGCTGCATGGTCATTCCTTCACGGGTGAAGCGGCGGTCGTTGCTGCCCTGCACCGGCACGTTTTCAATGCCGAACTTGAGCTTTGGATCGGGCAACTGGCGGGCAGAATCAGCCATAGATTCCAGCGCGCGTGCTTCATTGCGGCTGGCCGAAAGTTCAGCGGAATAGCGGCGTGCGGCGGTCAGGGTCTGAGCGAGCGTCCACGACTCTGCAAATGCAGAAGCCTGTCCGGACGCGAACAGCACCCCGCCGAGCCACAGGCTCAGCGTCAATTTTTTCATGGTTATCCCCGGATCAGTGGCGAACGGTCAGCGCAGTGATTACGTAGCGGCCATCAACCAGACTGACGTCGAAATCCACCGGTTCATTGACGTTAATCGCGGGCAGCGCCAGGCCGTTAGCCAGCGCAAACGGCATCGTCATCGGCGGCCATTGCAGCTCGGGTACGGCATCGTGCTCAAGGGTCAGCGCATTGGCGGAGATGGCTTTGATTACGCCCTTCACGTGGTAAACAGGGGCAGATTGTGCAGCAGCAGGCGCGGTATCAGCGGCCTGTACCGGGGAAATGGCAGAGACAAGCAATGCGCCAGCGAGCGCAGCAGGAATCAGGAATGTCATGGTGTTCTCCAGATAATCGTTAAAAGTATGAAAATTAAGCGAGTTATCGGGAGTGTTTATTCTCGGAACCGGCAGAAGCGGATCGTCGCTGGCGGCCCCATCGCCGGGGGTTTAAGGGACCAGTCAGTACGGGTGACAGACTGGCAAGGGTGCTCCACTACAGCAAGCGTCAGCGTGACCGGTAGCGCGACGACGGGCGGACGATCGGCCACTTTCTGAGCGCTGTCCGGCACGCAGTGTTTTTCACACAGCGGCGTTTTCATGGCCATCGACGACATGCCCTGATGCTCAACATGCTGGAGCATCATGCTGTCGCCGAGCGGGTTGAGGTCACACTGATGCGCGGCCAGCGCCAGCTGGCTTTGCAGGACCAGCGCGCCAAAGGCCACCAGCAGCATCGCAAGATGCCGCCGGAAAAAGCGCAGTTGCCAGGTCCAGTGTGCGTTCATTATCAGCGTCGTTAAGTGAAAGTGGCCCGAGTATACGCAGCACAAAAACGACACCGGAAGCGATTTTTAAACTCTTTACACAACGCGAGAAAGAGACTGATTTTATTTAACTTTTATTTTTCATTCGTGTATCAATGGATGCCTTAAATATTCACCCAATAACCAGGTATAATGTGATAGCGGCTTTTGTTTCCGCGTTCAGGAAGGTCGTTGTCGTCAGTTTATTGATTTCCGTCAGTAAATTTTGGCCGTTTATTGGGCACATTCCCAGACTTCTTTTTTTCAATATTCTCTTATTCAGTATTTTCTTTGGGCTGCAGGAAGACAGGAATCCATCATGCTAACGTTGTTTGAACTCCTTATCGGAGTGGTCGTCATTGTGGGCGTCGCCCGCTATATCATTAAGGGCTATTCCGCGACGGGCGTGCTGTTTGTCGGCGGCCTGGCATTGCTGATTGCCAGCGCCCTGATGGGCCACAAAATCCTGCCAGCCAGCGCCAGCAGCACCGGCTACTCGGCGACGGACATTGTCGAATACATCAAAATTCTGCTGATGAGCCGCGGCGGCGACCTCGGCATGATGATCATGATGCTGTGTGGGTTTGCCGCCTATATGACCCACATCGGTGCTAACGACATGGTGGTCAAACTGACCTCCAAACCGCTGCGTTACATCAACTCCCCGTACATCCTGATGATTGCCGCCTACTTTGTGGCGTGCCTGATGTCGCTGGCCGTTTCTTCCGCAACGGGTCTGGGCGTGCTGCTGATGGGGACGCTGTTCCCGGTGATGGTGAACGTCGGCATCAGTCGCGGCGCGGCTGCCGCCATCTGCGCCTCTCCAGCGGCGATTATTCTCTCGCCAACCTCCGGCGACGTAGTGCTGGCCGCTAAGGCCGCGGAAATGCCGCTTATCGATTTTGCCTTCAAAACCACTCTGCCGATTTCCATTGCCGCCATTGTCTGTATGGCGGTGGCGCACTTCTTCTGGCAGCGCTATCTCGATAACAAAGAAAACATCTCCCACGAGATGCTCGACGTCAACGAAATCACCACCAATGCGCCGTCATTTTACGCCATCCTGCCGTTTACCCCGATTATCGGCGTGCTGATCTTTGACGGTAAATGGGGCCCGGAACTGCACATTATTACCATTCTGGTAATCTGCATGCTGCTGGCGGCAATTCTGGAATTCTGCCGTGGCTTTAACACCCAGAAGGTGTTCTCTGGCCTGGAAGTCGCCTACCGCGGCATGGCTGATGCCTTCGCGGGCGTTGTGATGCTGCTGGTGGCGGCGGGCGTCTTTGCCCAGGGCCTCAGCACTATCGGCTTTATCGACAGCCTGATCTCTATTGCCACCTCGTTCGGCTCCGCAAGCATCATCCTGATGCTGGTGCTGGTGGTGCTGACCATGCTGGCGGCCATGACCACCGGTTCCGGCAACGCGCCGTTCTACGCTTTTGTCGAGATGATCCCGAAACTGGCGCACAGCTCCGGCATCAACCCGGCGTACCTGTCGATTCCCATGCTTCAGGCCTCCAACCTGGGCCGCACCATTTCCCCGGTTTCCGGTGTAGTGGTGGCAGTATCCGGGATGGCAAAAATCTCGCCGTTTGAAGTGGTAAAACGCACATCGGTTCCGATTCTGGTAGGCCTTGTCGTAGTGATCATCGCCACTGAACTGATGGTGCCTGCCGCCATGGTTCACTGATTACGGACAGTAACGAAAAGGCGCCTGAGGGCGCCTTTTTTGTGCTTTAATATTTCCAGAAATCTTTTATCCCGTTATCAGGAAAAACCATGTTCAGGAAGGATATAGCCGCCCTTTGCGCCACGGCGCTCATTCTGGGTGCCCCTCTCGCGCACGCCGACCCTTTAACCGCAACAAAGTACGGCGATTTTGATCGCTACGTGCTGGCGCTTTCCTGGCAAACCGGCTTTTGCCAGAGCATGCAGGATCGCGATCGGAACGAGCCTGACGAATGTCGGCTGCAAAAAGAGGTGAAGGATAAAACCAGCTATCTGACGGTACACGGTCTGTGGCCAGGCCTGCCGAAATCTGTTGCCAGCCGCGGCGTGGACGATCGTCGCTGGATGCGCTTCGGCTGCGCAACGCGCCCGATACCGAACTTGCCTGAAGCTCGCGCCAGCCGTAAATGCTCGGCGGCCGAAACAGGACTGTCGCTTGAGATGGCGAACAAGCTTAATAACGTCATGCCGGGAAGCGGCGGCGACTCCTGCCTTGAGCGCTATGAATACGCCAAGCACGGTGTCTGCTTCGGCTTCGACCCGGACGCCTACTTCGGCACCATGGTACGCCTGAACGGCGAAGTGAAGCAGAGCGCATTAGGCACGTTCCTGGCGCAAAACTATGGCAAAACCGTGTCCCGCAATGCGTTCAACGCGGCCGTTGCCAAAAGCTACGGTAAAGAAGGCGTAAAAGCGTTCAAACTCACCTGTAACGGTCACCCTGCCTGGTTAACCGAAATACAGATTGCCATCAAAGCTGAGGCCATCAATGCCCCGCTGGCAGAGGGCTCGCTGCTGCCTCAGCCTCACCCGGGCAACTGCGGCCAGCAGTTTGTGATTGATAAAGCAGGCAACTGAGTTTCCATTGCCCGGTGGCGGCTACACTTTACCGGGCCTACAAAATCAACATCAACCCGATTTGCAGGTCCGGCAAGCGCCAGCACCGCAGGGCAATTCCCCTCAACAAGTCCCCTCTTTCATCGCCTTTCCTTATAGCCGGACCTGTATCACACTTCGCCATGAACGCATCAAATGTCCTGAAAATGCATCATCTGCCCGGTAACTCTCCCCAGGAAACTCTGACCATAATCGCCCTGTCTGATACGTCTTATTCAAAGCATTATTTCAAAGAACCGGGAGCTGAACATGGCGAAGAAACTGATTGCACTTTGCGCCTGCCCGATGGGGCTGGCCCACACCTTTATGGCCGCACAGGCGCTGGAAGAAGCGGCGATCGAAGCCGGTTACGAAGTCAAGATTGAAACCCAGGGCGCAGACGGGATCCAGAACCGCCTGACCGCTCAGGATATTGCCAGCGCAGATGTCATTATCCACGCTATCGCCATCACGCCCGAAGATAACGAGCGCTTCGAGACGCGCGACGTGTACGAAATCTCCCTCCAGGACGCCATTAAAAATGCTGCGGGCACCCTGAAAGAGATCGAAGAGCTGATCGCCGCTGAATAACCATAATCCTCAACCGCAAGGGTGTCAGAAATGGCAATAAAAAAACGCAGTGCCATTCGTCCTGCTTCGCCTGACGGCGAAGCCATTGCGCTGGCAACAGCGCCCGTAGAATCCGGTTCCGCCTTCTGGAAAGAGCTCCCGCAGCACATCATGTCGGGGATTTCCCGCATGGTGCCGACCCTCATCATGGGCGGGGTGATCCTCGCCATATCACAGCTTATCGCCTACGTCTGGCTGGAGATCCCGCCTGATACCGGCATTCTGGACGCCCTGAACTCCGGAAAATTTACCGGCTTTAACCTGTCGGTGCTGAAGTTTGGCTACCTGACGGAATCCTTCGGCGGGCTGCTGTTCAGCTTTGCCATCCCGATGTTTTCGGCCTTTGTGGCCAACTCCATCGGCGGCAAACTGGCGTTCCCGGCGGGCTTTATCGGCGGCCTGGTCGCCACGCAGCCGACGCTGGTGCTGAGCTTCGATCCGGAAAAACTGAGCTGGCTTGCCACTAAGCCTGTGCCTTCCACCTTCATTGGCGCGCTGATCATCGCCATTGCGGCAGGCTATCTGGTCAAATGGCTGAACGCGAAAATCTCGGTGCCGCAGTATCTGCTAGCGTTCAAAAGCACCTTCCTGATCCCCATTCTTTCCGCGCTGTTCGTGATGCTGGCGATGTATTACGCCATCACACCCATTGGCGGCTGGCTGAACGGCGGCATGCGCACGCTGCTGCTGGCAGCAGGCCAGGCGGGTTCGATGATGTATGCCGTCGGCATGGCGGCCGCCACGGCGATTGACCTCGGTGGCCCAATCAACAAAGCGGCTGGCTTCGTGGCTCTCGGTTTTACCACCGATCACGTCCTGCCCATCACTTCGCGCGCGGTGGCTATCGTGATCCCACCGATCGGCCTGGGGCTCGCCACGCTGATTGACCACCGCCTGACCGGCAAACGTCTGTTCAGCCCGCAGCTCTATCCGCAGGGGAAAACGGCGATGTTTCTGGCGTTTATGGGCATCAGCGAAGGGGCTATTCCGTTCCTGCTGGAGAACCCGATTGCAACGCTGCCTGCCTACATGGTTGGCGCGATTGCCGGGGCGATGACAGCCACCGCCTTCGGGGCCGTGCAATGGTTCCCGGAATCCGCCATCTGGGCCTGGCCGCTGGTCAGCAATCTTGGCGGCTACATGGCGGGCATCGCGGTAGGGGCAATTATTACGGCGTTGCTGGTCGTGTTAATCCGTAATGGCATGCACAAGCGCGGCAAGCTGGCTATCGACGGCATCTGAGAAGGAGACGGATATGGCAATTCTGACGGCGATCCGCGACAGGATGATGCACCAGCGCACCGACGCGATGCTCATTTCGTCCCGGCAAAACAAGCTGCCGCACTTTGGCTTTTCGAGCAGCTCCGGCTTCGTGCTGGTAACAAGGCAGCACGCGCATATTCTGGTGGATTTTCGCTACTACGGTGAAATCGCGGCCCGCACGCACGGCTATCAGCTTCATCGGCTGGAAAGCGGACGGTCGATGGCGGACATCGTCAACCAGATTGCCGTGGAGGAAGGTCTGCAACGCATTGGTTTTGAAGGCGAACACGTGAGCTGGCAGAGCGGTAACGCATGGCGCGAAGCCCTGCGTCCGGAGCTGGTCAGCGTATCGCTGGAGCCTTTGCGTCAGGTGAAAACCACCGGCGAAATCGCCCTTATTCGCGAAGCCTGCCGGATAGCCGATGCCGCCGCCAGCCATATCCGTCGCTTTATTCAGCCTGGCCTGCGCGAGCGCGAAGTGGCCGCAGAGCTGGAATGGTTTATGAAGCAACAGGGGGCGGAGAAGCCCTCATTCGACACCATCGTTGCCAGCGGCCCTCGCGGCGCGCTGCCCCACGGCAAGGCGTCTGAGAAAGTTATCGTAGCAGGCGAACTGGTGACCCTGGATTTTGGTGCCCAATACCAGGGCTATTGTTCCGACATGACCCGCACCTTCCTGGTCGCGGGGCGCTATGAGTATCCTGAACAATCTCCGCTGTATGCGGTGTATCAGACCGTGCTGGAAGCGCAGCTGGCCGCCATTGCTGCGGTGC
Organism: Scandinavium sp.; assembly: GCF_032012665.1. Classification (NCBI taxonomy): domain Bacteria; kingdom Pseudomonadati; phylum Pseudomonadota; class Gammaproteobacteria; order Enterobacterales; family Enterobacteriaceae; genus Scandinavium; species Scandinavium sp. The sequence goes on from NZ_DALZVG010000001.1 coordinate 41,434, forward strand.
GCCCCGGCGTGGCGTGCCACACGGTAGATGCCGCCGCGCGTGAGCACATCTCCCGCGCCGGATACGGTCCGAACTTTGGCCACAACACCGGACACGCTATCGGCATTGACGTTCACGAAGATCCGCGTTTCTCGCCAACGGACACCACGCTGCTGCGTTCCGGCATGCTGCTGACCGTGGAGCCCGGCATTTATCTCGAAAATGAAGGTGGCGTGCGCATAGAAGACGTGGTGCTGGTCACTGAAACCGGCGCTGAAGTGCTCTACCAGATGCCGAAAACGCTGCTTCTGACGGGGGAGAATTAATGGATATTGCCTTACTGAAAGCGCTGAGCGAAGCCGACGCCATTGCGGCCTCCGAGCAGGAAGTGCGGCAAATTCTGCTGCGGGAAGCCGATGCGCTTGGCAAAGAGGTGCAGTTCGACGGGCTCGGCTCAGTGCTGATCCGCCTCAACGAAAGCGCAGGCCCAAAGGTGATGATCTGCGCGCACATGGATGAAGTCGGTTTTATGGTGCGCAGCATTTCCCGCGAAGGCGCCATCGACGTCATCCCTGTCGGTAACGTCAGGATGACCGCCCGCGAACTTCAGCCAGTGCGCATCACCACGCGCTATGGCCGTAAAATTCAGGGGCTGCTCGACGGAGAGCGGCACGGCGCTGAAGTGACAAAACTGCGGGTTGATATTGGCGCATGCAGCGCCGATGAAGTTGCCGAAGCGGGCGTGGAACCCGGCGATCGCGTCACCTTCGCCAGCCCCTTCGCCGAGCTGCCGCACAACCGGGTGATGGGCAAAGCGTTTGACGACCGCCTTGGCTGTTATCTGCTGGTCAGCCTGCTGCGGGAGCTGAACGCCACGCCGCTGAATGCCGGAATCTGGCTGGTGGCCAGCTCCAGTGAGGAAGTCGGCCTGCGCGGCGGGCAAACCGCAACCCGCAAGCTCAATCCCGATCTGGCCCTCGTACTCGACACCGCCTGCTGGGCAAAAAACTTTGATTACGGCAGCGACAACCATCGCCAGATTGGCGAAGGCCCGATGCTGGTGATGTACGACAAAACGCTGATCGCCCCACCGAAGCTTACCGCCTGGGTCGAAGAGACCGCCGCCCGCCACGCCATCTCCCTGCAGCGGGATATGTTCAGCAACGGCGGCACCGACGGCGGTGCGGTACACCTGAGCGGCACCGGGATCCCGACGGTGGTGCTGGGCCCGCCAACCCGCCACGGACACTGCGCGGCGTCTATCGCCGACGTGGGCGATATTGATTTAACCCACCAGCTGCTGGTGGCCCTGCTTCATGACGTGAATGCCAAAACCGTTTCTCATCTGACGGACTTCAGATGCTGATTTTGCGCTTACAGGAACTGTTATGCTGACTCTCGATTTTCTTTGCCCGCTGCCCAACGGCCTGCACGCCCGCCCCGCCTGGGCGCTGAAAGAGCAATGCAGCGCGTGGCGAAGCGACATCCGCTTTATTAATCATCGCCTGAACAGCCACGCCGATGCGAAGAGCTCACTGGCGCTGGTGAGCACCGGTACGCTGTTTAACGACAGCTGTTCGCTGGAGATCAGCGGCAGCGATGAAGAGCAGGCACGCCGGGCGCTGGAAAGCTGGATCGATAAAGATTTTATCGACAGCGACAGCGAAATCCCGGCGAGCGCCGCGCCGCAAAGCTATCCGCTGCCGCGCTCGCTCTCAAGGCTGCATCCGCATATTCTGCCAGGCACCCTCCTCGCAAGCGGCATCGGCTTTGGTGAGATTACGCTCTGGCGCAGCGACAGCCTTGAGCGCTACCGCACCATTCCCGCCAGCCCGGAGGATATGACCCGACTGGAACACAGCCTGGCGGAGCTTGCCGACAGCCTCAACCAACAGCTGCGTCTGCTCGGCGGCGAGAGCAAAACGATCCTCAGCGCGCACCTGTCGCTGATTCAGGACGAAGAGTTTGCCAGCAACATTCGACGCCTGATGCGCGACAAAAAGCAGGGGCTTGCTGCCGCCATCATCGACAATATGGAAGCCATCTGTGACAAACTGCTGGCCTCCAGCAGCGATTATCTGCGTGAGCGCGCCAGCGACATTCGCGATATCAGCGAACGTCTGCTGCACATTACCTGGCCCGAATACCGCAATCAGAACGTGCTGCGTCTGACTAAGCCGACCCTGCTGGTGGCAGAAGATCTGACCCCAAGCCAGTTTCTGGGGCTCGATTTAACGCAGCTTAAGGGCATGGTGCTGGAGAAAACGGGCCGAACCTCGCATACGCTGATCCTCGCTCGCGCATCGTCCATTCCGGTGCTGAGCGGCTTTAGCGTGGCGGAGCTGAGCGCCCTGGAGCACCGCCAGGCCGTGCTTGACGGAGAATGCGGCGTACTGGTGCCGGAGCCCGACGAGGCGGTGATGGGCTATTACCGGCTTGCCCGTGAGCTGGCGGATAAACGCGTTGAGCGTCAGATCCGCGATGCCGCCTTAACGGCGCTGTCGCGGGACGGGCACCGGCTGGAAATTGCCGCCAATATCGGCAGCGCGCTGGAAGCCCCCGCCGCGTTTGAGTCCGGCGCGGAGGGCATTGGCCTGTTCCGCAGCGAAATGCTCTACATGGACCGCCAGGCTCCCCCCGACGAGCAGGAACAATTTGAGGCCTATCAGCAGGTGCTGCTGGCGGCGGGCGATAAACCCGTCATCTTCCGCACCATGGATATCGGCGGCGACAAGCAGCTGAACTACCTGAATATTCCGCAGGAAGAGAACCCGTTCCTCGGCTATCGCGCGGTACGCATTTATCCTGAATTTGCCGGGCTGTTTCGCACCCAGCTGCGCGCCGTATTACGCGCTGGTGCGCAGGGCAATGCGCAATTAATGATCCCTATGGTGCACAGCCTCGATCAGATCCTGTGGGTAAAAAATCAGCTAAGGGAAGTCAAAGCTGAGCTGCAGGTTGAGGGCCTGCGCTACGCCGAATCGCTGCCGCTCGGCATCATGGTGGAGGTGCCATCGGTGTGCTACATCATCGATCACTTCTGCGACGAGGTGGATTTCTTCAGCATCGGCTCGAACGACATGACGCAGTATCTTTACGCCGTCGACCGCAACAATCCGCGGGTGTCGCCGCTGTATAACCCCATCACGCCCTCCTTCCTGCGTATGCTGAGCCAGATTGTCACCGTCGCCCACCGTCACGGGAAATGGGTCGGCATCTGCGGCGAACTGGGTGGAGAAAGCCGCTATCTGCCGCTGATGCTCGGCCTGGGGCTGGATGAACTCAGCATGAGCGGGCCTCGTATTCCGGCCGTAAAAAGCCTGCTGCGCCAGCTCAACAGCGATGCCTGCCGCGAACTGGCTGACAAAGCCTGCGAGTGCCGCAGTGCCGAAGAGATAGAAACGTTGCTGCGCGACTTCACGCCGCAAGAGGAGGCCCGCCCGCTGCTGGCGCTGGAGAACATCCTGTTCACCGACAAGCCTTATCGCAAAGAGCAGATTATCCAGCTGCTGTGCGGCAACCTGGCGGTAAACGGGCGCACGGAGCACCCGCTGGAGCTGGAAGAAGCTATCTGGCAACGCGAAGAGATTGTCACTACCGGCGTCGGGTTCGGCGTGGCGATCCCGCATACCAAATCGGCGTGGATCCGCCACTCGAGCATCAGCATCGCACGGCTTCCGGCCCTCACCGACTGGCAGTCGGAGATGGGGGAAGTGGAGCTGGTGATTATGCTCACGCTTGGCGAACACGAAGGCCTCAACCACGTGAAGGTCTTTTCGCAACTGGCGCGCAAGCTGGTGAACAAAACCTTCCGGCAGTCGCTGATGGAAGCCACAGATGCCCAGGGCATCCTGGATCTGCTCAATCAGGAACTGACCTTTTAAGCGTTTACTGGAAACGCGCGCGATACTCTCCCGGCGTCAGGCCAAACTGGCGCCGGAATAATCGGCTGAAGTAGTCCCCGTCCGGATAGCCACAGCGCAGCGCCACGTCGCCAATCGACAGCTGATACTTCTGCAAAATCATCCTCGCCTTCGCCATCCTCACCCAGCGCAGATAGTCGACAAACCCCATCGTTCCCTGCTGGCTGAACAGGCGGGAAAGGTGGTTCGGCGTGATGTTAAAAAAGGCGGCAGCGTCCTCTCGCGTGAGGGGACGGGCGTAGTTATCCTGAATCCAGTTACAGATGCTCTGATAGAGAAACTGCGGGCGTGAGGGGGTTGCGTCATCCTGCGTCAGCAAACTTTTGCGGCACAGGTGCAGAAAGCTCAGCGCCAGCGGCTGAATAATCGCCTGATCCTGCGGCGAACGGCTCAGCAACGTCAGCGCGGTCAGCATCGCCTCGCCCTCGCCTCTTTGCTGATGCGGCACGTCGATTTTACGCAGCGGTGCTGGCGTGCCGCCGCCGCGGCTGTCGTAAAACGCCATGCCGGTCCACGCCGGGGCAAATACCATGCTCAGCACCATCGCCGGACGGGTAAACTCGGGCAGATTAGCGGCGCGCGGCGGGATAAACAGCATTTCACCCTGAGTCATATGCCGTTGACCCTCATCAAGCCGGTTGCCGTACTCCCCGCGCAGCACCACTTCCAGACGCGGCATGTCGAGACATAGCGCGCCCGCGGGCAGCATTTTCGGCGCACCGGCAAACCACACGCGGCCAAGCCTCTGCGGATTGAGCACCAGCCCGCTCAGCAGGTCGGCGAAGAAGCGGCGGTCGGCGGGCAGGTCAGTAAAAGGCATCGTTTTGCTCTGAAGAGTCGAAAAATGAGAGTGTAACCGGTAGCAGAGCGGCTGTATGCCCGGCACATCACGTACCGGGCCACGGGTTCAGCCTTTGAGGAAGGCCAGCAGATCGTCGTTGATTTGCTGTTTGTGGGTGGTGCAAATCCCATGGGAGCCGCCAGGGTAAACCTTCAGCTGCGCATCTGGCAGAATCTCCGCCGCCGCTTTGCCGCAGGTTTCAAACGGCACAATTTGATCGTCATCGCTGTGAATGACCAGCGTCGGGATGGTCATACGCTTCAGATCTTCACGCAGATCGGTTTCGGAAAATGCCTTCACGCAGTCATAAAGCGCCTTGATGGAGCCCTGAAGCCCCTGCGCGACAAAGCTCGCCCGCACGGCCTCGGACACGTTCGCTCCGGGCCGGTTGTAGCCGTAAAAGGCCATCGTCAGCTCATGGAAAAATGCGCCGCGATCGTTCACCACGCCGTCACGAATGCCGTCGAAGACCTCTTTCGGCACGCCATTGGGGTTAAAATCGGTTTTCACCATGATCGGCGTAACCGCACCAATCAGCACCGCTTTCGCCACTCTCGAGGTGCCGTGACGGCCAATGTAGCGCGCCACTTCACCGCCGCCTGTCGAATGCCCTACGTGGACCGCCTCTTTCAGATTCAGGTGTGCCGTCAGCTCCGCCAGATCGTCGGCGTACTGATCCATCGTGTGGCCGTCCCAGGGCTGCGAAGAGCGCCCATGGCCTCGCCTGTCGTGGGCAATCACCCGAAAACCTTTACTGCCTAAAAACAACATTTGATCTTCAAAGGCGTCGGCCGTCAGTGGCCAGCCGTGGCTGAATACCACTGGCTGCCCGCTTCCCCAGTCTTTGAAGTGGAGCGTGCTGCCATCTTTCAGGGTCAATGTGTCATAACCACTCATGGGATCTCCTGTTTCATGGATGTGCTGATACCGGGCGGCACAGCGCTGCATAACAAGGATATGCCAGATTTGAAATCGGTAACGTTTTTCGCACAACATTCATCCAGCAGAAAAAGAATACGGAACGCATTCGATCGCCTAATGTGAGCAAAATCACTTCAAAGAACCGATCACAATCAGTATGATGATCGGACCTTAAACCCTCGTCCTGTACGACGAGGGTTTTCTTTTGGAAACAGGTTCCTGGAAAAACATGGAGTAACCAATGACCAGACCCACCATTATCATTAACGAGTTTGATGCCGAACGCATCGACCGGCTTCTTGAGAAACCAGAATGGGCGAACTCCCCGGTCGCTCAGGCGCTGAATGATGAACTGGATCGCGCGCAGATGTGTCCTCCGCAGGAGATGCCGCACAACGTGGTCAGCATGAACAGCCAGGTTCGCTTTCGCGATTTAACCACCAACGAAGAGCGCGTGCGCACGCTGGTGTTCCCAGCCAATATGACTGACAGCGCAACGCAGCTTTCCGTCCTGGCACCGGTCGGCGCGGCGTTGCTTGGCCTGCGCGTAGGTGATGCCATTCACTGGACGCTGCCCAACGGCACCGAAACCCACCTCGAGGTGCTGGAGCTTATCTACCAGCCTGAAGCCGCCGGTGAATTTCACCGCTAATCGCCGCTCACCCGCCGATTTCAGAGGATGTACCCACATCCTCTTTCCGTTCTCCTTCTAACAAAACTTTACCCTCCCTTTGCGCTGCGTTACCCATATTTGCGACCTGAATGTCATAAATTCTTCGTCGGATATGCTTGTATTAAATCATCTGTTACAAGGAGGGAATTGCTATGTACAACACGATCATTATGCCGGTGGACGTCTTTGAAATGGCGCTGAGCGATAAGGCCGTTCGTCATGCGGAATTTCTTGCCCAGCAGGAAGGCGTTATCCACCTTTTGCACGTTTTGCCCGGCTCCGCCAGCCTGACCATGAGCCGTTTCGCTGCTGACTTACGCCGCTTTGAAGAGCATCTGCATCAGGAGGCGGAAACGCGCCTGAAGACCATGGTGGACCATTTCAGCATCGACCCTTCGCGCATCAAAATGCACGTGCGAATGGGCAACGTGCGCGACGTAGTCAACGATCTTGCCGAAGAGCTGCACGCCGACGTGGTGGTAATTGGCTCACGCAATCCATCCATCGCTACGCATCTGCTGGGGTCGAATGCCTCCAGCGTGATTCGCCATGCGCATATTCCGGTGCTGGTGGTGCGGTGACGTCTTGCCGGGAGGCGCTTCGGCTTCCCGGCCTACGGGTTTTGTAGGCCTGTGCAAGCGCAGCGCCGCCAGGCGATCGACGACCCGACAATGCGCTGAAATGAAAAAAGAGGCTACCTTTCGGTAGCCTCTTCACATTGCAGGTGTGTCTTACTTTTTTTGTATTACGCCGTTTTGGTGCGTATCAGGTAATCGAACGAGCTCAGGGAAGCCTTCGCGCCCTCACCCGTGGCGATAATAATTTGCTTGTACGGCACTGTGGTGCAGTCGCCCGCCGCGAACACGCCTTTCACGTTGGTTTCGCATTTGGCGTCAATGATGATTTCGCCCATGCGGTTGCGCTCAATCGCGCCTTCCAGCCAGGTGGTGTTCGGCAGCAGACCAATCTGGACGAAGATGCCCGACAGCTCGACGTGGTGCGCATCGCCGCTCACCCGGTCGCGGTAATCGAGGCCAACCACTTTACTGCCGTCGCCTTTCACTTCGGTGGTTTGCGCGTTCAGAATGATATCGACGTTTTTCAGGCTGCGGACTTTGTCCTGCAACACCTGGTCAGCCTTCATTTCTGGCGCAAACTCCAGCAGCGTCACGTGCTCAACGATACCCGCCAGATCGATAGCCGCTTCCACACCGGAGTTGCCGCCGCCGATCACCGCCACACGTTTGCCTTTAAACAGCGGGCCGTCGCAGTGCGGGCAGTAGGTCACGCCTTTGGTGCGATACTGATCTTCGCCAGGTACGTTCATGTTGCGCCATTTTGCACCGGTAGCAATGATGATGCTGCGGGCTTTCAGCACCGCGCCGGAGGCGGTTTCAATCTGATGCAGGCCCCCTTCGCTGGCCGCTGGCGTCAGCTTGCTGGCGCTCTGGGAATCAATGACGTCAACCTCATAATCAGAAACGTGCTGCTTCAGCGCACCCGCCAGCTTCTGGCCTTCGGTTTTCGGTACGGAGATGTAGTTTTCAATATCTACGGTGTCCAGCACCTGGCCGCCAAAGCGTTCGCCCATCAGGCCGGTGCGAATGCCTTTACGCGCGGAGTACACCGCTGCCGCCGCGCCTGCCGGGCCGGAGCCAACGATCAGCACATCGTAAACATCACGTTTGTTCAGCTCTTCCGCCGCGCGTTTTTCCGCACCGGTATCCACTTTCGCGACGATTTCCGCCAGCGTCATGCGGCCCTGGCCGAACGCTTTACCGTTCACAAATACGGCAGGCACGCCCATCACGTTGCGGTCGGTGATTTCATTCTGGAACACGCCGCCGTCAATTGCGGTGTGCTTAATGCGCGGATTCAGCACCGCCATCAGGTTCAGCGCCTGCACCACGTCCGGGCAATTATGGCAGGAGAGCGAGTAATAAGTTTCGAACTCGAAATCGCCGTCCAGGTCGCGAATCTGCTCCAGCATGGACTGCGCTTCTTTCGACGGATGACCGCCGATCCACAGCAACGCCAGCACCAGGGAGGTAAACTCATGGCCCAGCGGAGAGCCCGCAAAGCGTGGTCCCTGGTCAGCACCTGGATTCGTAATCAGGAAAGACGGTTTGCGCACGGCGAGCGTGTTGTCTTCTTTAAACGTTACCTTCGGCGACAGCTCAGCGATTTCCGCCAGCAGTTCTTTGATTTCTGCCGATTTAGCGCTGTCGTCCAGCGTGGCAATCAGCTCAACAGGCTTAGTCAGTTTCTCAAGGTAGGCCCTGAGCTGGGTTTTCATGTTTGCGTCGAGCATGTCGTTATCCCTCTCTTAAAACGTCATCATGCAAGCGGCCTCGCAGCTGCCTGAATGCGGCTTGCATCATGTCTTTTTGAAATAAAACGGGCGTAATAAAACACCCGTTATTCGTTATCAATTTCCTTTGGATTTCGCGTCAGGGCAAGGCGGCGAGCCTGGGAATCCCCGGGAGCTTACTAAAGTAAGTGACCGGGGTGAGCAGGTGACACCAACGCTGCCATGGCGTGAAAGACATGGAAATTTTAGATTTTGCCAACCAGGTCCAGGGATGGCGCCAGGGTCGCTTCGCCTTCTTTCCATTTCGCCGGGCATACTTCGCCTGGGTGGGAAGCCACGTACTGAGCCGCTTTAATTTTACGCAGCAGGTCAGACGCGTCACGGCCGATGCCTTCAGCGGTAACTTCAATGGCCTGAATGATGCCCTGCGGGTCAACAACGAAAGTGGCGCGGTCGGCCAGGCCTTCGTCTTCACGCATGTTGTCGAAGTTACGGGTCAGGGCGCCAGTTGGGTCGCCGATCATCGCGTATTTGATTTTAGCGATGGTTTCAGAGCTGCCGTGCCATGCTTTGTGGGTGAAGTGGGTATCGGTAGAAACGGAATACACGTCTACGCCCAGCTTCTGCAGTTCTTCGTGGTGGTCTGCAACGTCGCCCAGCTCGGTCGGGCATACGAAAGTAAAGTCAGCCGGATAGAAGAAGAACACGCTCCAGCGACCTTCGGTGTCTTTCTCAGTGACTTCTACGAATTCGCCGTTTTTGAAAGCCTGGTTTTTGAAAGGTTTGATTTTGGTGTTAATTAAGGACATCTGTACTTCCTCCGTGTTGTCGTTGAGGGCTAAGGTAACCGGGTTCGATGGATTGAGCCAATGCGTTTGCTTTATCAAATCAATCGGCGTTACCTGACAAACCCAGCGGTTCTGATAGCCAGAACGTAAAAAGGCCACCTTTTCAGGCGGCCCCGTTACCTGAACATCCCGAAAGGCGTCAGTGCCAGCAAGCTGGCTGTGCGTTGCGCTCTACCAACCTCTTAAAGGCCGTAATAGCGAAAGGGATTAGAGCACTCCCCCCCTGTTCGCGCAATTGCGTCAGGCCGGGGTCTTATCTATGGTTGTGATAGGCTATACCGTTCACTGTCTGTCACCCTTTTTTTACAAGGAGTTACTATGCGAAAACTGGCCTACTTACTCACGCTTGCACCGCTGATAGCGTCGGCTCAGGATCTGCCCGCCCCGGTAAAAGCATTAGAGAAACAGGGTATTACTATTCTGAAGCCCTTTGATGCTCCGGACGGCATGAAAGGCTGGCTCGGCAAATATCAGGATATGGGCGTCACCATTTACCTTACGCCGGACGGCAAGCACGCCATCTCGGGCTATATGTACGATGAGCAAGGCACCAACCTGAGCGAGCAGATCATTCAGAAAGAGGTCTACGCGCCTGCCGGGCGCGAGCTCTGGCAGCAGATGGAAAAGGCACACTGGATCCTCGATGGCAAAAAAACTGCTCCGCGCGTGGTGTATGTGTTCGCCGATCCATTCTGCCCCTACTGCAAGCAGTTCTGGCAGCAGGTTCGCCCGTGGGTGGAGTCCGGCAAAGTACAGCTTCGCACCCTGATGGTTGGCGTCATCAAACCGGAAAGCCCTGCCACCGCCGCAGCCATTCTTGGCAGCCAGGATCCGGCTAAAACCTGGCACGATTACGAACAGTCCGGCGGGAAACTGAAGCTGAACGTCGCAACATCCGTTCCGCCGGAACAAATGGAAATCATCAACAACAATCAGAAAATAATGGATGCATTAGGCGCAAATGCCACACCTGCTATTTATTATCTGAACGCTGAGAATATGCTCCAGCAGGTCGTCGGCCTGCCTGATGCCGAAAACCTGAAGGCGATGATGGGCGAAAAATAGTCATAAACGGGTAAATTATTGATAAGATAAATTTACCCTTTATATCCTCACCCCCTCGTCACTTAAGCATTATTTATCTTTTTGTTTATTTTCAGGACAAATTATATCGCATTAATAAATTGATCTCGTGAATATATTAAAAACCAGGCCAGCCGACAGTGTGATATTAAATTGGTGTATACTTGAACCTCTGTTAATTCTGTAGATTCTTAAGGCAACGGAATGTCACTCTATAAAATTCCGCTTAATCAGTCCGTGGTCAACGCCAGCACAGAAAGAGTCATCTGGACGCTTACCAATTTCAAACGGGTCTGCGTCTCCTTTTCTGGCGGAAAAGATTCCACCGTGATGCTGCATCTCACCGGCCAGCTTGCAAGAAAGCTCAATAAAAAATTCAGCGTCCTGTTTATTGACTGGGAAGCCCAGTTTTCCAGCACCATTGAGCACTGCGAAAATATGCGCCGGGAATATGCTGACGTCATCGACACCTTTTATTGGGTCGCGCTGCCGCTGACCACGCCAAATGCGCTCACCCAGTTCAGCCCGGAATGGCAATGCTGGGAACCCGGCGTACCCTGGGTACGCCAGCCGCCAGAGCACGCCATCACCGATCCTTCGTTTTTCCCGTTTTACCAGAAGGGCATCTCCTTCGAGCAGTTTGTCCGGGAGTTTGCCGAATGGTTTTCACAAAAGCGCCCGGCCGCCGTCACTATCGGCATCCGCGCTGATGAGTCCTACACACGCTTCCTGGCGATAGCTTCCCAGCGCAAGCTGCGCTTCGCCGACGACAAGCCCTGGACCAGCATCGCCCCCGGCGGCCATGCCTGGTACGTTTATCCGATATACGACTGGAAAACGGCAGATATCTGGACCTGGTTCTCCCGCAGCGGCCTGTCCTATAACCCTTTGTATAATTTGATGTATCAGGCTGGCGTCCCGCTGCGCTACATGCGCATCTGCGAACCGTTTGGCCCGGAGCAGCGTCAGGGATTGTGGCTGTATCATGTGCTTGAGCCGGATCGCTGGGCGGCCATGTGCGAGCGCGTGGGCGGTGCCCACAGCGGCGGCGTCTACGCCGGGCATGACAATCAGTTTTACGGCCACCGTAAGATAGAAAAACCCGAGGGGCACAGCTGGAAAACCTACGCCCTCTTCTTGCTGGAAACCATGCCGCCACCCACCGCCGAGCACTATCGCAATAAAATTGCCGTTTATCTGCACTGGTATCAGAAACAGGGTACGGAAGACATCCCCGATACCCAGACGGGCGATACCGGTTCGAAGGACATTCCCTCGTGGCGACGCATCTGCAAGGTTCTGTTAAATAACGATTACTGGTGCCGGATGCTCTCATTCAGCCCAACGAAATCGCAGCACTACAAGCGCTATAGTCAGCGCATGGCGAAAAAACGACAGGAGTGGGGAATTTTATGCAAAAACAAATAATCGATCAGATGACCGCCTGGCTGGAGACGCTACCGGAGGCGGAACGCATTGAGGCGATAAACGCCTTCCGCATCGCTATCCATCGCACGAGCCCATTTCGCAATCAGCCGGTGGACTGTGTGCTGTGGGTGAAGCAGGATGAAATCACCCCGAACGATTACAACCCCAACAACGTCGCTCCGCCGGAGAAAAAGCTGCTATTGAAATCGCTGCAAACCGACGGGTTTACCCAGCCTATTGTGGTGCATGAGCCTGAGAATCAGCATTATGAAATCATCGATGGCTTTCACCGCCAGCAGCTTGCCACGTCAAAGAGCGCGCTGAAGTCGAAGCTGAAAGGCTATCTGCCAGTCGCGGTACTGCAAAACGAGGCCAGCGAAACCTCCGGGCGCATGGCTTCCACCATCCGCCACAACCGGGCGCGCGGGCGGCATCAGATTAACGCGATGGCCGACATCATTCGGGAGCTGGCACAGCTCGGCTGGACGGACAAGAAAATCGGCGAGGAGCTGGGGATGGACGCCGACGAAGTGCTGCGGCTGCGGCAAATCAACGGTCTGCTGGATATGTTCAGCGACCGTCAGTTTTCCGAAGCCTGGACGGTGAAATAACTACAGCTGGCACAGCCGTTCGGCGGCGGCGAGCAGCGTCGATTCCTGCTTCGCAAAGCACAGGCGAATCAGCTTGTGCGGGAAAGGATCGGCGCAGAACACCGACAGCGGGATCGCCGCCACGCCCACCTCTTTGGTCAGCCACTGGCAAAAGCTCACGTCATCCAGATTGGATATCGCGCTGTAGTCGGCCAGCAAAAAATAAGTCCCTTCGCACGGCAGGATCTCCAGGCGACTGTTCGCCAGCGCGTTAATAAACACATCCCGGCGCGCGCGGTAGAACTCCGGCAGTTCGCGGTAATGTTCTGGCTGGGTGCGCAGCATATCCGCCAGCGCCAGCTGCGCGGGCGTATTCACCGCAAACGTCAGGTACTGATGAACTTTGCGCAGCTCCGCGCTGATTTCAGCAGGCGCCACGCAGTAGCCTACCTTCCAGCCGGTCATATGGAAGGTTTTACCGAACGAAGAGACCGCCACCGCGCGTTCACGCAGCTGTGGATGCGCCAGCACGCTGGCGTGGCCTTCTTCCGCAAAGCAGATGTGTTCGTACACTTCATCGCTGATGACGTAAATTTCACGTTCCGCAATGGCCTGCCACAGGGCGTCGAAATCACTTTTCTGCCACACGGTCGCCGAGGGGTTGTGAGGCGTATTCAGAATAACCAGCCTGGTTTTATCGCTCAGGAGCGCCGCAAACGCCTGCCAGTCGACGCGAAAATGCGGCGGCTGGAGCGCAATACGTTTCAGTATGCCGCCGGAAAGTTCCACCACGGGCGCATAGCTGTCGTAGCTCGGGTCAAAACAAATCACTTCGTCGCCTTCACGCACCAGCGCGGTAATCGCGGCATACAGCGCTTCGGTTGCGCCCGCCGTCACGGTGATGTCGGTATTCGCGTCCGGCGCATGGCCGTAAAGCTCAGCCGTTTTCGCCGCAATCGCTTCACGCAGCGCGGGCACGCCCGTCATCGGCGCGTACTGGTTCGCGCCCTGCGCAACGTGATGCGCCAGACGCTCCTGTAAAAAGCGCGGGCCGTCAAAATCCGGAAAGCCCTGAGACAGGTTGATCGCTTTGTGCTCAAGGGCCAGCGCGCTCATCTGCGTAAAAATGGTGGTGCCGAGATTGGGGAGTTTGCTTTGCGGAATCAGTCGGTTAGTGCTCATTATCGTTTTACCCGAATGTAATGCAGTTGTTGCTGCCACTATAACACGATGTTAGTATTTGGCAATCAAGACGCTTAGACGTCTAAACGATATGAATATTCCCGCCTGCGGAGAACGGTAAAATGACTGAAAATCGGCCAATTAGCGCCCTCGTTGAAACCTGCCACTGGATTGGACGCAAAGGCTGGGCACCCGCTACCGGTGGGAATATGTCCGTGCGGGAAGATGCACGAACCTGCTGGCTCAGCGAATCCGGCAAAGACAAAGGCTCGCTCACGGAAGCCGACTTTTTGCAGGTCGAGATCGCCACTAATCAGGCACCTTCAGGCCGCAAACCCTCCGCAGAAACCGGCCTGCATACCCTGATTTATCGTTTGTTCCCGGAAGCCGGGGCGGTTTTGCACGTTCATACCGTCAACGCGACCGTTCTCTCACGCATTGAAAAATCGGCTGAATTAGTGCTGCACGGCTACGAAATGCAAAAATCGCTGCGCGGTCAGAGCAGCCATCTCGACAGCGTGGCTGTTCCCGTATTTGATAACGACCAGGACATCGACGCCCTTGCCCGCCGCATCGAACACTACGCCAGCGAACGCCCACTCAGCTACGGCTTCCTGCTGCGCGGCCACGGCCTGACCTGCTGGGGTCGCGACGTCGCCGAAGCGCGCCGTCATCTCGAAGGGCTGGAATTTTTGTTTGAATGCGAACTGCGCCTGCGCCAACTGGAGAAACCATGATCCGCGCCATAGTGACCGACATTGAAGGCACCACCAGCGATATTCGCTTCGTCCACAACGTACTGTTCCCCTACGCGCGCGAGCGCCTGGCGGCGTTTGTGACTACGCAGCAGGATTCGGATCCTGTGAAATCCATCCTGAGCGATCTGCGGGAAGAAATCGACCAGCCGCAGGCCGGCACGCAGGAACTTATCGACACCCTATTCCGCTTTATGGACGAAGACAAAAAGTCGACGGCGCTGAAGGCGTTGCAGGGCCTGATCTGGCGCGACGGCTATGTGAACGGCGACTTCACCGGCCACCTCTACCCGGACGTGCTGCCAACGCTGGAAAAATGGAAAGCCCAGGGCATTGATCTTTATGTTTATTCCTCCGGCTCGGTGGCGGCGCAAAAACTGTTATTTGGCTACAGCGACGAAGGTGATATTACTCATCTGTTCAGCGGCTATTTTGACACGCACGTCGGCGCCAAGCGCGAAGTGCGGTCTTACCGGAACATTGCAGAACAGCTCAGGCAGCCTGCCGGACACATTCTGTTTTTAAGCGATATACATCAGGAGCTGGACGCCGCCCGCGAGGCCGGATTCCGCACCGTGCAGTTAATTCGTGGCGACGATGATGCCGCCAGCCATCACCCGCAGGTTTCCCGATTCGACGACATTGACCTGGAGCAGATCCCCTCATGAGCGCCCTGACTATTTTCTCTGATTCTGACGCCAGCCGCCCGACCTGGCACAGCACCGACGGCCACGAAATTCAGCAGCAGCTGAACGGCAAAGGCGTGCGTTTCGAGCGCTGGCAAGCCGACCGGGATTTGGGTGAAAACCCGACTGCCGAAACGGTCATCAACGCTTACCAGCACGCTATCGACAAGCTGGTGCAGGAAAAAGGCTACCAGAGCTGGGACGTTATCAGCCTGCGTGCCGACAACCCGCAGAAGGACACTCTGCGCGAAAAATTCCTCAACGAACACACCCACGGCGAAGACGAAGTGCGCTTCTTTGTTGAAGGCGCCGGGCTGTTCTGCTTGCATATCGGTAACGAAGTGTTCCAGGTGCTGTGCGAGAAAAACGATCTGATCTCCGTTCCCGCAGGCACCCCACACTGGTTTGATATGGGCTCAGAGCCGAACTTCACCGCTATTCGTATTTTCGACAATCCCGAAGGTTGGGTAGCTCAATTTACCGGGAGTGATATTGCGGGTGGATATCCGAAGTTGAGTTAAATACAGGAAAGCCTCTTTGTGAAGACGGAGAGGTTTTTTTTACAGCCCTCGTTCAGCCATTTCTGCACTCGTTACATTCCCTACATTTTTCTCTGGAGCGCCCTCGCATTTCACGACGTTGCCCTCAACTATTCCCCCTGTATTTATATCCAGCGAGATATAATAGCCACGTGCGCAATAAGTAAAGTTCGAACAAGAGAAGTAAAAGAAGAGAAGTAAAAGAAAAGCATTTAAGAAGACGCAGCGCAAAGGTGCTCGAACACCTTTACGCCGCTAACCACAAACAACTGACTGAGGAGTTATTTATGGCTGAGCAGAAGTGTATGCCAGATCCCACCGTGGCCCAAACAGATCTTCCGGAATCAGAAACGAATGCTCGTTTTCCCGAGGTAACGCACAAAAAGAACGCCCGTCGCCTGCACGGAAAAAGTACCGACGCCGCAACGATCCACCCCAGAGCCGATACCCCGGAGACCAGCGCCGCCTGCTGCGAGCTGCATTCCCGGATCCGCCATCAGTATATTCCCCTGTCAGGAGAATGGCTGACGAAAGCCGGATTTCTGGACGGAATGCCAATCAAAATCCGCGTGATGCCGGACTGTATCGTTATCACTCCGCAAAACACCCGCGAGCTGTGATGTTGAACTGCTCCCGGTTTGAGGCCGGGAGATTTTAGGGGATAACCCCAATATTTACTTTAGCGAAAAGCAAGCGTCATTTTTCAACAAAATATTATGATGCTCAGGTAAATTAGGTCAATTCAAATTGGGAATTAGCAGAAAATAAGTTTATACAGTAAGGGCCCTAGAATATAGGGCCATCATAATATGAGATGTTTTGACTCACAGTAAGGAATTAAGTGCAAAATGCGCTTTTAATTCGACTAAAGTGATTTCTGTAGTAAAATTTCCAGCTGCCGCTCAAAAAGCCCCCAACTATCTGTTAATCTTTCTTCGCTACCAGGGAAAACTTCACAAAGAAAAGAAACCAAATCGTTAATACTAACGCTATCTCTCATGTTACTAGTCAATAACTTCCACAATATCTTCCCATCTGTATCATACGAATTCAGGGACGATGGAATGTTTTTATTTCTAAATTTTTCTGATAAAAAGTAGTCATTTGCTTTAGCTTCATATTGAGATATAAGCTCAGAAATAGATGAGTTATTAAAGTAATTTAGATTTTCAAGAGAGGATATAAAGTCATAATCAGTATTAATTACCATTTTATTCCTAACTTCTTTCTCTAAACTTGAAATAGGAAGAAAAATAACATCTTGATAGTAAGGATAGCTATCCTTCACTAAATGGCAATCGAGTTTAGGTATGTTCAAACCACATTCTTTGACTTGAATTTCATTATCTTTTATGAAATTGTGGTAATTGCAACCTCTACACGGGGAACCATTTTCCTTATGAAATTGAGCCTCCATATCTCCATCAAGCACTATTACCATTTTAGTGTTATTGAACAGTCCATTAATCTTAAATTCATGAGTAAAACTCAGAACCTCTCTCCATCCACCAAGCGCAGATACATTCACAAGTTTATTTTTAGATAACCCATTTTTTCTTATGGTTTCGGTAACTATTTTCTTTGCAAGTTCATCTTCAACACAAACAATATAATCGTATCCTGATGATTCATATATCCCCCTAATTGCATAATGTGGATAACATGGTGTTGTCACACTAACCTTGCCACTACTCAAATGAGATTCCAATAAAAATATCTGATCTTGCCTTAAATTTTATATAATATCTCTGCTATGTGTAGAGAATATTATACAGATCCCATGCTCTCTGGATACTTTATTACAAAATTGGATAAATCTCTTCTGAGATGATGGGTGCAACGCAATTTCCACCTCATCAATAATTATCAGAAACGGTTCTTTATTATTATTTTTATCCGATGCATAAGTTATTCTATAATATATATAGTCAAGTATTTTCAACAAAAGATACTCGCCAGAACTCATTTTGTATTGAGTTATAAAACCACTATCCTTCTTTAGAAGGAATGGACGTTCTGTCCTTATTAGAAAGTTTTCAGGCTCTTTTTGTATTGCTTTAGCCTGTCGATTTAAATCAGCCTTAGTAATCGTCTTTAGCCCTTTATAGTAATTTTCATTTCCCTTGAGAATCTTGCCAAGATTCTTAAAAACAAAATCAGGAGCATCAGACAGATCTTTTTCTGAGAAAGAAACATAGTGCGAGCAGTAATTATTTATTACGTGCAGCGATGAATTTATAAATCGGCTGCCATAAATAATACCTGGCTCATGAAATCCTTTTATCTCTGCCAGATCACCACTTTCACTCCATTTTCCAGAACTTTGAGCCCATGTACATTCATCACGTCCTAATTTAATAGAAAGTGATGATGTAGCTCTTTTTTCATCAAAAAAAAATTTTATTTACGTTGGATTGATCTATTAGCTGAGAAATTGCGTTAAGAATTGTAGATTTCCCCGAACCATTACCACCGACAAGACAGACAAGCCTTGGTTTAAAGTCTATAGCCAACGACAATTCATTTATAGCCTTAACATCTTTTATCTTAACTTCTATTTTTTATATGTAGACATATTTTCCTCTGACAGCATTTAGCTATTCCATATTTACATTGCTTTCCAACTTCCGTTATTTTTCATATAACTAACACCTTATTATATGATACATTTATTTTACTCTAACAACCTTAGCCATTTGATTTCACCAATTATATTATTTTTGCATTCAAGTTTAAAGATCAAATAAATTAATACATTGCCTTACGTTAAATATTGTATCGAATTAGGAATATCTAAATGGGCAAAAAAAAGATCTCACTTCAGCACCTCCCCCTTCACATACTCAACCAGCTGATCCAGCACAATTCCCCAGCCTTCATGGAAGCCCATCTGTTCATGCTGTTTTCTTTTTCTGCGGTGGCATGCCGGGCTATTGCGGTGTATCTTGTCTTGCCTTCACCAGCATCTTCCAGTAGCAGAATGGCGGTCATAAAGGGGTCTTCGGCGGGCTTCCAGCCTTTAGTGTAGCCGTCGGTAAAGACCAGCTTGCGACCGGGATCGATTTCCAGAAACACACCCTGGTTGCGCATCTCGTGGCCATCAACGTCAAACACGGTGTTGAATCGCCCGCCCACGCGCAGGTCAATCTCGCATTCGGTCACCATGTGGGGAGCGGGAATAAAGAAGCGTTTGATGTGCTCTGGCGTGGTCCAGCAGATCCACAGTAAATCGCGCGGTGCATCCACCACGCGTTCCAGCTTCAGGTCGGTATTCGGGTTCTGAGTCACGGTTTTGTCCTCTTTGAGGGGCTCCCCTTAAAGAGAGTCAGACTCCGACAAATCTCCCCGCGGCAACCTCTTCTGGCGTCACAACGCCCGTGTCGAGCACCCAGCCGCTGATGAGTGCAGCAGGCGTCACGTCGAATGCAGGGTTGTAAACTTTTGCCTCTTTCGGGGCCCACTGCACGGCACCAAAGCTCCCTGCCACACCGGTGACTTCGGCGGCGGCACGTTGTTCAATCGGGATCGCGTCCCCGTTCGGGCAATGCGGGTCGAGCGTCGTCTGCGGCGCAGCAACGTAGAACGGAATGCCGTGAAACTTCGCCAGCACCGCCAGCGAGTAGGTGCCGATTTTGTTCGCCACATCGCCGTTGGCGGCAATGCGATCTGCCCCCACCCACACGGCGTCGACCTGCCCTTTCGCCATCAGGCTGGCGGCCATCGAATCGGTAATCAGCTGATACGGCACGCCGAGTTCGCCGAGCTCCCAGGCAGTGAGTCGCCCGCCCTGCAACAGCGGACGCGTTTCATCCACCCAGACGTTCACCACGTTACCCTGCTGATACGCGAAGTTAATCACGCCGAGCGCAGTGCCGACACCCGCCGTTGCCAGGCCGCCGGTGTTGCAGTGCGTCAGCAACCGGCTACCCGGTTTGACGAGCGCGCTTCCCGCCTGCGCAATACGCTCGCAAAGCTGCTTATCTTCCTCAATCAGCCGCAGCGCTTCAGCCACCAGCGCCGGAACAAAATCTTCATGCGCCAGAGCGAGCTTCATGCGGTCGAGATTATTCATCAGGTTTACTGCCGTCGGGCGCGAGGCGCGCAGAGTTTCCAGTGCGGTGAGCAGTTCATCGCGGTTAAGCCCACGCTCCGCGAGCAGCGCCAGCAGCAGGCTGGCGGAAAGGCCAATCAGCGGCGCACCGCGCACGCGCAGGGCATGAATGTGGCCAACCAGCGCCTCTACGCTGCTGGCGTCCAGCCAGTTCGACTGCTGCGGCAGCGCCTGCTGGTCGAGAATGAACAGCTGGTTATCGCGTACCCGCAGGCTGGTGGTCTGTAATGTCTGCATAGCGTTAAATCCCTGTTGCGTTGTTGTAGCACATTGTGTCAGGATGAATTCCGGATGTATAGACGTCTGAATGGCTTTATTTCTGGCTATCTGATTATAAGAACATGAGGAACGAGGCAATGTCGCACTACCACACCTTCACCGCTCAGGATGCCGTTGCTTATGCGCAGCAGTTTGGCGGCCTGGACAATCCGTCAGAGCTGGTATCCGCGCAGGAGGTCGGCGACGGCAACCTCAACCTGGTGTTTAAAATCTTCGATACCCAGGGCGTAAGCCGGATTATCGTTAAGCAGGCGCTGCCCTACGTGCGCTGCGTCGGCGAGTCCTGGCCGCTGACCCTTGACCGCGCGCGGCTCGAAGCGCAGACGCTGGTTGAGCATTACAAACATGCGCCGGAGCACACGGTCAACATCCATCATTTCGACCCGGAGCTGGCGGTGATGGTGATGGAAGATCTGTCCGATCACCGCATCTGGCGCGGCGAGCTGATTCAGGGCATCTATTACCCGCAGGCCGCCACGCAGCTCGGCGTTTACCTCGCGCAAACCCTGTTCCACACCAGCGATTTTTACCTGCATCCTCACCAGAAGAAGGCGCAGGTGGCGAACTTCATCAACCCGGAAATGTGCGAGATCACCGAAGATCTGTTCTTCAACGACCCGTATCAGGTGCATGAGCGCAATAACTACCCGGCTGAACTTGAAGCCGACGTTGCCGCGCTGCGCGACGACGTGGCGCTTAAACTGGCGGTCGCCTCGCTCAAACACCGCTTCTTCTCTCAGGCTGAAGCGCTGCTGCACGGCGACATCCACAGCGGATCTATTTTCGTCGCCGACGGCAGCCTGAAGGCGATCGACGCCGAGTTTGGTTATTTTGGCCCGATTGGCTTTGACGTCGGCACGGCAATTGGCAACCTGCTGCTGAACTACTGCGGCCTGCCGGGCCAGCTCGGTATCCGCGATGCCGCCGCCGGGCGCGAGCAGCGTCTGGTCGATATTCAGGAGCTGTGGAACACCTTCTCCGAGCGCTTCCAGGCGCTGGCAACGGAAAAATCCCGCGACGCCGCACTGGCCTTCCCCGGCTACAGCAGCGCGTTCCTGAAGAAAGTGTGTCACGACGCGGTTGGCTTCTGCGGCACCGAACTGATTCGCCGAAGCGTGGGGCTGTCGCACGTGGCGGATATCGACACCATCAAAGATGACACCATGCGCCACGAGTGCCTGCGCCACGCCATCACGCTTGGCCGAGCGCTGATTGTGCTGGCGGACAAAATCGACGGCGTGGATGAGCTGATTGCGCGGGTTCGGCAGTACAGCTAGCTTTGATGCCCGGTTATGCTAATTGCCCGGTGGCGGCAATGCCTTACCGGGCCTACAAACTGATTTCATTGCCAGGCGGCGCTTCGCTTGCATAGACCTACGGGACTTGTAGGCCGGGTAAGCGCAGCGCCACCCGGCACTAGCCCAGATATTCAATCACCGACAGCCCGCCGTTGTAGTCCGTGCTGTAGATAATCCCCTGCGCATCAACAAACACGTCACAGGACTGAATCACCTGCGGCCTGCCCGGACGCGTATCCATCATCCGCTGCGGCGCGGCGGGCACCAGCGCGCCGGTTTCCACCGGACGGTACGGGTTGGAAATGTCATACGCGCGAACGCCTGCGTTCTGGTACGTCGCGAAAATCAGCGTCGGGCTGACAAAGCTGCCAGGGCGGTTTTCATGTAGATTATGCGGGCCAAAATGCGCCCCCTTCGCCACGTAGTCGGTTTCATCCGGCTGCGGAAAAGTGGCGATGCTCACCGGGTTCGACGGTTCACGAATATCAAACAGCCAGATAAGCTTCTCACCGTCTTCCTGATTATCCCGAACCGCTTCGTCCAGCACCACCAGCAGATCCCTGTCAGGCAGCGGCAGCGCGGTATGCGTTCCGCCGCCAAACGGCGGGCTCCAGTTGCGATGGGCAATCAGCTTCGGTTCCGTTCGGTCTTTCACATCCAGAATCGTTAATCCGCCGTCGCGCCAGCTGCCGTAGGCGGTGTCGCCCGCAATGATGGCGTGATGCAGCGCGTAGCGTTTGCCCTCCGGCCAGTCCGGCGTTTCGCCCGCCGCCTGGTTCATGCCCGGCAGCCACCAGCGCCCGGCCACTTCCGGTTTGCGCGGATCGCTAAGATCGATAGTCAGGAAGATATAGTCGCTAAAGCCGTCGATCAGCGCCGAAACGTACGCCCAGCGCCCACCGACGTACCAGATACGGTGGATGCCGATGCCGTTGAGCGAAAGAAAACCAATTTCTCTGGGTTTATCAGGCGTGGAGATATCGAACACGCGCAGTCCGGCGCTCCAGCCTTTGTCCTGTACGTCGCTGACCGTCTCACCCACGGAGCGGGTGTAATAGACCTTTTCATCGGCGAAGCGCGCGTCGGCAAACAGATCCCGGGCGTTGATCACCAGCAGAAGATCGTCGTGGGACTGCAAATGCACGTTCCACGTCCCCGGCGGTGCGGCGATGTAGTTCACCGCTTTAGGATTTTTGGGGTCGCGCACATCAACCACAGAAAAGCCCTGCGACACCATATGCCCGATGTACGCATAGCCACGATGCACCATCAGCTGTACGCCGTCGGGCCGCCCGCCCTGGTCGCTGTGCCCAATCAGCCGCATATTGCGGCTGTAGTCCAGGCAAGGTAAGTCAGACATTGTTGATTCCCTACGCCGGATGGCGGCTGCGCCTTAACCGGCCTGCAAAACCCCAGGTCCGGTAAGCGCAGCGCCACCGGGCATTATTTTGATTTCGCTTCCAGCGTGGCAAACCACGGCGCAATAAAGTCTTCCGTCTGCCCCCAGCCCGGAATGATTTTACTTAAGGACGCCACGTTCACCGCGCCCGGCTGCGCCGCCAGCAGCGCCTGCGGAATCGCCGCCGCTTTAAAATCGTAGGTCGCAGGCGTGGCTTCCCCGGCAATTTTATTGGCGATCAGACGCACGTTGGTGGCACCAATCAGCTTAGGATCGACCGCCACGCTCACCTTCCACGGGCTGTTGGCCTCGCGCATCAGCTGCAAATCCTGGTTAGAAACATCGATGCTGTAGAGTTTGATTTCGGTGCGGCCGTTCTCTTTCAGAGCCTTATACGCACCCTGGCTGAATGCATCCCAGGTGCCCCAGATAGCGTCAATTTTGCCTTTCGGGTATTTCGCCAGCACCGCGCCCACTTTGTTCGCGGTATCGCCCTGCACGTCGGAAGAGACCGCGCCGATGGACTCCAGTTCTTTAATACCCGGGTTCTGCTTCAGCAGTGCTTTGTACGCGGTTTCGCGGCGCTCCATTGGCGGGAAGCCTGCCACCCACAGCTTGATGATGTTGGCCTTGCCGTTAAAGTCTTTCACCAGCTGGCCGAAGGAGAGATCCGTCAGCGAGGCGTCGTCCTGCTGAGTCACGGTCACACCCGGAATCTCGCCGTTCACCGCAGTATCAAACACCGCCACTTTAATGCCCGCATCGACGGCCTTTTTCACCAGCGTCGTGGAGTATGGATCGCGGCCCTGGGAGAGAATAATGCCGTCATATTTCTGGCTGATGGCCTGGTTGACGAAGTCCTGGAATCTGGCATCGTCGCCGTTGCTCAGGAAGGTGCTGACCTTAAAGCCGAGCTTTTTGCCTTCCTGAATCGCGCCGGAGACAAACTGCGTGGTGTTGTCGTCCGAGCCGAGGTTACGAATAATCGCGATACGGATCGGCCCGCTGTGGTTGGCGATAGCCGCCGGAACCGGCGTCGGGGTTTCAGCAAAGGCGGCCACGGAATTGAGCAACCCCAAAGCGATAAGCGACAGCGTGATTTTTTTCATTATGTTTACCCTGATGTTGTGTTGTTTGGTTGTTGTTATGTCCGGCGCTGAAAATAGGTCAGAGCCAGCGCGCCAGCCAGCACCAGACCTTTGATAATGTCCATCGCGTAATACGGCACCGAAAGCATCACCAGTCCGTTCGACAGCACACCGAGGATCACCGCCCCCACCAGCGTGCCGAGCGCATTCGGCTTGCCGGAGCCGGCGAGCGAGAAGCCAATCCACGCTGCCGCTACCGCGTCCATCAGGTAGCCGCTGCCCGCGTTCACCTGCGATGAGCCGATGCGTGAGGCCAGCAAAACGCCACCTAAGCCCGCGAGCAAAGACGCAATCACGTACGCCGCCACCTTGTAGCGTGTGGTGCGCAGCCCGGAAAGGCGCGCGGCTTCGGGGTTGCCGCCGATGGCGTACATCCTGCGTCCGTGTGTGGTCAGCGACAGCGCAAGCTGCGCCACAACGGTCACCACCAGCATGATGATAACGATGGTTGGCACCTGGCCGAGCAGGCCGAACGCCGCCGGGATCGTGCCTTCCGCCATGTCGCCGCTCGGCAGCACCATGTTCTCAGTAATCGAGCCGCCGAAGCTGTACGTCGCCGCCACGCCCTGCACAACGAACAGGCTAGCCAGCGTGGCCAACATGTCGGGAATACGCAAAATCACAATCAAAAAGGCGTTAAACAGCCCGACCAGCGTACAGAGCAGCAGCGTCACCACGATGGCTTCGGTGGTGCCAAAGCCGTGCCAGACGAAAAGAGAAATCACCAGCGCGTTGGCGAGAGAGGCTGTCGATCCCACCGAGAGATCGAACCCGCCGACGGTCAGCGAAATCGACACGCCGACGGCAATCACCGTCACGATGGCGATAGAGCGCAGAATGTTGATGATGTTGAACGGATCGAGGAAGTTGTCCGACGCGAGGCCGAAAATCACCACCAGCGCCACCACGGTCAGCAACATGCCCCATTTGTAGAGGAAATCGAAAAACTGCTGACGGCCCGATGCCGTCGCCTTAACTGTCAGGGCCTTGCTCACGACGCTGCGCCTCCGGTGGAGTAATAAAGTAAGGTCTCTTCGCGGGCATCGATGCCCGCCACTTCTGCCACAATTTTGCCGTCCCACAGCACGCAGATGCGGTCGCACAGGCCGACCAGCTCGGCGAACTCGCCGGAGGCATAAATCACGCCTTTGCCCCCGCGGGCGAGGCCATCAATCAGGTTAAACAGATCGGTTTTGGCTTTGACGTCCACGCCTTTGGTTGGCTCATCGAAAATCAGCACGTTCGCGCTCCCCCGCAGCCATTTGCCAATCGCCACTTTTTGCTGATTGCCGCCGGAGAGCCTGCGCAGCGTCTGTGCCGGGCCGGTGGTGCGAATCCCAACGCGGGCAATGACTTCTTCAGCCCAGCGCCACGCCTGACGATGGCCAAACAGGCTCCAGCGTGAAAAGCTGTTGTCTGCGCCGACCGCCAGATTCATACCAATGGACTCGTCGATAAAAATACCCTCTTTACGACGCTCTTCCGGCACCAGCGCCAGGCCACGGCTGACGGAATCCGCCGGGTCGCGCGGCTGCCAGGGCTGCCCATTCAGTTCGCCCCGCTCAACGCGGCTTTTGCTCGCGCCAAACAGCGCCTTGCAGAGCTCGGTTTTTCCTGCACCTGCCAGGCCAGCAATGCCCAGAATCTCGCCTTTGCGCAGTCGCAGAGAAATCGCCTGGAGCAACTTTTCATCGTGCAGGCCGTCGACCTGCAACACTATCTCATCGCTATGCGGCGGGCGACGCGGCGGGAAAATATTGGTCAATTCATGGCCGAGCATCTTCTCGACTATCTGCTCCCCGCTGAGCGTCGCCATCGGGCTGCTCTCAATCAGCCGCCCGTCGCGCAGCACCGTCAGGGTGTCGCAGATGGCCTTTAATTCGTGGATGCGGTGGGAGATAAACACCACGCCGATGCCCTGCTGCTGCAGGCGTTTGACGACTGCAAACAGCCGCTCGCTTTCGTGGCTGTCCAGCGGCGCGGTAGGTTCATCAAGTATCAGAAACCGGCAGTGATGCGACAGCGCCCGCGCCAGCAGAATTTGCTGCTTTTCGGCCAGCGTGCAGGCGTCAATGGAACGCTTCACGTCAAGATCCACATCCAGCTGTGCCAGCGCCGCTTTCGCCTGCTGGCGCACCTGCCGCCAGCTGAAGCGGTAGCCCGGCTCCGCCAGATGATCGAGCATGATGTTCTCGGCGATCGACAGCCCAGGCACCAGCGCCACATCCACTTCCTGCTGAACCAGATGAATGCCCAACCGTTTGGCATCACGCGGGGAACGGATGCTCACCGGCTGATTATTAATGACAATTTCGCCTTCGTAGCGATCCCAGGTGCCGCAGAGCACCGCCATCAGCGTGGATTTCCCCGCGCCGTTGGCCCCGGTCAGCGCATGCACGGAGCCGCCGGTGAGCGTGAACGCCACCTGGGTTAAGGCTTTAAAACCGGAGAACGCCAGGCTGATGCCGCGCATCTCAAGGCGATTGACTGCCATCCGCTGAACACCCTTATCGTTAATCGTCTGATTCGTGGACTGTTCCACAGCCGCCCTTGACTGACAAAGGCGGAAAAGGCATAAGATAAAGCGAAATAATATTAGCCATCCGGATGTCCAGACATACCATCGGGAGAGCGATAATACACAAGGACATAACAAATGAGCAACACCGATATTCGTGTCGTCGTCGGGCCCGCCAACTATTTTTCGCATCGCGGCAGCTTTGCGCGACTCAATGACTTCTTCAGCCCGGACCAGCTTTCCCGCGCGGTGTGGATTTATGGCGAACGCGCCATTGCCGGGGCCAGGCCTTTCCTTCCAGCCGCCTTTCAGGCTGAAGGCGCAAAACATTTGCTGTTCAAAGGGCATTGCAGCGAGCGGGACGTCGCCGGGCTCGCCGA
Organism: Scandinavium sp.; assembly: GCF_032012665.1. Lineage (NCBI taxonomy): Bacteria > Pseudomonadati > Pseudomonadota > Gammaproteobacteria > Enterobacterales > Enterobacteriaceae > Scandinavium > Scandinavium sp. Next base: position 68,326 of record NZ_DALZVG010000001.1, read on the forward strand.
AAGCGCCGGTGAAAACGCGGCGGTGGTGATTGGCATTGGCGGCGGCACGGTGATGGATACCGCTAAAGCCGTAGCGCGTCGGCTGCATGTACCATTCGTGGCACTGCCAACCATTGCCGCCACCTGTGCCGCGTGGACGCCGCTGTCGGTGTGGTACAACGACGCAGGCCAGGCGTTGCAGTTTGAAATTTTCGACGATGCCAACTTTCTTGTGCTGGTCGAGCCTGAAATCATCCTCAACGCACCAAAGGAGTATCTACTGGCCGGGATCGGCGACACGCTGGCGAAGTGGTACGAAGCGGTGGTGCTTGCTCCGCAGCCGGAGCAACTTCCGCTGACGGTGCGTCTGGGTCTGAACGGCGCACGGGCGATCCGCGATATCCTGCTCGAACACAGCGAAACCGCACTCGCAGACCAGCGAAACGGTACGCTGAGCCAGGCGTTTCTTGACGTGGTGGACGCGATTATTGCGGGCGGCGGGATGGTCGGCGGCCTGGGCGAACGCTACACCCGCGTCGCGGCGGCCCACGCGGTGCATAACGGCCTGACGGTGCTGCCGCAGACGGAAAAATACCTCCACGGCACCAAAGTCGCCTACGGTATTCTGGTGCAGAGTGCGCTGCTTGGGCAGGATGACGTGCTGGCCCAGTTGATCGAGGCTTATCAGCGCTTCAGCCTGCCAACCACGCTTGCCGAACTGGACGTGGACATTCACAACCGCGCGGAGCTCGATAAAGTCATTGCCCACACGCTGCGCCCGGTGGAGTCCATTCACACTCTGCCGGTTACCGTCACGCCGGACGCGCTGCATGCGGCGTTTGTAAAGGTGGAAACCCTGAGCGCTTGATTGACGTCGTGAGCATTCGCGGCCTGATGATGGCTACTCAGGCGGCACTCGCGCATCCCGGCCAGGGCATTAATATCGGCAGCTTCCTCGCGAGCCCTGCCGCCAGGCAGATCACGGGGACGGGTCTGGACGTCGACGGAGGGGTTAACGCTTAATCAGCAGCACTTCGCACCGCCTTTACCGCCGTAGCGCGCGTCCTGACGCTCGCGGAAAAACTCCTCATAGGTCATCGGCGTTTTGTCCGGGTGGTTAAGGCGCGTGTGCTCCACGTAGTTGTCGTAATCAGGTACGCCGATCATCATTTTCGCCGCCTGGCCGAGGTATTTCCCGGCTTTTGAAAGTGTGTCGAACATAGTCGCTCCTGTGAAATGCCCCTCACCCTAACCCTCTCCCCAAAGGGGCGAGGGAATGGTTTGCTCCCTCTCCCTTAGGGAGAGGGCCGGGGTGAGGGTCAACCCTGTTAATGCACACCCTTCGCCTGGGCCACAATCTGCTCCAGGTTCTCCGGCATCGGCTCATACGGCGTCTCTTTCGCCGTCGGTTTCTCTTCTTTGAGCGCCGCCAGCGCGGTTTTCACCGAATAAAGCGCCAGCACTACGACCACCACCATAAAGAAGATGGTCAGCCCGGCGTCCAGGCGGTTGTTGAAGACCAGCTGCGAAAGCTGTGACTCCGTATACTGCGCCGGAATTTTACCGCTGTCGATCATCGCCTGGAACTTGTTGGCGATGGCGAGGAAGCCAACTTTGACATCCGGGCTGAACGCCTTCTGCCAGCCTGCGGTCAGGGTGCAAACCAGCAGCCACGCCGTCGGCAGCAGGGCCACCCACGCGTAACGCTGACGCTTCATTTTGAACAGCACCACCGCGCAAAGCATCAGCGCCATACCGGCCAGCATCTGGTTAGCGATGCCGAACAGCGGCCAGAGGGTGTTAATGCCGCCGAGCGGATCGACCACGCCCTGATGCAGGAAGTAGCCCCAGGCCAGCACGCAGAGCGCCGTCGCCAGCAGGTTAGCCGGAAGCGAATCGGTGCGTTTCAGGTTCGGGCTGATGACGCCCATTAAATCCTGCAGCATAAAGCGTGCCGCGCGCGTACCTGCATCAACCGCCGTCAGGATAAACAGCGCCTCAAACAGAATGGCGAAGTGATACCAGAAGGAAACATCCATCAGGCCACCGAGCGAACCGTGCAGGATATACGCCATCCCGACGGCCAGCGTCGGTGCGCCGCCCGCGCGGGAGATGATCGACTGTTCCCCGACTTCACTGGCGATTTGCGTCAGCGTGTCTGGCGTAATGGCGAAGCCCCAGCTGCTGACCACCTGCGCCGCAGAGGCTACCACGTCGGTCGTGCCGGCAGGAGCCAGCACTGCCATCGGGCTGTTCATCGCAAAATAGACACCAGGATCGATAATGCAGGCCGCCACCAGCGCCATGATTGCCACAAAGGATTCCATCAGCATCCCGCCGTAGCCAATCAGGCAGGCCTGATTTTCATTAGCCAGCATTTTCGGTGTGGTGCCGGAGGCGATCAGCGCGTGGAAGCCCGATACGGCACCACAGGCGATGGTGATAAACAGGAACGGGAACAGGCTGCCGGTCCAGACCGGGCCGGTGCCATCCACGAACTTCGTTAGAGCAGGCATGGTCAGGGTCGGACGCAGGATCAGGATACCGATCGCCAGCCCGACGATAGTGCCGATTTTCAGGAAGGTAGAGAGGTAATCACGCGGAGCCAGCAGTAGCCACACCGGCAGCACCGCCGCCACAAAGCCGTAACCCACCAGCATCCACGTCAGCTGGATGCCGGTGAAATCAAACCACGGTGCCCACGTTGGGCTTGCCGCCACCCAGCCGCCGGAAATAATGGCGAAAATCAGGAATACCAGACCAATCACCGACACCTCGCCGATACGGCCCGGGCGCAGGTAGCGAATGTAGATCCCCATGAAAATCGCCAGCGGAATGGTGAACGCCACGGTATAGGTGCCCCACGGGCTGTGGGTCAGGGCTTTCACCACGATCATCGCCAATACCGCAAGGATGATCACCATGATCATGAAGGTCGCCACCAGCGCAATCACGCCTGCGGTGGCGCCCATTTCCTCTTTCACCAGCTCGCCCAGCGAACGCCCGTCGCGGCGGGTTGAGACGAACAGCACCATAAAGTCCTGTACCGCCCCGGCCAGCACTACGCCTGCGAGGATCCAGATCATTCCCGGCAGGTAGCCCATCTGCGCGGCCAGCACCGGCCCCACCAGCGGCCCGGCCCCGGCAATTGCCGCAAAATGGTGACCGAACAGCACTTTTTTGTCGGTCGGAACGTAGTCCAGCCCATCGTTGTGGCGAACGGCAGGCGTCATGCGCGTCGGATCAACGGCAAGCACCCTTTTTGCTATGTACAACCCGTAAAAACGGTAAGCGATGAGGTAGATACACACCGCCGCGACAACAATCCACAGCGCGTTAATTTGTTCGCCGCGATTAAGGGCGATATAGCCGAGGGCAAAGGCTCCGACGATCGAGAGAATGGCCCATATCAGGTATTTCCCTGGGTTATTCATGGTCTGATTCCGTCTGTGAAGGGGAAGATGTTACATTTTGTATCTATAACACCCCACACAGATTTAACAATGTCATAACCAAGGAATAACGACGTAACGCCACGGATTTACACCACATTGTTAAGCGGGTCACGCTACGAGGCCGCACCTCATCCGCGGAAATATCGTATCGATCGAGTCGCGCATTCGCTTATTAAGCCGGGCGGCACTTTGTTTGCACCGACCTGCGTAATTTTGTAGGCCGGATAAGCGCAGCGCCATCCGGCAATAGTGTTGCATATTACCCCAAAACCATCGTGCTCAGCCGGCAGGTGCAGCAGCGCCGCCCCTGTTCGTCGAACACGACAATTTCCCAGCTTTGGGTCTGCTTACCTAAGTGCAGCGGCTGGCATACGCCGCGCACTTTACCCTGAGACACCGCGCGGTGGTGCGTGGCATTCAGCTCGGTGCCGACGACGCACTGGCCTTCACGGGTCATCAGATAGCCCGCCATCGAACCGAGCGTTTCCGCCAGCGCAGCGGACGCGCCGCCGTGTAGCAGACCAAACGGCTGATGGGTACGGGCGTCAACGGGCATTTCAGCTTCCAGCGTGTCGTCGCCGAGACGGGTATAAACGATGCCGAGATGCGCGACCATCGTCGCTTCGCTGGTAGCGTTCAGGGCATCCAGCGTTAAGTGTCGGATCCAGATCATTACGCCCCCAGGGTTGAGCCGCCGTCGACCACGATGTCCTGCAAGGTGATGTGGCTGGCGCAGTCGGAGGCGAGAAACAGAATGGTGCTGGCGATTTCCTGCGGACGGGCAATTTTGCCAAGCGGGATGCCGAGCTTGAACTGCTCGCCGAACCCGCGAATGCGCTGCTGCTCAGCGTCGTCGCTGATCCACAGGGTGCGCTGCATATCGGTATCTGTTGAACCCGGCGACACCAGATTACAGCGTACGCCGCTTGCCGCCAGCTCCAGCCCGACGGTCATTGCCAGGCTTTTCAGCGCCGCCTTCGACGCGCCGTAGGCGCTCATGCCGATGCGTGGCGTGTGTGCGGCATCGGACGCAACGGTCACAATGGCTCCGCCCTGCTGTGCCCGAAACGTCGCCATCGTCTGCTGGAACAGATTGAATGCGCCGCCCACGTTGACGGCGAACGTTTGCTGCCAGTCCGCAATGCTCAGTTCATCCGTAGCGCCCATGCGCAGAATCCCGGCGGCGTTCACCAGCACGTCGAGACGCGGTAAATCCTGCAACAGCGGAGCACAAACCAGCAGCACCTGCCGGGCATCCGCCACGTCCATCTCGATAGTGGTGAACGGATACTCAGGCTTGTCGAACGCCAGATCGAAACCGGTGACTTTCGCCCCGACCTCCACGAACGCCAGCGCGGTGGCATAGCCGATGCCTTTTCCCGCGCCGGTTACCCAGACGGTTTTGCCGTGAAAATCCAATCCGGTCATCACTTCACCTCGCGGGAGAGCAGCGCCCACCAGGCGTCGAGGGTAGGATTTTTTGCCAGCATCACGAAATCAATGTCGCCGTGGACTTTGCGCCAGCGCGCGGCCAGCGCCATCATCCGCACCGAATCGAGGCCGTAGTCAATCAGGTTTTCATCATCGAGCGGCTCGTCGGATTCGTCCAGCAGCGGGAGAATGGCCGCCCGCAGCGCGGCTTTCGAGGCAGGCAGCGGCAGCAGCTCTTCGGTCATCACCACGCGCCCGGAGCGTCCGGCTACGTATTTCAGCGACATTAAGTGTTCGTCACGGCTGAAGTCCGCCAGCGCATCGGCCACGAAGAACGGCTTGATATCGCGCATGAAGGCGTCCGTCGCCGTGGTCATGCAGCCGATGTGCGCATAGACGCCGGTGATGATCAGCTGGTCGCGCCCGGTTTCCTTGAGCATTATCTCCAGCGGCGAGCGGTGGAACGCGCTGTAGCGCCATTTCACCAGCACGGTATCCGCTTCGTCCGGAGCCAGCGCGGCAATCACGCGCTGCTGATCCGGTGATTTAGTCAGGCCCGGTCCCCATATATCGTTCAGCAGCGCCCTGTCTTCAGCGCTCTGCTCTTTCGGCTGCGCGGTGTAGTAGACGGGAATATTATGCTTTTTGGCGAAGTCGCGCAGGGCCTTGATGTTCGCCACCACGGTGGCCATCATCTCGCTGTTTTCACCCCAGAAGTTGAGGAAATACTCCTGCATATCGTGGATAAGCAGCGCCGCGCGCGCCGGTTCAAACGCCCAGTCGACTTTGTTGGCCGGCATGTCGGCGGCGGTTGGCAGCGCGTAGGCCTGCAGTTTTGGAATTGCCATACTCTTCTCCTTCAGGCCAGGGCGCGATCGGCGATCCACTGACGTAATTGTTTTTTATCGACTTTCCCTACCGGCGTCAGCGGCAGTGCATCCACGCACTCCACGCGATCCGGCAGCTTGAATTCGGCGACGCCCTGCTCGCGCAGAAAGCGGCGAACCGCAACCGCACGCAGCGGCGCTTTCACCACCAGATACGCGCAGCTTTTCTCACCGAGCAGGCTGTCTTCCATGCTCACCAGCGCCGCATAAACCACCGACTCGTGGCGCAGCAGCAGGTTTTCAATTTCTTCCGCCGCGATCTTTTCACCGCCGCGGTTGATCTGATCTTTTTCGCGTCCCTGAACGGTGATGTAGCCATCCTCGTCGATGGAAATCAGGTCACCTGAGCCGTAAAAGCCATTGGCATCAAAAGCGCTGGCGTTGTGCTGCGGGCTTTTGTAATAGCCGCGGAAGGTGTACGGCCCGCGGGTCATCAGTCGCCCGACTTCACCACGCGGCAGCGGGTTGCCGTCGGCATCCGCCACCCACACTTCGTCATCGGGAGACATCGGGCAGCCTTGCGTGTTGATGATGCGCTCCGGCGAATCGTCCAGCCGGGTGTAGTTCACCAGCCCTTCCGCCATGCCGAACACCTGCTGAAGCTGGCAGCCAATTTCTGCCGGAATGCGCGCCGCAAGCGTGGCGGAGAGACGCGCCCCGCCGACCTGCAACAGGGTGAGCGAAGCGAGCTGCGCGTTACTGCCGCTGGCCTGAATCTCCTGCAGCCACAGGCTCACCGCAGGCGGTACCAGTGCGGCAACCGTAACCTGATGCTGTTCGATCAGCGGGAAGCAGAGCGTGGCGCTGGGATCGGCGGCTAACACCACGCAGCCACCTGCGAGGAACACCCCGAGCGCACCGGGCGAGCTCAGTGCGTAGTTATGGGCGGCAGGTAAGGCACAGAGATAGCGCGTGTTTTCGTCGAAGTGGCAAATCTCGTTGCTGCGACGGATGCTGTAGTAGTAATCGTTGTGAGTGCGCGGGATCAGCTTCGGCGTGCCCGTGCTGCCGCCGGAAAGCTGGAAGAAGGCCACTTCTCCGGCGCTGGTCGACGACGGTACAACGTTATCCGCCGGAGTTGCCATCGCCGCCGCCAGGCTGTGTTCGCCCTGGTCATGATTCAGCAATACCTTGCGCACCGAGCGGTGCTGGTCGACGAAAGCGTTGAGGAACGTATCGTCGGCAAACAGGGCATGATCGCGATCCGCAATCAGCAGAGCCGGTTCAATTTGCGCTGCGTAGGCGTGCAGTTCACTGCGCTGATGGCTGAATAGCGCATTAACCGGCGCGACGCCTGCCCGCAGCAGCGCAAAGAACGTGACATAAAACTCCGTCACGTTGCCCAGATGCACCAGCGCGGTTTCGCCTGCCTTCAGTCCATGATGCTGCAAAGAGGCGGCGAGATTATCCACCAGCACGTTAAGTTCGCGATAAGTCACCCGGCGATCGCCATCGATAACGGCCACCGCATCGTTATTCGCGTGGCGCGTCAGAATGTCGGTCAGCGGCAGATCCTGCCAGTAGCCTTTTTCACGGTAGCGGGCCGCGAGATCTTCCGGCCACGGCGTAAAAGCAACACTCATCATCAGTCCTTAATTGAGGCCAAATACGTTCAGCATGGTGGTCAGCTTGACGCCGGTTTCACGCCATTCGCCGAGCGGCGAAGAGGCAGGCACAATGCCCGCCCCGGCAAACAGGCGGATGTGGTTGTCATGCACTTTCGCGCAGCGGATAGTGACCACCCACTCGCCGTTGCCTTCCGCATCGCACCAGCCGACGATGCCGCCGAACAGTTCGCGGTCGAACGGCTCAAGCTCGGCAATCAGCCGCTTCGCCACATCATGCGGGAAACCGCTCAGCGCAGGCGTCGGGTGCAGCAGGCAGGCAAGCGTCAGGGCGTTTTCATCGGCTTTCGCTTCGCCTTCAATCGGCGTTGCCAGATGCCAGAGGGTTGGCGTGGTGATGAGCTGCGGCGAGGAAGGAAGAGAAAGCGCATCGCTGCGCGGCGTCAGGACGTTTCTCATGGCCTGGGTTACCAGCTCGTGCTCGTGGCGATCTTTCTGCGAGGCCAGCAGGCGGTTGCCCGCTTCACGATCCAGCACGTTATCCGGCTGACGACGGGCTGAACCTGCCAGCGGCAGGGAACTGAAATGGGAGCCCTCCTTGCGCAGCAGCAGCTCCGGGCTGGCACCGAGCAGCACGCCACCGTCCGGCAGCGGTACGTGGAAGTTGAAGCTCGCCGGGTTCTGCGCGATGAGACGCTCCAGCAATGCACCGGTATCCACGGCGGAATCGGTAGTGAGCTCAATCAGACGCGAGAGCACCACTTTGTCAACTTCCGGCGTGGCGGTCAGCGCCGCAGCGCGTTCCACCATCGTCATAAATTCATCCTGCCCCGGAATTTCCTGCCGCGCCTGCACCTGCATTGGCTTCAGGCCCGCGACGTAAGGCGCCGAGTGCTGTTTCGCCGTGCGGGAGAAGGTTTCGCTGTGCTGCGGAATGAACAGCGCGGAGGGCTGGGTGGTATCAAACGGGATAGCGCCCACCAGCAGCGGACGCTGGACACCGGCGGCTTTCGCATCGGCAAAGGCTTTGCTGATGCTTTGCTGAAACTCTCCCGCTAAATCTTCTCCGCCTTCAGCCGGCTGCGACACGCGACGGAAGCAGCCAGAGGTGGTGAAGCTACGATACGGCGACATAAAAAAGAAGCTGTCAGGGAACAGCGTTGGTGCGACTTCCTGTTCGGCCTCAGCCAGTAACGTTTCCATATTATCCTCCAAAACGATAAAGATATTAAGAATGATTATCATTTATATTTTGGTTCGGTAAGCTAAAAGTAAAACGCTTCCTTGTCAACTTCAGACGCATCATCCCCCTTGCATCTGCGACGCGCAGAAGTGAAAATGAGATTCATTAACATCCATAAAACAGGACTTTGACGTCGTGAAATTCCCCGTTTTTTTCCGCAACACCCTGCTCTTTTCCGGGCTTTTCCTTTTCGGATTAACCTCAGGCCTGGCCGCCGACTGGCCGCGCGAAGTGACAGACAGCCGCGGCGCGCACCAGCTTGAACACAAGCCAGTACGCATCGTCTCCACCAGCGTCACCCTCACCGGTTCGCTGCTGGCCATTGACGCCCCTGTTGTCGCCAGCGGGGCCACCACGCCCAACAATCGCGTGGCGGACGGCCAGGGCTTTTTGCGCCAGTGGGGCGAGATTGCCAGAAAGCGCCACGTCGCCAGGCTATACATTGGTGAACCGAACGCCGAAGCCGTGGCTGCGCAGATGCCGGATCTGATCCTGATTAGCGCCACCGGTGGTGATTCAGCACTCGCGCTTTACGATCAGCTATCAACCATTGCCCCGACGCTTATCATCAACTACGACGACCAGAGCTGGCAGAGCCTGCTGACTCAGCTTGGCAAAATCACCGGCCAGGAAAAGCAGGCAACACAGCGCATTGCTGAATTTGATTCCCGGATGGCGACGCTCAAGCAGCAAATGAAGCTGCCGCCGCAGCCGGTAAGCGCGCTGGTTTATACCGCCGCCGCGCACAGCGCCAACCTGTGGACCCCGGAATCCGCCCAGGGCAAGCTGCTCGAGCAGCTTGGTTTTACCCTCGCCCCGCTCCCCGCCGGTCTGCACACCAGCCAGAGCCAGGGGAAGCGTCACGACATCATCCAGCTCGGCGGTGAAACCCTGGCGGCGGGCCTGAACGGGCAGTCGCTGTTTGTCTTCGCCGGTGACCAGAAGGACACCGATGCCATTGAAGCTAACCCGCTGCTGTCTCACCTTGAGGCGGTGCAAAACAAGCGCGTGTATGCGCTTGGCACCGAAACTTTCCGTCTCGACTATTACAGCGCAATGCGGGTGCTGGAGCGTCTTGAAAAACTGTTCGGCTAAGTAAATGCCCGGCGGCACTACGCTTGCCGGGCCTACAAAATAGCGAAACCCTGTTTGACATCGTCGGGTAGCACGTTGTTTGCCCGTCCAACGAAACATCGTAGGCCGGGTAAGCGCAGCGCCACCCGGCAATCATGCCACCTCTTCCACCTGCACCGGAGCCTGACGGAACCGGCGCAGTTCCCCCAGCAAGACCACCAGTACCACGCCAACCGCCGCCAGTATCCATCCACTCGCACTTGCCGCCGCAGCGGGCGTCAGCATCGAGCCAAAGCCCCCGAGCAGCGCAGCGCCGATGGCATCGCCGGTCACGTTTTGCGCGGTCCACAGGCCGTTAATGCGCCCGAGCATCGCTTCAGGGGTTTGCGTCTGAATGAGCGTGTACTGCAACAGCGAACTTATCGCGCTCAGCCAGCCAAACAGCGCGAGGCACAGCGCACCCAGCGCCCAGGCGGGCATCAGGCTGAATACGCCGATCGCGACAAACGATCCGACCGTCGCGAGCAGCATGATCTGCCCCGGCCTTTCGCTGCGGGCCAGGTTGCCGCTGGTCAGCGCGCCAAGGGCAGCACCGAGCGGAATAGCCGCATACAGCAGGCCAATTTGTGCCGCAGACATCTGCCAACCCACCGCCAACGCCGGATAGAGGACGCGCACCGCACTCGCCATCGTCAGCAGGCCGCCGAGCAGCGCTATGCCGCCAATCAGCGGATTGCTGAACAGGAAGCGCAGCCCGGCCATTAAAGAAGTAAACGGGTGTTCACGCGGCTGCGGCGGAGGCGGCAGCTGCGGCAAACGCAGGAGCGTAAGCGTAGTGATAAAGGTGCCGAGCGCCGCCAGCAGGTAGTTCCAGGAGAAGCCGCCGCTCGCCAGCAGCAGGCCACCGACCATCGGCGAAATGACCGAGCCCAGGCGTACCGTCAGCATAGTGATCGCCCCGGCCTGCATCAGGTTTTCACGCCCGACCAGCGCAGGCGTTGCGGCCAGCAGCGCGGTGACGCCAATCGAGGCGAACAGCCCGTCCCAGAGGCCGAGCAGGTAAATCACCAGCAGCGAAGGCTCTGGCAGCAGCGCATTCAGCCACAGGCCCAGAAAGCCCAGCCCGCAGGTGCCACGCGCCAGAAGAATCAGCTTTTTGCGCTCAAAGCGATCCGCCAGCACGCCGCCAAGCATCAGGCCAATGAACATTGCCCCGCCGGTGAGTGTGACCGCCAGACCAACGTGCCAGGTGGAGTGGGTGAGCGCCTGAATCTGAACCGGCACCGCCACGCCGAGCAGGCCGAGAGAGAGAATTGAGATAAAGCGGGCGATAAAGACGGCGCGAAACGCCGGATGAGTCTTTAGCAGGCTGAGGTTCAACAGCCAGGATTGTCTTTGCATCACAGGGCCTTCAACGAACTTTCGATACCATTTCCGTGGCCGCACATGCTACCATAGGCGAATAAGATCGAGAACGATAATTACTATCATTATCACATCATGGACGTTGCTATGTCGTTTTCTCCCGCCGCGCTGCGCCCCATCGCCGTGCCCGGATTGTTCATTCTGCTGGTCGCTGCCTGCGCCCTCAGCCTTCTGATTGGCGCGAAACCGCTGCCGTTAAGCGTGGTGACGGATGCTCTGTCCGGCACCTGCCGTAGCGCCGACTGCACCATCGTTCTTGATGCCCGTCTGCCGCGCACGCTTGCCGGGCTTCTGGCAGGCAGCGCGCTTGGCCTTGCGGGCGCGCTGATGCAAACCCTGACCCGCAACCCCCTCGCCGATCCCGGCATTCTTGGCGTTAACGCCGGAGCAAGCTTTGCCATTGTGCTGGGCGCGGCGCTGTTTGGCCTGACGCTTCCCCAGGAGCAGCTTTTACTCGCCTTTAGCGGCGCGCTGATCGCCTCGCTGCTGGTGGCCTTTACCGGCAGCCAGGGCGGCGGTCAGCTCAGCCCGGTTCGCCTGACGCTGGCGGGCGTTGCGCTGGGCGCAGTGCTTGAAGGATTATCCAACGGTATCGCCCTGCTCAATCCGGACGTTTACGACCAGCTGCGCTTCTGGCAGGCCGGTTCGCTGGATATCCGCTCGCTGGAGACGCTCAAAGTGGTGCTGGTGCCGGTGATTATCGCCGCCGCCGTGGCGCTGGGCCTGAGCCGCTCACTGAACAGCCTGAATCTTGGTGCAGACACCGCCACCGCGCTTGGCAATAAAGTGGCGCGCACGCAAATTCTTGGTCTTCTCGCCATCACCGTGCTGAGCGGCTGCGCCACCGCGCTGGTGGGGCCCATCGCCTTTATCGGCCTGATGATGCCGCACATCTCGCGCTGGCTGGTCGGCGGCGATCACCGCTGGTCGCTGCCGGTCACCCTGCTCGCCACCCCTGCCCTGCTGTTGTTCGCAGATATCGCCGGGCGTCTGCTGGTTCCAGGTGAGCTGCGCGTGTCAGTGGTCAGCGCCTTCATCGGCGCGCCGGTGCTTATCTGGCTTGTTCGCCGCCAGCCTTCCCGCGGAGGTGCCGCATGACTACGCCATCGCGTCGCTTGCTGCTGAGCTGTGGCTTCCTCACGCTCGCTTCTTTATTACTTGCCCTCTGGAGCCTGCGCAGCGGCGCGGTCGCTCTGGACGTTGGGCAAGTGATTGCCGCGCTGACGGGTGATGCCCCCCGCGGCGTGACGATGGTGGTTACAGAATGGCGCTTACCGCGCGTGCTAATGGCGCTGCTGGTTGGTGCCTCGCTTGGCGTCAGCGGCGCAATTTTCCAGTCGCTAATGCGCAACCCACTCGGTAGTCCGGACGTCATGGGCTTTAACACCGGGGCGTGGAGTGGCGTGCTGGTAGCGATGGTGTTGATTGGTCAGCACCAGACGGCAATCGCCTTCGCCGCGATGGCAGGTGGGATAATCACCTCGCTGCTGGTCTGGCTACTGGCGTGGCGCAACGGGATTGATACCTTCAGGCTGATCATTATCGGTATCGGCATCCGTGCGATGCTGATGGCCTTCAACACCTGGCTGCTGCTGCGCGCCACGCTCGAGACTGCGCAGTCGGCAGGGCTGTGGTTTGCCGGATCGCTTAACGGCGTGACGTGGGCAAAGATTTTCCCTGCAGCCCCCATTTTGCTGGTCATGCTGGCCTGCGCCGCGCTGCTGGTACGGCGGCTGCGGCTGCTGGAAATGGGCGACGACAGCGCCTGCGCGTTAGGCGTGCGCGTGGAAAGCTCTCGCTTGCTGTTGATGCTGGTCGCCGTCGTGCTGACCGCCGCCTCAACCGCTCTGGCCGGGCCGATTTCCTTTATTGCCCTCGTCGCGCCACATATCGCCCGACGCCTGAGCGGTACTGCCCGCTGGGGTTTAACTCAGTCGGCGCTTTGCGGCGCACTGCTGCTGGCGCTGGCGGATTTTGCCGCGCAGCAGCTATTTATGCCTTACCAGCTTCCGGTGGGCGTGGTGACCGTCAGCCTCGGCGGCCTGTATCTTATCGCCCTGCTTATTCAGGAGTCCCGTAAAAAATGACCGCCTCTCCCGCCCGCCTGTACGGCGAACACCTGACGCTTGGCTACGGTAAAAAAATCATTGCTGAAGATCTTCAGGTCGCCATTCCCGACGGTCATTTCACCGCCATTATCGGCCCCAACGGCTGCGGCAAATCGACGCTCCTGCGCACCTTAAGCCGTCTGATGACACCGCAGCACGGGCAGGTTTTACTGGATGGCGAGCAGATCCAGCGCTTCAACAGCAAAGAAGTCGCCCGCCGCATTGGCCTGCTGGCGCAGAACGCCACCACGCCGGGCGACATCACCGTACAGGAGCTGGTGGCCCGCGGGCGCTATCCGCATCAGCCGCTGTTTACACGCTGGCGCAAGGAAGATGACGAAGCGGTCAACCGCGCCATGCAGGCGACGGGTGTGACGGAGCTGGCGAATCAGAGCGTGGATACCCTCTCCGGTGGTCAAAGGCAGCGGGCATGGATTGCGATGGTACTGGCACAGGAAACGGCCATCATGCTGCTCGATGAGCCAACCACCTGGCTCGACATCAGCCATCAAATCGATCTGCTGGAGCTGCTGAGCGAGCTCAACCGTGAGCAGGGTTACACCCTGGCGGCGGTACTGCACGATCTCAATCAGGCCTGCCGCTACGCGACGCACCTGATTGCCCTGCGCGATGGCAAAATTATCGCCGAAGGCGCACCAAAGGAGATCGTGACAGCAGAGCTGATTGAGAAAATCTACGGCCTGCGCTGCCTGATTATTGAGGATCCGGTGGCAGGGACACCGCTGGTGGTGCCGTGGGGTAAGGCGGGGAAATAACCTTCTCCCGAAAGAGCGGGAGATAGCGGCATTCAAAATGCTTATAAATGCCCGCTCGGAATAAATCGCTATTTTGTAAGTAAAAAAGACATCTTTAATTTACCTGCCGGGTACGTTTTTAGTGCTTAACTTCACAAAACAATGCAACGGATAAACCTTATTCTGAAAAATGAAAATCGAGAACGATTCCTGCCACCTGTAAAAATTTTCGTTCGAAATGAAAAACACCCTCAACACTTAAGCAATCCTAATGAAATGACAAAAAAATAATTACTATGAAAACCAAATCGGCTTAAAGACACACGTTATCAATATAACCCAAACAATATTTCAACAGAAATCCCAAAAAAAGATCCCAGCAAGCCCCGCAGCATCAAAGCCCCTGAATATTTCTCATGGTAAATGACATCACAACACCCAAACAAAATCATTAAATAACAATAAGATAAACAAAAAACACCACCAATAATCATTGGTATTGAATAATTAAATTAAAGTTGTAATATTCACCTCGTTTAAAAGTCATTTATTTTAACCAGGCATTTCTTTTGCAACAAAACAGTTGCCTTCAAATGAAAGCAATTTCGTTTTTTACCTGAGAATGATAAAGGTGAATGGGCGTTAACCTTTAGCCCTGGTGAACTGACATTGATCAATGTGCAAATAAAAGTACAGGGCGCGTAACGTCAAGGGAAATGTAATGCGCTGGTAAAAAAAATTACGCGGCTGATACCGTAAAGTATCAGCCGCGTTAGAGAATGGAAAGACGAGTTCTGCAAAACCTGTCTTTCCGGCGTTAAGTGATTTCGACATCAAATTAACAGGTTTATTAAATATGAAAATCAAACTTATTGCATTAGCAATTGTGGCTAGTGCAATTTCTGGTATTGCTGATGCGCAAATGAGCAGCAGCGATCAATTCATTGTACAGAATTACCTCTCCACTCATCCGGAACTGCCGCAGGATAAAACACAGGAGATAGAAAGAAAGGACACTCTGCAAGAGGTAATCAATTATGTGAAGGGAAATTCTTATTACAACGGAAGTACCACAGTTAGTTTTCCGCCCATCGACACAACAGCTATTCCAATAAGTACATTGACACCAGCCACAAAACCGCAGGCAGCTACCTCTACTGACGGTGAAGGCGAAGCATTAACCAGGGCTAATCAGGAGCGTACCGCTCAGCAAACTAAAGCGCTACAGGATGCTTATC
>NZ_DALZVG010000001.1:83585-128672 GCF_032012665.1 Scandinavium sp.
GTCAGCGCTTCGCACAGCTGAAAGGCGAAGCGTTAACCAGGGCTAATCAGGAGCGTACCGCTCAGCAAACTGAAGCGCTACAGGACGCTTATCGTCAGCGCTTCGCACAGCTGAAAGGCGAAGCGTTAACCAGGGCTAATCAGGAGCGCACCGCTCAGCAAACTGAAGCGCTGCAGGATGCTTATCGCACTTCAGCCAAAAAATTCAACGACGAAAAAGGCCAGGCCCTGCTCGAGGGCAACCTTAAACGCACACAAATACAAAGCGATGCTCTCAATGCTGCAAAATCTGAGCATGAAGCAAACCAGCATCAGGTCGATGCCGCTCAGTACCGCACTATGGTCAATGCGCAAGTCGCTGAAAGCAGCCATGAAGAGTTTGTGCAGCAGACAGACGCCAATACTGCTGATATCAATACGCTGAACACAGGCCTGAAACAAGCCCAGGCAATGGGTAGTGATGCCCAGTCCCGGGCCAATGACGCTTATGCCAACACCGAAGCCAACCGTCAGGCATTACAGGCAACCAACCATCGCGTAGCGGATAATAGCGCGGCAATTGCTAATCACGAGCAGCGCATCGAGAAACTTGAGGCGTCGAATTCAGCGAACTTTGGCAAGCTGAAAAACCAGGTGGATGAGAACCGCCAGCGTGCATCGGCCGCCATTTCCGGCGTGGCGGCGATGGCGAACATTCCTCAGGTAATTCAGGGCCAGACCTTTAGCGTTGGCGCAGGGGTCGGCACAACCGACAGCGAAAGCGCGCTGGCCGTTGGCTTCTCGGCCCGGGCAGCAGAACACGTGGTGGTGAAAGCCTCGGTTTCTGACGACACGCAGCAGAACTTCGTGGTTGGCGGCGGCGTCAGCTACGGCTGGTAATATCAGTTTTGCCCGGGGGCGCTGCGCTTACCGGGCCCGCGCGTAGGCCGGGTCAGGCGTAGCCGCCACCCGGCATCTCAAGGTTTTATTGAGCGACATGGATTCGCTTTTTGATGTCTTTGAGAAACAGCGTGATGGTAAAGGTCATCATCACCAGCAGCGTCCACGATCCCCATTTGCCGACGTGCACCGTCGCCCAGGCTCCCAGCTGATTGGGATAGCGCCAGACGCCAAAGAAAGTGCCCATATTTTCCGCCAGCCAGATGAAAAAACCGATTAGCGCAAAAGCCACCAACAGCGGCATTTTGTATGGTCTGTCGTAAGGAGTGAAAATCACCGTTGAGCGGGCATACATGCCTAAAGCTACCGCCGCGATATACCCCCGGTAGTCACCGAAAAAATGATGAGTGAAAAAGTTGGCATAGAGCGCAAGTGAAAGCAAAACCGCATGCAGAATTGGCGGATGATGGAGGATTTTCAGGTCAAACAGCCGCCAGCACTGAATGATGTAGCTACCCACCGCTGCATACATAAACCCACTGAACAGCGGCACGCCGCCGATTTTGCTCCAGCCCGCTTCCGGATAGTGCCAGGAACCAATCGCCGATGACGTTTTAAATAGCTCCAGCGCAAAGCCCAGCACGTGAAACAGGGTGATGGCTTTGATTTCATCCAGGCTTTCAAGGCGGGTGAAAAACATCGTGAGCTGAATGGCGAGCGCAATCAGCAGCAGCAGATCGTAGCGAGACAGGCCCAGAAGTCCGCTGCGGGGCACGCAGAAAATTGCCAGGAAAAAGAGTCCGGCAAACAGGCAGGCGCGAAGCTCCTTTACGCCAAACCAGATAAACTCCAGCCCGGCCTTCTTAACACCGCGTAGCGCCGTTTCAGGCGGGTGAATCAAAAACAGATCGAGACGACTGAGCACTTCCCTTACTCCCGGTCCAGTATGGAAAGTGCTCATTGTGCCACAGGCGCGAAATAAGGATAGCGGGCAGCCAGACGGCTGCCCAAAAACGGATTAGCCAAGCACCTCTTTCAGCACCGGGCCAATCGCCTCAAACGCCTGCGGGGAGATGATATCCACGTGGGCACAGTCCTGGCGATACACATCCAGTTCGTTCACCCAGGGTGCCCACGCGCGATGCGGATCCTGACCCGGCGTCAGCGTGCGTTCGGCAACGAACAGCGTTGCCCTTCCGTCAAACTTCACGCTGTGGGCGGTGGTCAGCAGGCGCACCGCATCAGCATAGTTGCCTTCAATAGCGGTAAACAGCTCACCGGACGCCTGACCTTGCTGTGCGGCAAGGAAGGCCTCGCGCTCGCGGTTAATCTCTGCCAGCACTTCCGGATCCAGACCGTTGGCTTCCTTTTCCGACCAGTTCTGCGTTTCCGGCGGCCAGGTGTCCAGCAGCCCGAGGAAAGCGACCGCTTCACCACGCTGGCGGAGCCGGGCAGCAATACCCTGCGCCAGCGTGCCGCCGAGCGAGTAACCAAACAGGTAATACGGGCCGTGAGGCTGCTGTGTAAGCAGCGTTTGCAGATGGTTTTCACAGAGTTCATCCAGCGTCGTCACGTGGGCCATAGGGCCATCCGGGCGCGGCGACTGGATGCCCGTTATCGACCAGCGCAGGCTCAGCCAGCGGGCCAGTACGCTAAACTGCCACGCGAAGCCCGAGGCCGGATGGAAGCACCACAGGCGTGGCCCGTCGCTTTCGCGCAGAGGCAAAATCGCTTCATAACCTAAGCGTTGCGCTTGTGCGTCGTCCACAGACTCCAGCAACTCGCTGAGCTTGCCCACCGTGGAAGCCACCATCACCTGTCCCGGTGTCACCTGGCGGGCAAAGGTGCGGCTCAGCTGCGCCGCAAGGCGCATCGCCAGCAGCGAATGGCCACCGAGGGCGAAGAAATCAGCGTCCACATCATTAATCTCGCAGCCGAGCAGCACGCTGAATGCCTCAGCAACAGCAATTTCCACGGCGCTTTCCACCGCACGACCCGGCGCTTTTTGCGCCAGCTCCGGCAGCGGTAGTGCTTTGCGGTCAAGCTTGCCGTTGGCGCTTAGCGGAAGCGCTGAAAGTGAAATTAGCGTCACCGGCACCATATGCGGCGGCAGCTTGCCGCGCAGATTTTCGAGCAGCATGTCGCCGTCCAGCGGCAGCCCCGATTCCGACACCACGTAACCCACCAACTGACGCGCATCGCCGCCCACTGCTGCAGCCTGGTTCAGCACGCAGGCGTGCGCCACGGCCTGCGCCACTTCTGGCAGGGTCAGCATCATGCGTTCGATTTCGCCAAGCTCAATGCGCTGCCCGCGAATTTTTAGCTGATCGTCGCTGCGGCCTAAATACTCCACTGCGCCGAAATCCTGCCACCGGGCAACGTCGCCGGTGCGGTACATACGCTCGCCCGGGGCAAACGGATCGGCAATAAAGCGGCTGGCCGTGAGGTCCGGACGGCCCATATAGCCCTGCGCCAGCTGGACGCCGGTGAGATAGAGATCGCCCGCCACACCAAACGGCACCGGGCGCATCTGCGCGTCCAGAATGCGCAGACCGGTGTTCCACACAGGGAAACCAATCGGCACGCTGTTGCCCTTCACCGCCGCCAGCTCCGGGCCAAAGGCCGGATACCAGCTGACGTCCACCGCCGCTTCCGTCGGCCCGTACAGGTTATGCAGAGGCGCACCAATGAGCTGTTCCCACTCCCGACACAGCGCGGCAGGCAGCGCTTCGCCGCTGCAGAACACCTGCTTCAGCGTGCGGCACGAGGCCACGCTCTCTTCGTTGAGCGAGGCGACAAACGCCGCCAGCATCGACGGCACAAAGTGCGTGGTGGTCACGCCGAAATCGGCGAAGAACTGCTGTAACGCCTGCGGATCGCGGTGCGCCTCCGGCTCGGCCATCACCAGCTTCGCACCGGTGATAAACGGCCACCAGAACTCCCACACCGAGACGTCAAAACTGCATGGCGTTTTTTGCGCCACCACGTCGCTGGCATTCAGCGGATAGTGGTCCTGCATCCACAGCAGGCGGTTGACGATCGCCGTCTGGCCGACCATCACGCCCTTCGGCCTGCCGGTTGAGCCCGACGTGAAGATGATATAGGCGGTGTGTTCGGAGCGCGAAAGTACGAGCGGAGAATCATCTCCCGTTGGCAACGGCGCGGTGTAGCACAGCGTGTCGATACCCGGGAAACGGCTTAGCTGATCGTCGGAGGTAATCAGCAGCGAGGGGCGGGCATCTTCCAGCATCATGTGCAGACGCTCGTCCGGATAGCCCGTATCCAGCGGCAGCCAGGCCGCGCCCGCTTCCACAATACCGTGCAGCGCGAGGGTTAAAAAAACCGAACGCGGTAATGCGACCGCAACGCTGTCGCCGGGTTTTACGCCACGCTCGCGCAGCACATTTGCCAGCGCCACAACCTGCTGGCGCATTTCGCGATAGGTAAACTGCATACGGGCATCTGCCAGCGCAATAGCATCCGGCGTTTTTGCGGCCTGGGCCGCCACCAGCGCACTAAGCGTGGTTTCCGGCAGCATCATGCCCGTGTCGTTAATCTGCTCCAGACGCTGATACTCCTCGTCTGACACCATCTCAACTTCGCCGCAGCGCAGTTCAGGATTTGCAGCAAACTGGTTCAGCATCACCAGCAGTCGGGCAATATGCTGTTGCAGTTCTGATTCGTCATAGCGCTGTTTATTAGCCAGCACTTCAATTGTCAGGCCGCCCTCCTCGTCCGGGAACAGCGCCAGCTCCAGATCGTTCACCGGACCCGTCGCCAGAGTGTGAGTGGTGGCATGCACGCCGTCGAGTTCGAGCTGATAATCAAACACTTTGACGTTGAACACCGGGCCAAACAGCGGCTCTTCACCTGCCGCCTTGCCGGCGTCACGAACAATTTGCTCCGCATCATAGCGCTGGTGACGGCGCATTTTTTTCAACTGCGCCCCCAGGCGATCCGCCAGCTCCGGTAAGGTCTCTTCCGGCCTGATGGTGACCGCCAGGGGCAATACATTCAGCACCGGCCCCGTTGCGGTCAGCGCGGCAGAGCCCATGCGGCGCATGAAAATGTAACCCGCCGCGTAGTCGTTGCGTCCGCACAGGCGTCCCAGCCAGAGCGCGGCCAGCGCCAGAGCCAGATCGGTACGCTGAGCGGTGTGTGTGGTCGCTAAACGGCTGAAGGCCTGTTTGTCCGCGGTGAGCTTAAGCCGCCAGATCTCCGTACTGGTCGCCCGGCCAGATAATGGCGCGGAGGAGAGCGAGGCTGGCGGAGGCAGCTGTTTGCGCTGTTCAGCCCAGAACGCGCCATCGCGCGTGCGCGCTTCGCTCTGCTGGTAACGCTGATATTCCTCCACAACGTCCGCGAAAGGCGTAAACGGCGAGGTGGGCGGCGTTTCTCCACGCAGCAATGCGGCATAAATCTGCACGATCTGGCGGGTAATGGCCGGGAAGCTGAAGCCATCCACCAGCAGATGATGATAGCGCTGATACCAGTACCAGCGATGGTCACCGACGCGGATGAGCTGATGGCATACCAGCGGGTTGCCGCTGTCGACGCGGGTGTTCTGCGCCAGGTCAGCCTGCATCACCGCCATTGCGGCAGCATGGGGGTCGGCCTGGTGGCGTAAATCCAGCACTGCGCTCGCATCGTGCGTCAGGCTGTCGTCCACCCATTGCCACAGCTCGCCGTTATCTTCACTAAAGCGCATTTTCAGCGTGTCGGCCTGCGCCAGCCCGAGGGCAATAGCCTCGGCAAACCGGGCAGCATCCATTTCGCCTTCAAGCTCAACGTAATGGGCAACGCTCCAGGCATTCGGCAGCGTGGAAAGCTGCTCCGCCATCCAGATCCCCGGCTGCGCGGCCACCAGCGGTAAACGTTCAGTCATGGCGAGCTCCGGCAAAATGGGCGGGGTTCAGAGTAGTCCAGCGAGCCGCCAGCCAGGCGTTGCAGGCCTCCGCGCTCTGGGGTTCACAGACAACATGCCAGCCTTCGGGCAACGCGCAGTGCTGCGGCCACAGGCTGTACTGCTGCTGCGCATTTTGCAGAATATAAAACTGCCCTTGCGCATCATCGAAAGGGTTACTGATTTGCATACCAAACTCCTGTCGTAAAGCGCGTTATGCCGGGAGCAGCGGCTGCCAGAGCGCAATCAGCCCTGCGGTTAAGCCGCCGCGCCAGCACAGCGCATCGTGTCCGCCGTCAACCTGACGCCAGAAAACCGGCTGCTGTGTACGTTGTAGTTGTTGGAAGAGGGCCTGATTGGCCTTAAAGATAACCGGCTCGCGACGCCCGGCTTCCAGCCAGATGCGCAGGCCGCGCGGCGACAATTCTCCGCGGGAAAGTTTTTCAGGGATTACGCCGCCGTGAGGCTCACCGCGCGTGGGCCACCAGTAGGAACCGGACTGACTGAGCACGCAGCCAAACTGCTGCGGAAAGCTCAGCCCGGCATACATCGCCGCCAGACCGCCAAAGCTCTGCCCGGCCACAAGACGACGTTCAGGATGTTCGCTGTGCGGTGCAATGCGCCGGATTTGCGGCAGCAGCTCTTCCTGCAACGCCAGCCAGAAATCCTGGTTACACGGCAGCTCGGCGCTGCGGTGTGCGGTATCGATGGCATCAATCAGGACGTAGACAGCGGGTGGAAGCCGCCCCTCCAGCGTAAGGCGGGCAAGCGGCGACCAGACCGGCATGCTTTCGGCCCAGAACTGGCCGTCGAGCAGCAGCGCCAGCGGACGTTCATCAGAGGACGCTTCGCCCGTGGTGTAAACCCAGACGCGGCGAATGTTACCCAGACGCTGGCTGCGCCACTGGATACAAACCGGCGGTGCATAAGAGACGTCAGGCAGATCCCAGCCTGGCTGAACGGGGGCTTCCGGCAAGGAGAGCGCCGACACGGCATGCCCTCGCCCACCGCGCCAGCTGTGTGCGTTTCGCGGATCGGCCACCGCGTTCGGCAACAGCTTACGCCAGCCCTCACGCAGCAGTTGACGATCGGGCGCTTCGCCGTTGAACAGCGCCGCCGCAAAGTCATCGGTACGATCGGTGGGGATAAAACAGTAGCTGCCGCGCCAGCTGACGGGGAGCCAGGTTTGCCACTGCCAGACGTCGGTGCCCGGTAGACGGGACAGCGTCTGCGGCACCGCGTTCTGGTGGTGATCCGTTACGCCGGTGATGTAGATCCACACCCGCTGAATGGCTGAATGACGCTCATCTCCCGCCGGATCTCGCCAGTAAAACGTGACGTGGCAGTTCTCTCCTTCCCGACGCCACTGAGGCCCCTCGATGCGCGCCCACCACTCTGCACTCCCTGCCACCGTTTCCGCCACGTTAACCCCGCGATATCTGTGGAATTATTTGTTACACGCCAAAATTTATTGATAATATTATTGATAACTATTTGCATTTGCAATAGCGTATTGGCGCGCGTTTTCGTTATGTTCACTTTCGTAACCTCTAAATAATTCGAGTTGCAGCCAACGCATCTGCAGCTCGAAGTATGACGAGGTTTTTATCCATACAGCAGGACGTTGACTCACAATGAATAACAAACTTAAGTCCCTGACCTTACTGGTCAATCTGGGCATTTACGGGGTGGCTTTACCGCTGCACGCTGAAGAGACCGCAAAGGCAAGCACAGCAGACGCAGAAGAAACGATGGTTGTGACCGCCGCACAGCAGAACCTGCAGGCGCCGGGCGTATCCACCATCACCGCGGATGAGATCCGCAAAAATCCTCCCGCTCGCGACGTGTCCGAAATTATTCGTACCATGCCGGGCGTGAACCTGACGGGGAACTCCACCAGCGGCCAGCGTGGCAACAACCGCCAGATTGATATTCGCGGTATGGGCCCGGAAAACACCCTGATTCTGGTCGACGGTAAACCTGTCACCAGCCGCAACTCCGTGCGTCTGGGCTGGCGCGGCGAGCGCGACACCCGCGGTGATACCGGCTGGGTACCGCCAGAGATGATCGAACGTATTGAAGTCATTCGTGGTCCAGCCGCGGCCCGCTACGGCAATGGCGCAGCAGGCGGCGTGGTGAACATCATCACCAAAAAATCCAGCAACGAGTGGCACGGCTCCTGGGACACTTACATGAACCTGCCGGAGCATAAAGACGAAGGCTCCACCAAGCGCACCAACTTCAGCCTGACCGGGCCGATGGGCGGCGACTTCAGCTTCCGCCTCTACGGCAACCTGGACAAAACGCAGGCCGACGCATGGGACATCAATCAGGGTCATCAGTCAGAGCGTACCGGCATCTACCAGAACACCCTGCCCGCCGGGCGCGAAGGAGTGGAAAACAAGGCCATCAACGGCCAGCTGCGCTGGGACTTTGCTCCCATGCAGTCCCTGGAGCTGGAAGCCGGCTACAACCGCCAGAATAACCTCTATGCAGGCGACACCCAGAACACCAACACCAATAACTTCGTGAAGGAAAACTACGGCAAAGAGACCAACCGTCTGTACCGTCAGAATTACGCCCTCACCTGGAACGGCGGCTGGGATAACGGCGTCACCACCAGCACCTGGGCGCAGTACGAGCACACCCGCAACTCGCGCAAAGGCGAAGGCCTGGCGGGTGGCACCGAAGGGATCTTTAACTCCAACAAGTTTGTTGATATCGATCTGTCCGACGTGCTGCTGCACAGTGAAATCAACCTGCCCGTCGATTTTGTCTTCAACCAGACGCTGACGCTCGGCACCGAGTGGAACCAGCAGAAGATGAAGGATATGGGGTCGAACACCCAGACCTTTATGGGCGGGCCAATTCCGGGCTTCAGCAGCACCAATCGCAGCCCGTACTCGCAGGCGGAGATCTTCTCGCTGTTTGCCGAAGACAACGTTGAAGTGACCGACTCCACCATGCTGACGCCAGCATTGCGCTTCGATCACCACAGCATCGTCGGCGACAACTGGAGTCCGTCCCTGAACCTGTCGCAGGGCCTGGGTGATGACTTCACCCTGAAGATGGGCATCGCGCGCGCCTATAAAGCGCCAAGCCTGTATCAGACCAACCCGAACTACATTCTCTACAGCAAAGGCCAGGGCTGCTACGCCAGCACCAGCGGCTGCTATCTGCAGGGGAATGATGACCTGAAGGCCGAAACCAGCATCAACAAAGAAGTGGGGCTGGAGTTTAAGCATGACGGCTGGCTGGCTGGCGCGACCTGGTTCCGCAACGACTACCGCAACAAGATTGAAGCCGGTTATTCGCCGGTATCCACCAACGGCGCTGGCACCGATCTTTATCAGTGGGAGAACGTGCCAAAAGCGGTGGTGGAAGGTCTGGAAGGGACGCTGAACGTGCCGGTGACCGAGACCGTCAACTGGACCAACAACATCACCTATATGCTGCAAAGTAAGAACAAGGAGACCGGCGACCGTCTGTCGATCATCCCGGAATACACGCTGAACTCGACCCTGAGCTGGCAGATTGTGCAGGACGTGTCCGTCCAGTCGACCTTCACCTGGTACGGCAAGCAGCAGCCGAAGAAGTACAACTACAAAGGGCAACCGGTGACGGGCAGCGAGCTGAACGAAGTCAGTCCGTACAGCATCGTTGGCCTGAGCGGCACCTGGGATGCCACCAAAAACGTCAGCTTCACGGCGGGGATCGACAACCTGTTCGACAAGCGCCACTGGCGTGCGGGTAACGCCCAGACCACCGGCGGCGCGACGGGCTATATGTATGGCGCGGGTGCAGAAACCTATAACGAGTCCGGCCGGACTTATTATATGAGCGTGAATACGCACTTCTGATCCTGAGTTTCCCCTCTCCCCAGCCCTCTCACGAAGGGAGAGGGAGAAACCCGTCCGCACCGAAAATTTCCCTCTCCCTTTGGGAGAGGGTCAGGGAGAGGGAGTTCCACAAAATGAAAACCCACCACAGCACCTTCCCGCTTGCCGCTCACCTCCTTCACCGAATCGATTTCGATTCGCAGACCTTTACCGACGCCGATCTGCTCTGGCTTCCCCATCACGCTAAACTTCAGGCTGCCGGACGCAAACGCAAAGCCGAACATCTCGCCGGACGGCTGGCGGCGCTTCATGCGTTGCAGGAGCACGGTAGTCGGCAGATTCCGGATATCGGCCCTCATCGCCAGCCCATGTGGCCGGATGGCTTTTACGGCAGCATCAGTCACTGCGGAACGACCGCGCTGGCGGTGGTATCGCGGGAGCCTGTCGGGGTCGATCTTGAAACCTGTTTTAGCGAGGCGATGTGTGAGGAACTGACCAACGGCATTATCACACCGGAAGAACAAAGGATGCTGCACGCCAGCGGCTTGCCGCATTCGCTGGCGCTAACGCTGGCCTTCAGCGCGAAGGAAAGCGCCTTCAAAGCCTTCTCTTTTATGACAACCGACCTGCCCGGATTTGCCTCAGCTCAGGTGGTTGCGCTTGATGCACAACACGTGACGCTGCAATTCTCTTCCACCTTTTCGCCCACCCTTGCCGGGCAGCGCTGCGATGTCAGCTGGCTTCAGCGCGGGCAGGAGATCGTCACGCTACTGGCGAAAGCTCTCCAGCCTGTGTAGCTGCTGGCCTGCCGCATCAAAATTCTCCGGCGCAAGCCAGCTTCGCAGCGCGGCATCCACCGCGGGCCATTCACCGTCGATGATTGACAGCCAGTCGCTGTCCCGGTTGCGGCCTTTGCGCACCATCCGCTGGCGAAAGCGTCCTTCAAAGGTAAAACCGATACGCTCGGCGGCCCGACGCGAGGCCACGTTCAGCGCATCGCATTTCCACTCCACGCGACGGTAGCCGCAGGCAAATGCCTCCTGCAACAGTAACCAGACCACTTCGGTACTTATCACGCTGCGCTTCATTCTTTGCGACCAGCTGACGTGGCCGATTTCTACCGTACCGTTGGCGCGCTCGATCGCCATCAGGCACACCACGCCCACCGCGCGTTCGCTGCGTGCATCAATCACCGCATACGGCACCAGCCCGCTGTCATCCACTTTGGCCTGGAGCCAGCTTTCGGTTGCTGCAATGGAGACTGGACGCACGCTGCCAAGCCAGGTCCAGTCTCGTTCATCTTCAGCCAGCGCAAATGCCTCGTATAAATCTGCGGCGTGCCGGGCCACGATGATGGGCTCAAGCCGACAGCTTCGGCCTGCCAGCATTTTCCGCTCAAGCTCCCTGGCACCGTGCCAGTCTGGCACGATATCGCCCACCCATTGTCCGTACTCGTTTAACTCCGCCACGATGTGCTCCCGCTCATATTGTTGAGGATGGTTATAGCATGCGCGCCGCCGGTTCGGCCAAATCCAGCCGGCAATCTGGCGGCCAGGGGCATTTTGTCTCCTATACTGACAAAAAGCCGCTACCGGATCTCGCTATGTCACTTCCCGACTTTCACGTCTCCGAACCGTTTACCCTTGGCATTGAGCTGGAACTGCAGGTGGTTAACCCGCCGGGTTACGATCTCAGCCAGGATTCCTCTGCGCTGATTGCGCAGACGCAGGGCGCGCTCGCCGCCGGGGAGATTAAGCACGACATCACCGAAAGCATGCTGGAAATCGCCACCGGGGTGTGCCACGACATCCATCAGGCCAGCAGCCAGCTTTCGGCGATTCGCCAGACGGTGCTCGAGGCCGCCTCGCGCCAGCACGTGCAGATTTGCGGCGGCGGGACGCATCCTTTTCAGAAGTGG
Organism: Scandinavium sp.; assembly: GCF_032012665.1. NCBI lineage: Bacteria > Pseudomonadati > Pseudomonadota > Gammaproteobacteria > Enterobacterales > Enterobacteriaceae > Scandinavium > Scandinavium sp. The sequence goes on from NZ_DALZVG010000001.1 coordinate 95,124, forward strand.
CAGCGTCAGGAAGTGTGCGATAACGAACGCTACCTGCGCACGCTGGAACAGTTCGGCTACCTCATCAAGCAGGCAACGGTGTTCGGGCAGCACGTGCACGTTGGCTGCGCCAGCGGAGATGACGCGATTTACCTGCTACACGGGCTCTCGCGCTACGTTCCGCACCTGATTGCGCTCAGCGCCGCGTCCCCATATTTGCAGGGCGCAGACAGTAAATTTGCCACTTCACGTCTGAACGTCTTTTCCGCTTTCCCCGATATGGGCCCGATGCCGTGGGTGGCAAACTGGCAGGGTTTCGAAGGATTGTTTCGTCGGCTCAGCTATACCAGCATGATCGACAGCATTAAGGATCTGCACTGGGATATTCGCCCGAGCCCTCACTTTGGCACGGTGGAGGTCAGGGTGATGGACACGCCGCTGACCCTCGCGCACGCGGTGAATATTGCCGGGCTGATTCAGGCTACCGCCCGCTGGCTGCTGGAAACACGTCCGTTTAAGCATCAGGAGCAGGACTACCTGCTGTACAAATTTAACCGCTTCCAGGCCTGCCGCTATGGGCTTTCAGGCGTGCTGACGGACGTTCATAGCGGGGAGCAGCGTCCGATTGCCGAAGATATTCAGCGCCTGCTGGAAAAGGTAGAGCCCTGGGCCGACAAGGCCGGAGCGGGTAGCGCCATAGAGGCGCTGGAGCGGCAGGTGAAGCAGGGCTACAGCGAAGCCTATCGCATGCGCGAATTTATCTCATCCGGCGGCTCGCTGATTGCCCTTGTGGAAAAGCATTGTGAAATTTGGGCGGCTTAACCTGCGCGCCTTATACTATCTCATTCACACTTATGCATTTTATGCATAAGCTAAGCTGAATTTTGACTTTACCTGAATTCGCCCGCGGCGCTAACGTAGCGGGGCTTATAAAAAACACAACACCTCACTCTTTCAGGGATTGTCATGACCAAAAAAATTCTGCCTTTGCTGCTGCTGGCTGCGCTGTCAGCCGCGTCTCATGCCGCCACGCCGCCCAATACGCTGGTCGTCGCTCAGGGCCTGGACGATATCGTCAGTCTCGATCCTGCGGAAGCTAACGAACTCTCCAGCATCCAGACCGTGCCGAGCCTGTATCAGCGCCTGGTCCAACCCGATCGCGATAACCCGGCGAAAATCATGCCGATCCTGGCAGCCAGCTGGGAAGCCGACGCGGCAGCAAAGACCCTGACGATCAAGCTGAAGCCGGATGCTAAATTCGCCTCCGGGAACCCGCTGCGTCCGGAAGACGTGATCTTCTCCTGGTCCCGCGCAGTGAAGCTGAACAAATCCCCCGCCTTTATCCTTAACGTACTGGGCTGGGACGCAGGCAATATCGACGGCCAGTTAAAGAAAGTTGACGACCATACTTTGCAACTGCACTGGACGGCGGACGTCAGCCCGGCGGTGGCGCTGAACATTCTCTCCACGCCGATTGCCTCCATCGTTGATGAGAAGCTGGTGGCGGCGAACGTGAAAGTCGGTGACTTTGGCAACGCCTGGCTGAAGATGCACTCGGCAGGCAGCGGCGCGTGGAAAATGCGCGTCTATCAGCCACATCAGGCAATCGTGCTGGATGCCAACGATACCTCACCAACCGGTGCGCCGAAGCTGAAAAACATCATCATCAAGAACGTGCCCGATCCGGCCTCGCGTCGGCTGCTGATCCAGCAGGGCGACGCGGATGTCGCCCGCGACCTGGGCGCCGATCAGATTAGCGCCCTGCAGGATAAGCCTGGGATAAAAGTGCTGAGCATCCCCTCTGCGGAACAAAATTACCTGGCGTTTAACACCGGCAACAGCGCTAATCCGCTGCTGAATAACCCGGCGCTTTGGGAAGCCGCGCGCTGGCTTGTGGACTATGAAGGGATCACCAAAGATTTGCTGAAAGGCCAGTACTTCGTGCATCAGAGCTTCCTGCCAATCGGCTTCCCGGGGGCGCTGGAGAACAATCCGTATAAATTCGATCCGGCGAAGGCCAAAGCCATCCTCGCGAAAGCGGGCATCAAAGACGCGCACTTTACTCTGGATGTGGAAAACAAGCCGCCGTTTATCACCCTTGCCCAGTCAATGCAGGCAAGCTTTGCGCAGGGCGGCGTGAAAATCGATCTTCTTCCTGCCGCAGGCAGTCAGGTCTACGCCCGCGTGCGTGCCAAACAGCATCAGGCCGCTATTCGCCTGTGGATCCCTGACTACTTCGATGCCCACTCCAACGCCAGCGCCTTCGCGTGGAACGACGGTAAGTCCAGCACCGTCGCGGGGCTGAACGGCTGGAAAATTCCTGAACTCAATCAGCAAACCCTGGCCGCCGTTGCCGAGCCTGACCCGGCCAAGCGGCTTGGGCTGTACACAAAAATGCAGGAAGAACTGCAGCAGAGCTCCCCTTACGTCTTTGTTGACCAGGGCAAAACCCAGATAGTGATCCGCGACAACGTCAAGGGCTATCAACAGGGCCTGAACGCCGATATGGTCTGGTATGACCGCGTAACCAAATAGCCGCCGCCCTTCCCCCTCTTCGGTGCGGAGAGGGGCTTTTGCACATCCAGAGATAACGAGCTTTCATGCCACACATCACTCGCGCGCTCCAGTCGTTGCTGACCCTGGCGCTGACGCTCTTCGGGCTGCTGCTGATCACCTTTTCGCTCTCCGCGCTGTCGCCGGTCGACAGGGTGCTGCAGATCGTTGGCGATCACGCCAGCCAGTCCACCTACGATCAGGTTCGCCACCAGCTTGGGCTGGATCAGCCGCTACCGCTGCAGTTCTGGCACTATCTGGTCAATCTCGCACACGGCGATTTAGGTATTGCCAGCAGCACCGGGCAGCCCGTGCTGCACGACCTGCTGTCGGTCTTTCCCGCAACGCTGGAGCTTGCCACGCTTGCCCTGATACTGGGCGCTCTGCTGGGCGTTGCCGCAGGCGTACTCTGCGCCCGTTTCGTCGGCACACCGTGGGATTTAGCCATGAGAACCTTTACGCTTTTGGGCAATTCTGTGCCTATTTTCTGGCTCGGGCTGCTGATGCTGGCGCTGTTCTACGCCAGGCTGCAATGGAGCGCCGGGCCGGGCAGGCTGGATGATATCTACCAGTACACGGTGGACGCGAGAACCGGGTTTGTGCTGATTGATACCTGGCTGTCCGGCGATATGGCCGCCTTCAAAAACGCCTTCGCCCACCTGGTGCTTCCGGTGCTGCTGCTGTCCTACTATGCGCTGGCAAGCATCACTCGCCTGACGCGCTCAGCCTGCCTGAGCGAGATGAACAAAGAGTACATCCTGCTGGCCCGGGCCAAAGGGGCAGGCGAGATGAGCATTCTGCTTCGCCACGTGCTGCCGAATATTCGCGGCACGCTGCTGACGGTGATTGCACTGGCCTGGACCAGCATGCTGGAGGGCGCGGTGCTGACCGAAACGGTCTTCTCATGGCCCGGAATAGGCCGCTACCTGACCACCGCGCTGTTCGCCGGAGACACCACGGCAATTATGGGCGGCACGCTGCTGATTGGCGTCTGCTTTGTGCTGATCAACAACCTCACCGATTTGCTGGTGCGCCTGACCGATCCGAGGATACGCTGATGCCTGGCTCTCTTTTTCTTCGACGCCTGCGCCGCTCCCCAGCGGCCTTCTTCGGCCTGCTGGTTATCACCCTGCTGCTGCTGATTGCGCTGTTTGCGCCTCTGCTTTCCCCACTCGATCCCAACTGGCAGGACGCCGCCGCCCGTTTACAGGCACCTGGTGCTCAGCACTGGTTCGGCACCGACAGCTACGGGCGCGACCTGTTTTCGCGGCTGATTTACGGCACGCGTCCGGCGCTGGGCCTGGTGGGACTGGTGACCCTGATTACCCTGCCGGTCGGCCTGCTGGTGGGGATCCTCTCCGGCTACTACGGCGGCTGGGTGGAGCGCGTGCTGATGCGCTTTACCGACGTCGTGATGTCGATGCCAAGGCTTATCCTGGCCTTCGCCTTTGTGGCCATGCTCGGCCCCGGTCTGGTCAATGGCGCCCTGGCGCTGGCTCTGACCACCTGGCCTGCCTACGCCCGCCAGGCACGCAGCGAAATTCAGCGCCTGCGCCACAGCGATTACCTCGCGGCGGCGGAGATGATGGGTATTCGAGGCGGGCGTTTGCTGGTGGGACATATTCTTCCGTTGTGCCTGCCGTCGGCAATTGTGCGCCTGGCATTGGATCTGGCAGGGATTATTCTTGCCGCCGCCGGGCTCGGCTTTCTCGGCCTGGGTGCCCGCCCGCCGATGGCGGAATGGGGGGCGATGATCGCCGACGGCATGCAGGTGATTTTTGACCAGTGGTGGATAGCCGCCATTCCCGGCACCGCCATTCTGCTGGCGAGCCTTGCCTTCAACCTGCTGGGCGATGGCCTGCGCGATGTCCTGGAGCCACAACATGACTGATCCCTTAATCACCATTGACGCCCTGAGCGTCGATTACTCCGGCACACGCGTGGTCAACAATCTGAGCTTCAGCCTTGGCAACGAGCGGCTGGCTATCGTGGGGGAGTCCGGCTCGGGCAAATCCATGACTGCCCGGGCGCTGATGGGCCTGGTGCGTAAACCGGGCATCGTCAGCGCACGGCGCCTGAACGTACTCGGTCATGACGTGCTGAACCTTTCCTCCCGGGACTGGCAACGGTTGCGCGGCAACGATATCGCGATGGTGCTTCAGGATCCGCGCTATGCCCTGAACCCGGTAAAATCCATCTTTAACCAGCTCGAAGAAGCCCTGACGCTGCATCAGCAGCTCAGCCGCCGCGAGCGTAAAGAAGCCGTGCAGGAAATCGTTCATGCGGTCGGCCTGGAGAGCACGGTGCTAAGCCGCTATCCCGGAGAGCTGTCCGGCGGTATGGGCCAGAGGGTGATGATCGCGATGGCGCTCATCAACAATCCACGGGTGCTGATTGCCGATGAACCGACTTCCGCCCTCGATGCGCGCCTGCGTCATCAGATTCTGGATCTGCTGGTCGGCCAGTGCGAGCAGCGCCAGATGGCCATGCTGCTGATTAGTCACGATCTGCCGCTGGTCGCGCAACACTGCCACCGGGTGATGGTGATGTATCAGGGAGAAAAGGTCGATGATATGCCCGCAGGCAGGCTGCCCGAAGCCACTCATCCTTACACCCGTACGCTGTGGACCTGTCGCCCTGACGCCAGCACGTTCGGGCAGATGCTGCCGACGCTGGATCGCAGCCGCAGCTATACGGAGGTGAACCATGGCACTGATTGAACTTAGCCAGCTGCAGGTCCGCTTTGGCAGCAAAGTGGCCGTGTCGGGCGCTGATTTTTCCGTAAACGCCGGGGAGACCTTCAGCCTGATTGGCGCTTCCGGCTGTGGTAAATCGACAATCCTGCGCGTGCTGGCCGGGCTGAACCGCGACTGGCAAGGCTCCGTGCGTCTGTTCGACAACGCGCTCACGCCGGGCATGCGTTTCCAGGGCGCGCTGCGCCGGAATGTGCAAATGGTCTTTCAGGATCCTTACGCCTCCCTGCACCCGAACCACACCCTGTACCGGACGCTGGCCGAGCCGCTGCAAATCCTGAAAGAAGCCCACATCGACGACAAGGTGAAAACCGCCCTGCAACAGGTTGGCCTGCCTGCCGATGCGCTACAGCGTTATCCGCATCAGCTGTCCGGCGGCCAGCGCCAGCGCGTGGCGATTGCCCGGGCCCTGCTCCTGCGCCCGCAAATCCTGCTGCTGGACGAGCCCACTTCCGCGCTGGATATGTCGGTGCAGGCGGAAATTCTCAACCTGTTGAACCGGCTGAAGGCCGAGCATGGCATGACCTACCTGTTGGTCAGCCACGACGCGGACGTCATCGCCCATATGTCTGACCGCGCAGCGTATATGACCGATGGCGTTATCCAGCGCTTTTACGACCGTCCGGCGCTGCTAAACGGCGAGCACCGGATGACCTGACGTTGGCCCTGAGCGGGCAGCTTAGCCTGCCCGCTTATGCCCCCACTCGCGCATGCGCTGGAACAGCACGTACAGCGACGGGATAAATATCAGCCCGATGACCGTCGCCACCAGCATGCCGCTGAACACCGTAGTGCCGATAATCCGACGGCTTTGCGCACCCGCCCCGCTCGCCAGCATCATCGGCAGCACGCCAATGATGAACGACACGGCAGTCATCATCACCGCACGGAAACGTCGCGTTGCCCCTTCGCATGCCGCCTCGACGATCGACGCCCCGTCATCGCGCCGGGTTCGGGCGAACTCAACTATCAGGATCGCATTCTTCGCCGCCAGCGCAATCAGCAGCACCAGGCCTATCTGCACGTACACATCGTTGGCGTATCCGGCAAACCAGAGCCAGATCAGCGCCCCGCCGATGGCGAACAGCACGGAGAGCATGACGCTGCCCGGCAGCGTCCAGCTTTCATACTGCGCCACGAGGAACAGCCACGCCATCACCACCGCCGCCAGCACAATCCATACCGCCTGGCTCCCGGTCTGCCGCTCCTGCCAGCTCATGCCGCTCCAGGCATAGTCATAGCCCTGCGGCAGATTCGTCGCCAGAATCTGCTCCATCGCCGCCATTGCCGTGCGGCTGCTCACGCCTTCCGCGGCAGATCCGCTCACCGCCACCGACGGAAACTGGTTGTACTGCTGCAGGAACGGTGCCCCCACAACGTGCGTGATGGTGACCAGATTGCTCAGACGTACCCGCTCCCCGCTGTTACTGCGCACGTAGAGATCGCTGATTTGCTCTGCACGCTCGCGCCACTGCATTTCGTTCTGCATCACCACGTGCCACACGCGGTTGTTGATGCTGAAGTCTCCGGCGCGGGTGCCGCCGAATGCGGTCTGCAACGTACTGAAGATCCGCGATACCGGCACGTCCAGCCGGGCTGCGCGCTCACGATCAACGCTAAGAGAGAGCTGCGGCACGGTGCTGCTCCAGGTGCTGAATACCCGGCTCAGCTGTGGATGCTGATTCGCCGCAAAGAGGATCTTTTGCAGCGTCTGCTCAAGCGCTGCCGAAGTTTGCCCTTCCTGCGCCAGCAAACGAAGATCGAAGCCGGATGCGGTACCGAGCCCCGGCAGCGTCGGCGGCGCAAAGGCCATGATCGTCGCCCCCGGCAAGGTCATCAGCTGGCGTTGCAGTTCGCCCATTACCCTCTCCAGCGGCTCACGGTGCTGCCACTCCTTGAGCATCACCGACATGAATCCACCGTTGGATGCGCTGGTGCCGTTGAGGATGTTAAAGCCGGAAACCTGAATGACGTCGGCCACCGCCGGGTGGCGTCGAATCATTTCACGCGCCTCGTTCATCACGGCTTCAGTACGTTCAAGCGAGGCAGCTTCCGGCAGTTGAACGTTGGCAAAGAAGTAGCCCTGATCCTCCTGCGGCAGGAACCCTTTCGGCATGTTCAGGAAGCTGAACGTCACCACCAGCGCCGCGACCGTCGTCGCCAGAAGAGCCAGCCATGGACGAAGGGTCAATGCCTTCACCCAATGCTGGTAGCCGTTGCGCGTGGCATCCAGACCACGATTAAAGGCGCGATAAATCGCCGCCGGACGTGCCGGACGCGGGCGCAGCAGAAGCGCGCAGAGCGCTGGCGTCAGGGTCAGAGCGACAAGACTCGAGAGCGTCACGGCGGCAGAAAGCGTGACCGCGAACTGACGATAAAGCTCGCCGACAATCCCCGGCAGCAGCGCCACCGGCATGAATACCGCCAGCAGCACCAGCGTGGTGGCGATCACCGGCCCGGCAATTTGCCCCAGGGCTTTCGCCGTGGCGGTTTTGCGATCGAGCCCGTCCGCCATCAGGCTTTCGACGTTTTCCACCACCACAATGGCGTCGTCTACCACCATCGTCAGCGCCAGAATAATCGCAAACAGGCTCAGGGTGTTGGCGCTGTAGCCAAGCCACCAGAGTACGGCAAAGGTGCCCGTTAACGAGACAGGAATAGCCAGCGCCACAATCAGCGTGGCGCGCCAGCTTTGCAGGAACAGCGATACCACAATGACGACCGCCAGCAGCGTCAGGCCGAGCGATAAAGCAATCTCCTCAATGGTGGCAGCCACAAACCGGGTGGTATCGAACTTCACTTCATATTTCAGATCGTTTGGGAAGCGGGTTGAAAGGGTCTCCAGCTCGGCACGAACGCGTTTTGCCACCTCAAGCGCATTCGCGGAAGGCGTCGGGTAAATGCCAAGATAGGCAGAGTCGTGCCCGTTGAGCTGCGCCCCGGAGCTGTAGCTGCGCGAGCCCAGTTCAATCGTCGCCACATCGCCCAGACGCACCAGTTGCCCGTGCTCCCCCACGCGCAGAATGATATTGCTGAACTCATCCGCTTCATTAAGCCGCCCGAGGCCATTAATCGTCAGCGTTTGCTGCTGTCCGTTGAATACCGGCGGCGTACCGACCTGCCCCGCTGCGCCCTGCACGTTTTGCTCGCGTAATGCCTGGGCGACGTCATCTGCGGTGATATTCACGGCGTTCATGCGGTCAGGCCGCAACCAGATGCGCATGCTGTAATCGCGCGCACCAAACATCTGCACCTGGCCCACGCCCGGCAGTCGCGCCAGCGCTTCGCGTACGCGGGTGCTGGCATAGTTGCTGATAAACAGCGGCGTCAGGCTGCTTTGCGGCGAGTAAAGGCTCACGCCCATCATCAGGTTGGTCGCGCGTTTACGCACCTGCACGCCGTTCTGCTGTGCTTCAGCCGGAAGCTGTGCCACGGCTTGCGAAACGCGGTTTTGCACGTCAATGGCGGCAAGATCTGCATCGGTGCCTGCTGCAAAGGTGATACTCAGGCTGTAAGTGCCTTCATCCGAGCTGGTGGACTCCATATAGAGCATGTGATCGACGCCGTTGAGCTGGGTTTCCAGCGGCGTGGCGATGGCTTCGGCCACATCCGATGCGCTGGCGCCGGGCCAGCTGGCGCTGACGTTCACCACCGGCGGCGTGATCTGCGGGTACTGCTCCACCGGGAGCAGCCTGAGGGCAACTGCACCGACGAAAGTCAGCAGCAGGGCAATAACCATCGCAAAGCGTGGACGGCGAATAAAAAACGTCAGCATCGTCTCTCCTTAGCTCAGCGGCTGAACGGCGACGCCGTTACGCATGCGCTGCGCGCCTTCAGTCACAATACGCTCGCCCGCCTTCAGCCCGTCGATGACGATAAATTGTTGTCCCTGCTGCGCGCCAAGCGTGAGTCGGCGCTGCTGCGCATGACCGCTGTCGTCCACGGACCAGGCAAAAAAGCCGTTGGCATCCTGCATCACGGCGGCGGCAGGGATCATCATCGTCGGCTGTTTTTCCTGAGGACGCAGCCAGATATCCACGCTGCCGCCCGGCAGCAGGCGATGCTGAGGATTGGCAAACTCAGCCCGCAGGGTCACGCTGGCGGTTCGCGGGTCGATACGGTTATCCACCGAGGTGAGCGTGCCGGACGTTCTTTCGCCGTTAAGCTGGATTTGCGGCATCCACGCCGCCTTCAGCGCGTTGACGTCCACGTGCTGTCCGCTTTTCAGCCAGAAGGTTTGTTCGTCCAGCGCAAAGGCTATGCGCACCGGGTCAAGCTGCACCACCTCGACCAGCACGCCGCTGGAAGGATTAATCAGGCTCCCCTGATGCACGCTGGCATGCCCGGCCCGACCGGTGACCGGGGAAATAATTTTGGTATAGCTAAGGGCAATACTCTGCGACTCCACGCGGGCTTTCGCCTGTTCTACGGCGGCGGCGGCCACATCACGCTGCATGCGGGCGGTGTCCACGTCGTTGCGGCTGATGGCCTGGCTGTTGTTGAGGCTCTGATAGCGGGCCAGCAGCTGTTGCGCCTGGCGCAGAGAAGCCTGCGCACTTTTCAGCTCCGCCCGGGCGAGCGACAGCGCGGCGCGCTGGGAAGCGCTGTCCAGTTCAAACAGCAGATCGCCTGCGTTAACGTACTGCCCCTCCCGAAAGTGCATTTTTTCAATCATCCCTTCGGTACGGGCACGAATGGCGACGGTATGGATCGCTTCAATGCGACCTGGGATCTGCCGCTCGACGGCGTGTGGTATCTGTTCAACGGTGGTCAGACGCACCGGAATCGCACTGGCTATCGCCGTACTCAGTGCGCAGACGGCCAGACCACAGGCCAGTAAGGCGTGGCGAAAAATTTTGTTCATCGGGATCTCCGGTTTGCGCCTCCCCTTCTGCGAGGAGGCGCTTAAGACAGGTTCAGCTCGTTTTACGGAAGCGGCGCGTCAGGCGTTTTTCGATTTCGACCACGAAGAACATCGCCCCCGCCATCGCCAGAGTGATCCCCCAGTAGCGCAGCGGCAGCGCTTCTGTGCCAAACATCATCTGCATAAACGGCAGATAGATAATGGCCAGCTGGAGCAGAAGCAGAACCCCGGTCACCAGCCAGATACCTTTGTTCAGCAGCAGGCCGCGGTTGAGGGAGAAACGGTTGCTGCTGCGGCAGTTGATCATGTAGACCCACTGCGCCGCCACCAGCATCTGCAACAGCACGGTACGGATAAACTCAGGACTGTGTCCGCGCGGGCCAAGCCACGCTTCCAGCGCGAAGGCGCTCAGCGCAATCATCGAACCGACGAAGGCCACGCGCCAGATGGCAAAACCGTCCATCACATGCTGGCCCGCTTTACGCGGTGGGCGGTTCATGGCGTTGCGCTCGGCCGCCTCAAAGGCAAGGCCAAAGGAGAGCGTCGCGGAGGTGGCCATGTTCAGCCAGAGGATCAGCACCGGCGTCAGCGGGATCACGCTGCCTGCCAGCAGGGCGATGATGATGAGCAGCCCCTGCGCCAGGTTGGTCGGCATGATGAACAGAATGGTTTTCTTCAGGTTGTCATAGACGCGACGCCCCTCTTTCACCGCGCTGGCGATGGTGGCGAAGTTATCGTCCGTCAGCACCATGTCGGCGGCCTCTTTGGTGACTTCCGTGCCCTTGATGCCCATCGCGATGCCGACGTCAGCCTGGCGCAGCGCTGGCGCATCGTTCACGCCATCCCCCGTCATGCCTACGATTTCCCCCTCGCCCTGCAACGCCTTCACCAGACGCAGCTTATGCTCAGGGCTGGTGCGGGCAAAAATGTCGTACCCGACGGCGGCCTTTGCCAGTTCGGCGTCATCCATGTGTTCAAGCTGGTAGCCCGTCATCGCCTGCTGGCTGTTGCTGATCCCCAGCATCTGCCCGATGCTCATCGCCGTTTGCGGGTGATCACCGGTGATCATCTTCACGCGGATCCCTGCTTTCTGGCAGGCGTGGATCGCGTCAATCGCTTCCGGACGCGGCGGGTCCATCATCCCGGCAATGCCGAGGAACACCAGTCCGTTTTGCAGGTCCGAATGCTCAAGCGTCGTGCTTCCTGGCCGGGCTGGCATGCTCGCGGCAGCCACCATGCGCAGACCCTGACGGGCAAAGCGCTCTATCTCCCTCTCCCAGTATTCACGCTCAAAGGCCGTTTCACCCTGCTTCGTCTGCTGGGTCTGGCACAGCGCAAAGAGCACATCCGGCGCGCCGGTGACCAGCACGCGCTCATCGTTACCGATGCGGTGGTGCGTCGCCATGTATTTATACTGTGAATCAAACGGAATCTTCGCAATCAGCTGTGCGTCAACGTCAGCCATCTGTGCTTTCGCCGCGAGCACCTTCAGCGCCCCTTCGGTCGGGCCGCCGGTGATGCCCCACAGGCCATTGTCCTGCTTCACCAGTTGGCTGTCGTTGCACAGATCGATGGTGCGCAGATATTGCTCCAGCAGGGTTCCGGGCTGGATGAGCACCGCTTCGTTGCTGCCCTCAAGGTAGATGTTACCGGTTGGCGCGTAGCTGTCACCGTCCACGGAGTAGCAGCAGTCGGCGGTGATGATGGCTTTCACCGTCATTTCGTTCATCGTCAGGGTGCCGGTTTTATCCGAGCACACCACGGTCATTGCACCAAGGGTTTCTACCGTCGGCAGTTTGCGCACGATGGCCCGCTTGCGCGCCATCGCCTGTACGCCGAGCGAAAGAATAATGGAGATGATGGCCGGTAACCCTTCCGGCACGGCGGCGACGGCGAGGCTAATCAGCGACAGCAAAAGCTCGCTCATCGGCATATCACGCAGCGCCAGGCTGAAGACAAACAGCGCCACCATCATCGCCAGAATAATGACGAAAATCGCTTTGCCGAGCTTGTCCATTTGCACCAGCAGCGGCGTACGGGAAGGTTTAATCTCTGCCATCATCTGGTTGATGTGGCCCAGCTCCGTTTGCTGGCCCGTTGCCGTGACTACGCCGCGCCCGCCTCCGCCGCTGACCGTCGTGCCGGAGAAAAGCATGTTAGTACGATCGCCCAGCGGCAGTTCGCCGCTCAGCGCCTGCGTATGTTTGTCCACCACGGTGGATTCGCCGGTCAGAATCGCTTCTTCTACCCGCAGATTGTGGGCTTCCAGCACGCGCATATCCGCCGGAATGCGGTCGCCCGCACGCAGCAGGACAATGTCGCCAGGCACCAGATCGGCAGTGGAGACGGTTTCATGTTTGCCTTCACGCACCACGACCGCATCGCTGGAAAGCATATTGCGGATACTTTGCAGCGACTTCGCCGCGCTGCTCTCCTGAAGGTGGCCGATGAGGGCGTTGATGACGGTGACGCCCAGAATAACCAGGGTATCAATCCAGTGACCCATCGCCGCCGTCAGCGCGCCTGCGGCCAGCAGGACATAAATCAGCACATCATTGAAGTGCGCGAGGAAGCGTAGCCACGCCGGTTTGCCTTTCTGTTCCGGCAGCGAGTTTGGCCCAACGGCGTTCAGTCGCGCCTGCGCCTCTGCGGCCATCAGGCCCTCGTTTTGGCTTTGTTGTTCGCTCAGGACCTGCTCGCAGGTTTGCTGATAAGCGTGTTCAGGGCGGCCATCGCCAGATGGCCGGCTTTGCGAGGTATTCATTTTAGTCAAAATACGATTCCTTATAATTTCCCGGAAGCAAATAACCTGAAGTCAATTTCGGGCCGACATTTAAAATGTTTAAATAACGTTTATCTTGCTGTGAAAAAAAATTGATCCAACGCAATAATAAATCCCGGACAATATTCAAAACTGCGTTCATCAATTTATTGATTGATATAATACCGCGACTTTTTAAACCATTATTAAACGAGGTTATCTATGTCAGGAACCTACCCTGCACGCCGCCTGGCACTATTTATTGCAGCTGCAATCGTGATTGCCACTCTGGTGGGATACAGCACTTATATGTTCGTAAAGCTGCTAACTTAATTATAACGTTAGTTTACATATCAATTTATATTGGCGAATTTAAAACTTTATTTATAGAGAGAGATGAGATTTCATCTTTTTGCCGTGCGAAATATCGCACAAGAGATGAATATTGCGTTACGGAGGAATTTCCCGGACAATGTATTTTTTAACTACCGATTAACATCATAATGAAACATCCGCTCGACCCCCTCATCACCGCTGGCGGCATTTTGCTGATGGCCTTTCTCTCCTGCCTGCTGCTGCCCGCCCCTTCCCTGGGGCTGACGGTGGCGCAAAAGCTGGTCAGCGTGTTCCACCTGATGGATCTGAGCCAGCTCTACACCATTCTGTTCTGCATCTGGTTTTTGCTGCTCGGTGCCATCGAGTTTTTCGTCCTGCGCTTTATCTGGCGTCGCTGGTTCTCACTGGCGAACTAAGCCTGCGAAATCACGCATCCCGTCCACCAGCGCTTCACACCATGCTGCATAGTCGTGCCCGCTGGCGTAAGGGTGGAAGCTGACGCGATAGCCTTTGTCGCGCAGCACCTGTTCAAACTCAAGAGTGTTAGAGTAATTGCCGCCGCCGGGGCCGCTGGTTTCGAACGTGCCCGCCTGCAGCCAGAAGCGAATCGGATAGCGCGGAGACTGCTGATACTGGTGCGTCAGCCAGTCGGAAGCTTCACCTTTCGGCGCCCACCAGTAAGAGCCGGACAGGCTCAGCACGTTGCCAAACAGGCGCGGGTAGCGCAGCGCCACCCACGATGCCGCCAGGCCACCATAGCTCGACCCCGCCAGCACCGTTTTCTGCCGCTGCAGGTTAAGCCCCTGACGGTGCAGCCACGGCAGCAGTTCGTGTGCCATAAAATCGGCAAAGCGCGGATTTGGGGGCAGCTCAGCACTGCGCCGGGTGTGATCGAGCGTATCGATGAATACCACGTTCACCGGCGGCAGCACGTGACGGGCAATAAGATCGTCGAGCACGTTGGCAAAGTGATAATCATCCTGATACTGCCTGCCGTCGAACAGCAGCAGCGTCCAGCGTGCGGGCTGCGGCAGTCGCGGGCGATAGATTTTTATCTCGCGGGTATTGCCGAGAAAATCGCTGTCGAACGCATGGTGGGTCAACTGACCATACTGAATGGGCTTTTTCATCCTGGCCAGCGTGCAGTAACGGGCAGGGTTGAGCGCCAGCAGCGAATGGCGGTTCCAGCGATCGCCGTCCGGCTGGAGCGTGTTGGGGTTCAGGGGATCGGCCTGGGCGCTGACCAACAGAGCCCGGCGCTGTTGGTGAGGATCGGTACCGATGTGCGGTACGTCAGGCGCGAGCTTGTACTGCATCAGGGTATCGACGGGCACGACGTAGCTGCGAAACCAGACGTCAGAATCATTCAGGCGGAACAGCGGATCGTGCTCACCTGCAGGCGAGCCGAGCAAAAATACGTTTTGCCGTGCCCCGCGCCAGAGAAACGTCACGCGCTTGTGCTGCGCATCCACGGGTTCAATCATTGGCGTGCCTTCAAGTTGGCGTTTTTGCCAGAAGGCTTCCGTGTTGCCGCCAGCGGCAAGCGAGGCCGCCAGCCGCTGAAGCGTGGGGCTTGCCGGATCCGGGCTGGTTGCCAACGCCTGCGCCTCAGTTTCCTTCATACGCCACTGAAAATGCCAGCGTGCCCCCTCATTACCGTTCAGCACCAGCGTCGAGGGTTGATGAACCGGCAGTGAAAACAGCAGCGTCTGAGTACCGTCCGCCGGACCGCCCTCAATCAGCGTACGAATACGGCGGTTGTCCCGGTCGAGCAGACGGGCGTCTGTCACGCCGACCAGCGTTGCCTGAACGTAGTTTTCCCCCAGCTCCGGCAGGGCAAAACAGACCTCGCCGCTGGCGTCAAATTTGCCCTTTTGCTCTCCCTGAAGAGAAGAGGATTCGCAGGCCGCCGCTGGCAGCGCGCTTAACCCAATCAGTAAACCACTCCACGCCATCTTCATTACGTTAACGTTCCTGTTGTGAGAGGGCAACACGCTAATGCAAATGGGAATGGTTTGCAATATCACTTGAGTATTCCAGGAAGCAGGCGTAAAAAAGCCCGCTTACGCAGGCTCTGTTTTTATACGCTAGTGCGCACGACTTTGATTTTCTTTGCGCCAGGCACCGGGCGGCTGTTTGAAGGTGCGGGTGAAGACTCGAGTGAAGGTCTGCTGTGAGTCAAAACCGTACTTCAGGCAGATATCGTATACCTTCTGATCGGTATCCCGTAAATCTTCTGCCGCGAGCTTAAGCTTGCGCCCGCGGATATAGCGTCCAAGGCTTTCCCCCTTTTGCTGTAGAAACAGGCGCTGCAAATGCCATTTCGAATATCCCGCATGACGGGCAATGTCGTCGATGCGCAGCGGCTGGTGCAAATTGTCGTCAATCCACTCGACGATGGTGTCAATAACCTGAGCGGAAATCGTCATACCTTCCTCCCCTCTTGTGAAACTGCGCGGTGGTTATTCCCACCAGGCACGGAATTGTTGATCGCGATTGGCGACCCACACCGGCTCACCCTGAACCGGCGTTAACAGACGATAATTTTTCCCGGCGCTCGCCTGTGCCAGCCGTTTATACGGATCGTCCCAAGTGTGTTTGGCCAGCACGAAACGCCCGGCGTGGCCCGGCAGTACGGCGCGAGCGTTCAGGTCCACGGCGGCCTGTGCCGTTTCATCCGGCAGCATATGAATGTACTTCCAGTCCTGGTCATACTGGCCGTTCTCCATGATCGCCAAATCCACATGGCCGAACTGCTCGCCGATGGCCTTAAAGTGTGGGCCATAGCCGCTGTCGCCGCTGTAATAGATATTTTGCTCTGGCGTGACGAACATAAAGCTGCCCCACAGCGTCTGGTTGCGTTTCAGGCCACGGCCGGAGAAGTGGCGAGCGGGCAGCACGTGTACCACCAGCTCATCACTTATCTTGACCTGCTGGTTCCAGTCGGCTTCGGTAATGATGGCGCTGTCCATACCCCAGTAGCGCAGGTGCGACCCGACGCCAAGCGGAGTGACCACGCGTTTGATCTTCGGCATCAGGCCTTTGATCGTCGCGTAATCCAGATGATCGTAATGGTCGTGAGAGATAATCAGCAGGTCGATCTCGGGCATGTTTTCAGCACGCCATGGATACTCGCCTTCAAACGCCTTATTGATGAAGGAGAACGGCGCGGCATAGCTGCTGAAGACCGGGTCGATCAGAATACGTTTCCCGGCAAGCTGTAAGTACCAGGATGAATGACCGAGCCAGATCATGACCTCCTGCTGAAGCGGCAGGCTGGCGAGATCGGTTTTAACCATCGGCAACGGCCGCTCCGGACGCGCGTTTGGGCGCTTTTCGGTTAAAAACTCCCAGATAGCGCGCGGCATGCTTTTCTGCCCGGACCAGCTCGGCGTCGGCTGCTGGTTATGAAACTGCCCGTCGCGATAGTGCGCGGAACCTTCCACGGCGTTGAGCTGTTCGCCCTGCGGCGCTTTGCCAAAACCGGCATTCAACACGAACGGTAAACTTGCTGCACTGGCAATTAACATGATGATGACCACACTTAGAAGAAGACGCTGCATATCCGAACCGAAGAACCGCTCCATCCTGGAGAACGTACTTAGGAGAAAACTTGCTTATGAGTGAGTAAGCACTCATTATAGAAAGCGAGCGAAAGTCGTCAAGGCGATTTTCAATTTTTGACGTTCAACGTTGAAGTACTTCAGGGAGCGTGTTTCAATCGGTGTTTTTTATCGTCGGAGAGGTAAAGTGTAGTGGCTCGTCCTAAAAGTGAAGATAAAAAGCAGGCCTTACTGGAAGCCGCAACATCGGCTATTGCCCAGCAGGGTATAGCGGCCTCAACGGCCCTGATCGCCCGTAACGCGGGCGTTGCTGAAGGAACGCTGTTTCGCTACTTTGCCACGAAAGACGATCTGCTCAACGCGCTTTATCTGCACTTGAAGAGTTCGTTGTGTGAAACCATGCTGGCGGGCATTACGGATGCCGTTACGCCGAAAGAGCTCACACGCTGCATCTGGAACAGCTACATCTCCTGGGGCGTGCGTAACCCGATCGGCCACAAAGCCATTCGCCGCATGGCCGTGAGCGAGAAAATCACCGCCGACACCAAACAGCAGGTCACGGACATGTTCCCTGAGCTGCATAAACTCTGCCAACGCTCGGTGCGCAGCGTGTTTCTCTCCTCCGAGTTTCAGGCGTTTGGCGATGCGCTGTTTTTATCGCTTGCCGAAACGACCATCGAATTTGCCAGCCACGAGCCGGAGCGCGCCAGCGACTTAACCGCACTCGGGTTTGAAGCCATGTGGCTGGCCCTGGCCGAGGAAAATCCCGCATGAACGGCGAGGCATTAGCCAAACACGCTCATCAGTTCGCCCTTGAGCTTCCCTTCACCGAACCCTCCTGGCCGTTCGGGCCGGGGTGTGACGTTTATCTGGTCGGCGGGAAAATGTTTATGCTTGCCATGACGCTACGCGGGCAACCGATTATCAATCTCAAAGCCAAACCGGATAACGTGCTGCTGCATCAGGAGATTTATAAAAGTATCGGGCCGGGCTATCACATGAATAAAAAACACTGGATAACCGTTTACGGCGGCGATGATATCAGCCCGGAGCTGATCGAAGGGTTAATCACCGACTCCTGGCACTGCGTGGTGGATAAGCTGCCAAAACGTCAGCAGAAGATGATGCGGCCCGCCTGATTTATAGCTAAAAACAACAAGTGTTTTCGCACTATTCTCTCTTATCAAACGCCCGCTCTCCCTGTACTCTCCTCCCATCAATCTGCCCTAAGGGGCTGTTATCTCTTGAGGAGTTATCATGGACATCATTTCCATCGCTTTAAAACGCCACTCTACCAAGGCTTTTGACCCCGGCTTTAAGCTGACCGCTGAGCAGGCCGAAAATCTGAAAACCCTGCTGCAGTTCAGCCCATCCAGCACTAACTCGCAGCCATGGCACTTCATCGTGGCAAGCACCGAAGAAGGGAAAGCCCGCGTGGCGAAATCCGCCGCGGGCGGCTTCGTCTTCAACGAACGCAAAATGCTGGATGCCTCCCACGTCGTGGTGTTCTGCGCCAAAACGGCGATGGACGATGCCTGGCTGGAAAAAGTCGTCGATCAGGAAGAGGCCGATGGCCGCTTTGCTACGCCGGAAGCCAAAGCAGGCAACCATAAAGGCCGCACGTTCTTTGCTGACCTGCATCGTAAAGAGCTGAAAGATGACGCGCACTGGATGCAGAAGCAGGTTTACCTGAACGTGGGTAACTTCCTGCTGGGCGTAGCCGCAATGGGCCTCGACGCGGTGCCAGTCGAAGGGTTTGATGCCGCGGTGATGGATAAAGAGTTCGGCCTGACCGAAAAAGGCTTTACCAGCGTTGTGGTAGTTCCGGTTGGCCGTCACAGCGTGGAGGATTTTAACGCCGAACTGCCGAAATCCCGCCTGCCGCAGAGCACTACGATCACCGAGATTTAACGGCTTTGCCCGGCGGCGCTGCGTTTGCCGGGCCTGGATAACAGGTTACCAGGAAGCGCCCTCGGGCAGTGTTAATAAAGCTGAATGGTCGGCGATTCCACGCCGCAGGCCAGCGCATAGCGCGTGAGGGTATCGAGGCTGGCACGCGTCACGTTGGCCTCCATTAGCGCATCGGGCAATCCATAGCAGAACGGAAGTGCAAAGCGGGAAGCGTGTTCGAGAAAAAACCAGTGAAGCTGATGGACTACTTATTTTCCTGCCCGCCCGCATGCCAGATTTTTTCAGCATATTTGCCAAGGGCCGCCAGAGAAACGGCGAGGATCAGGAAGAACACCACTTTATGCATGCCGTCCCAGAAGTATTCGAAGAAGCGGGTGTAGAGGTTGAGGGCGAGGAACGTCAGGCCGAAGCCGCGCAGCATGCCGTCGTCGGTTTTCAGGCTGATATACACGCAAACGCCAGCGGCGACGGCAAATAACAACGCCCACGGCAGCAGCTCCGCATGGGTTGAGCTGTACCAGCTGTCGGCATCATAGTTGCCGAAAATCGACATGATCCACAGCGCGATAAACAGATACGTCAGCCCCATCGCTTTGCTGACGGTAAACAGATTACGCCCCCGCAGAATACGGCCCAGCAGCAGACAAGCCGTCAGCAGAACGCCGCCGAACAGCACAAAGCGAATCGGGAAGTTCATCCCCAGCCAGTAAGCGCCCCAGCCGGACATATAGCCCGTTTCCGCGCCAAACCAGTTGCCCAGCGCGAGCAGGAAAAACAGCCAGACCAGCGACGAACGGCCGAGCCACCCCACCACGCCGTAAATAGCGCAGCCAACCAGAAACAGCGGTGCAATGTGGCCGCTGCCGTCATCGAGCCTTTCCCCCAGCTGCCAGAGCATCAGCGCGGTAAAGACCACGCCGAGAAACAGAATGGCTTCGGTGCTGTAGTGCCATTGGCTCTCGCGTCGCTGGCGCCGGAAGCCCCACAGGTAGCAGAGCGCGCCCAGCAGCAGCGGCACGCCAATGCGCAGCAGGCCAGAATGTGAAAACAGTGAGTAAAGCACCGCCATCAGATAGCTGTCGGCAAACAGGCTGCCCAACGCGATGAGCACACAGGCCAGCGCCGTCCAGAAGGCATAGCGGCTGAGGCGTTTCCAGTCGAAAAGCTGTGGCTTAAGGGTAGCCGCAAGCCGCGCCTCTTCGTCCGGGCTTAGTGCGCCCGTTTGCTGCCAGTCGGCCAGCGCCCGGCGAATAATGCGTTCCTGTTTACGGGTGACGTTCATCTCTTTCCCTGAAAGTAAGCGGGCGATTAACCCTGTTTATCGAGCCACGCGAGCGCCTGCTCACCGTCTTCATCGACCGGGAGATACACCAGCAATCGTGATCCATTACGCGGGGCGGAATACCAGTACATTTGTTGCAGACTGAACATCCCTAACTGCGGATGATTGAACATTTTGATCTGATTCTCCACGCCGCGCACGTCGTATCGCTGACGCCAAAGCGATTCAAATTCAGCAGAAGCGGCAAAGAAACGTGCAAGCTTGTTCTCCCACTCCGGTTCACCGCGATGCTCCGCCATGGCCGCCCGAAAATAAGAAACAAACGTTGGCAGGACGTCAGGATTCGCAATCCTTGTCCGCCAGGCATCGTTGGTCAGATAAAGATAGATGCAGTTGCGATCTTCGTCCGGGATTGAGGCGAAATCGACGCCCATCAGGCGGCAGAAGCTCTCATTCCAGGCGACGATATCAAAACTGGGTTTCTGAATGCTGGCAGGCTGCGGCATCAGGCTGTCGAGCATTCTGCGCGTTCCGGCGCTGATGCCTTCGCACTGCGGTGCCTGCAGGGATTCCAGCGGCGGCAGCCCGGCCAGCACAAACAGATGTCGGGTTTCCAGCGCGCTGCACTGCAAGGCCTGGGCAATCGCCTGCATCACCAGCGTCGAAGGGTTCACCTCCCTGCCCTGCTCCAGCCACGTGTACCAGGTGACGCCTACGTCTGCCAGCATCGCGACTTCTTCACGACGCAGGCCGGGTGTGCGCCTTCTGCCGCTGCGCGGAAGCCCAAGCCGCTGCGGGTCAAGGCTTTCCCGCCGCGCACGTAAAAAGGCGCCAAGCTGTTTTCGGTTATCATCGTGCCGTGCGGGTGCGGCCTCAACGGGGACGATCAGCGACATGTTACCTCCAGCAGGGTAGCGTCAGTACCAGTATAAGCAGGAACTGGTACCCGTTTATTAATTCAGCGATGCTACGTCCGATCCCTGAATGACGCAATGGAGAACACCATGAATACGTCTGCTGTTTCACCCGGTCGTGCCGGTCTGCTGTTGCTGTTGACCGGGCAGATGCTGCCGCTTATCGACACCTCTATCACCAACGTCGCGCTGGATTCGATTACCCGCTCGCTGCACACCAGCCCGACGCAGCTGGAGCTTATCGTCGCCCTCTACGGCGTTGCTTTTGCGGTGTGCCTCGCCATGGGCAGTAAACTCGGCGACAACTACGGACGGCGGCGGCTGTTTATGTGGGGCGTAGCGCTGTTCGGCGTGGCCTCGCTGCTGTGCGGCATGGCCGGGTCGATTCACTCGCTGCTGGCAGCCCGAACGCTGCAAGGCGCAGGCGCGGCGCTTATCGTGCCGCAAATTCTGGCAACGCTGCACGTCACGCTGAAAGGCAGCGCGCATGCCCGGGCCATCAGCCTGTACGGCGGCATTGGCGGTATCGCCTTTATCGTCGGACAGATGGGCGGCGGCTGGCTGGTATCGGCCGATTTCGCCGGGCTTGGCTGGCGGAACGCCTTTTTCATTAACGTGCCGATTTGCCTTATCGTACTGGCCTTAAGCCAGCGCTACGTACCTGAAACCCGCAGCGAAACGCCTTCAGGTATCGACTGGCCGGGCACGCTGTATCTCGCCGCGATCCTCTGCTGCCTGCTGTTTCCAATGGCGCTGGGCATGGAGCTGCACTGGCCGTGGGCGCTGAAGCTCATGCTGCTGGCGCTCATCCCGCTGATGTGGCTGATGCGCAGCAGTGCGCTGGTGAAAGAAGCCCGCGGGCAAACGCCGCTGCTGCCGCCACGGTTGCTGAAATTGCCGAGCATCCGCTTTGGTATTCTGATCGCGCTGCTGTTTTTCAGCGCCTGGTCCGGCTTTATGTTCTGCATGGCGCTGACCATGCAGTCGGGCCTCGGCATGGCACCGTGGCAGTCGGGCAGCAGCTTTATCGCGCTGGGTATCGCCTATTTCGTCTCGGCGCTGTACGCCCCGAAGCTGATCGCACGCTACAGCATGGGCCGTATCCTGCTCACCGGTCTGACCGTACAAATCAGCGGCCTGGTGCTGCTGATGCTCACCTTCTGGCATTTCGGCATGCGCACCCATGCCCTGACGCTGGCCCCGGCGACGGCGCTGGTTGGCTATGGTCAGGCGCTGATCGTCAACAGCTTCTACCGGATTGGCATGCGCGATATTCAGCCAGGGGATGCGGGCGCGGGGAGCGCCATCCTCAGCACCCTGCAACAATCGACGCTGGGCCTTGGCCCTGCGGTACTTGGCAGCGCGTTTCTGGCGCTGGCATCACAGGGAGATTACACCCTCGCTATCGTCGGCTTTCTGGCGCTTGAAGTCGTGCTGATGCTGGCCCTTGGGGCACTGGCGCTGGGCTACCGCCGCCATTTGACCCGTTGCCCAATGCTCACATCATAATCGACGTCGATTTGCATCTTATTCTCTCAGCGGTCATCATGACCGCTGATAAAGAGGAGAAGTTATGCAGGAAATTATTATTGCCCTGAAAAAATGGGGCCTTGAAATAAACCACACCACATCGCTGATGATCGTTTTTGCCATTATCTTTCTGACCGCCATTATCCTGCACGTGATATTACACAGGATAGTACTGCGCACCTTCGAAAAACGCGCACAGGCGAGTCAACATTTCTGGCTGCAAATCATCACCCAGAATAAGTTATTTCATCGGATCGCCTTTACGATTCAGGGGATAGTCGTTCAGGTTCAGACTGCACTCTGGCTGCAAAAAGGCAGCGACGCTGCAACTATTCTGATGACCTGCGCCCAGCTGTGGGTGATGCTTTATTCCCTGCTGGCGTTTTTCTCGCTGCTCGACGTCTTGCTCAACCTGTCGCAGAAATTCACTTTTTCATCGCAGCTGCCGCTTAAGGGCATATTTCAGGGGATCAAGCTGGTCAGCGCTATTCTGGTCGGCATTCTGATTATTTCGCTGCTTCTGGGGCAGTCTCCGGCGATTCTAATCAGCGGTCTGGGCGCCATGGCGGCGGTCTTAATGCTGGTCTTTAAGGATCCGATCCTCGGGTTAGTCGCCGGTATACAGCTCTCCGCCAACGACATGCTGCGCCTTGGCGACTGGCTGGAAATGCCAAAATACGGTGCGGACGGCGCGGTGACGGACATTGGCCTGACCACCGTTAAAGTGCGTAACTGGGATAACACCATTACCACCATTCCGACCTGGTCGCTGGTGTCTGATTCATTCAAAAACTGGAGCGGTATGTCGGCCTCCGGCGGGCGTCGCATTAAGCGCAGCATTAATATCGATACCACCAGCATTCATTTTCTCGACGAGCAGGAACAGCAGCGCCTTATTCAGGCGAAGCTGCTGAAGCCGTATATGGACAGCCGTCATGAGGAAATTAGTCAGTGGAACGAAGAGCACGGCAGCGACGAGTCGATTCTTAATCGGCGTAAAATGACCAACGTCGGTACCTTCCGCGTTTATCTGAATGAATATCTGCGCAATCATCCGAGAATTCGCAAAGATATGACCTTAATGGTGCGTCAACTGGCACCCGATGCCAACGGTTTGCCGCTGGAGATATATGCCTTTACCAACACCGTAGTGTGGGCAGAATATGAAGGGATTCAGTCCGATATTTTCGACCATATTTTCGCGGTGGTGGAAGAGTTTGGTTTACGCATTCACCAGACGCCGACCGGGAATGATATTCGGTCCCTTTCTGGCGTCACAGTGTAATAAAGAAATCCCGCCAGATGGCGGGATTTCTTTATCAGGCGATCAGGCGCGTTTTCTTAATACCTTAAACGCCACAAACAGGAATACCACCCACGCGGGCAGCAGAATAGCCGACAGGTGCATATCGTCCATCATCAGCATCAGGCCGAAAATCATCAGTAAAAAGGCGATGCACAGATAGTTGCTGGCGGGTGCCCACAGCGCACGGAAGGTCGGCTCACGCCCTTTTCTCCGCTGCGCGTTGCGGAATTTCAGGTGCGCCAGGCAAATCATAATCCAGTTCAGCAGCAGCGTGGCCACCACCAGCGCCATCAGCAGGCCGAAGGCTTCGTGCGGCAGCAGGTAGTTCACCAGCACCACCAGCGAGGTGATGGCTCCGGACAGCAGCAATGAATTCACCGGCACGCCGCGATGGTTAACGCGGGTGAGGAACTTCGGCGCATTGCCCTGAACGGAGAGGCCAAAGAGCATCCGGCTGTTGGAATAGACGCCGCTGTTATACACCGAGAGTGACGCCACCAGGATGACAAAATTCAGCGCAGATGCCACCACGTTACTGTCAAGATTATGGAAAATCATCACAAACGGGCTACTGTCAGATGTAATGTTCACCCACGGGTAGAGCGCCAGCAGCACCACCAGCGAGCCGATGTAGAACAGCAGAATGCGGTACACCACCTGATTCACCGCTTTCGGGATGGTGGTTTCCGGGTCGCGAGCCTCTGCAGCGGTGATGCCAATCAGCTCCAGCCCGCCAAAAGAGAACATGATTACCGCCAGCGACAGCACCAGGCCGTGCCATCCGGTGGCAAAAAAGCCGCCATGCTGCCACAGGTTGTCGAAGCTCGCATGCTCCCCGCCGTGGCCGCTGAACAGCATCCACAGGCCAAAGCCGATCATGCCGAGGATCGCCAGCACCTTAATCAGCGCAAACCAGAATTCAGTTTCACCATACAGCCGCACGTTCACCAGATTCACGGCGTTGATGATAATGAAGAACGCTGCCGCCCAGATCCAGGTCGGCACCTCCGGCAGCCAGTACTGCATATAAATCCCGGCAGCGGTCAGCTCGGCCATGCCCACCAGGACAAACATCACCCAGTAGTTCCAGCCGGAGAGAAAGCCCGCGAACGGCCCCCAGTATTTATAGGCAAAGTGAGCAAATGAGCCAGAAACCGGTTCTTCAACCACCATTTCGCCCAGCTGGCGCATGATCAAAAAGGCGATGATACCGGCGATGGCGTAGCCGAGGATAACAGCAGGCCCGGCCATCTGAATGGCAGGTCCGATACCGAGAAAGAGTCCGGTGCCGATGGCACCGCCGAGGGCAATAAGTTGAATATGGCGGTTTTGCAGACCGCGCTGAAGCGTCGGTTGTGATTCTGACGCCGCATCCGCTGGCGGATTACCGGATGCCGATGACGCGTTTTTCACGTCGTTCCCCTGTCGCATTTTTCAGAAGGGGCACCTTTTAACACTTCATCCACGATGTCGCAAGTTCCGCCCCGGCGAGTCATCCCGCCGGGACGAGGGTCACATCAGAAATCGTAGCTCATCGTCACCTTCACGGTGCGCGGTTCGCCCTGGAAGATGTAGGTGCCGTAGCTCTCCACACCGGACCAGTATTTCTCATTAGTGACGTTATCCACGCCCACACGCCAGACCATGTCGTTCTGGTCAGCGTTGACGCGCATACGGTAGCGCACGCCAAGATCGAGCGTAGTGTAGCTGTCGAGCTTTTTAGTGTTTGCCGCGTCTGCATACTGTGAACCTGTATAGTTCACTTTGGCCGTTGCGGTCAGGCCTTCAATCGGCTTGATGTCATACTCGCCGCCAAGCACCGCGTAGAAGCGGGAGACGCCAATCGCGTCGTTGCCGTCGTTGGTGCCACCAGCGGTTTTGGTCATCTTCGGATCGAGCCAGGTTGTACTGCCGTTCAGGCGCAGGCCGAGCACCGGTTCACCAAACACGTTCAGCTCAATACCGCGGTTACGCTGCTCACCGTCCAGCACGTATTTGTTGTCGCCGTTCAGCAATGCCGACGGCTTTTTGATTTCGAACAGCGCAAGCGATCCGCCCACGCGCTCGTAGTCCATCTTCACGCCCACTTCATTCTGCTTCGAATGCAGGATCCCCATGCTTTCGCCGTAGTTCGCCGCGCCTTTCGGCGCGTTATCGCCCGGCTGCAGCGCTTCGGTGTGGTTGGCATAAAGTGAAATCTCTTTCCACGGCTTGTAGACGATGCCGTAAGTTGGCGTCCAGCGGCTTTCGGTGTAGCGGGAAGAGGTATCTTCGAGGCCCGTAACATTGCTGTAGTTGCGCACCACCACTTTCTGATGACGTGCAGCGCCCGTCAGCAGCACCTGGTCGTCGAAGAAGCCCAGCGTGTCGCTCAGCAGCCAACCTTGCGTGCGGCTGCGGGCGGTCGTCAGCGGGTCGTAGTAGTCTCCGCCGAAATAGGCGTTGTCCGGTTTGGCAACATCGTGGTTATCGTAAATGTTGGTGGTCGGGTTGTTGGCCGACATGCGCCACGCGGTTTTATCCGTTTTGATCTGCGCGGAATAGCCAACGTTCACCTGGTGCGATACCGGGCCTGTGTCGAAGTTACCGCGCAGGCCGCCCATGCCGCTCCACGCATCGATAATGCGGTTGGTATCGAGGCGCCCGACGGTGGCGTCACCGCTTTCGTCAATCAGCTTCGGCGCCGAGTAGCTGCCGATTTCATGGGAGTGCTGCCCACCGAACGCCGCGTAGGTCGTCCAGTTGCTGGTCAGATCGTATTCGGCCTTCGCCATGCCGAACTCGCTTTCAATGTCGCTGTAGCCCCACTTCTGGCTGTAGTTTTTCGTTGTGTCCGGCACCTCGGGAATGAAGTTCACGCCGGTGATGTTGAGCCCCATCTCGCCGCCGTGGAAGGTTTTCTTCTGATAGCCTAAATCGAGTGAAGTACGCAGGCGATCTCCACGGTAATCCAGCCCCAGAGAAGCCAGCGTTGTGCGGCGCTTATCGGCATCGATCGCCGTTTCACCTTCGCGATGCACGAGGTTCACGCGCGCGCCGAACTGGTTGCTGTCGCCAAAGCGACGGCCCACGTCAACCGTGCCGCCGACCTGAGAATCGGAGGTATAATCCACGCCGACGCTGGCGTTTGGCGCATCTTCCGCACGTTTCGGCTCAAGGTTGATCATCCCACCGACGCCGCTACCCGCCGCGCCGTTCATCAGGCCGTTCGCGCCCTTGAAGATTTCCACGCGCTCAAGCATCTGGGTATCCATCACCTGACGCGGCACCACGCCCGGCAGGCCGCCCATCGTCATATCATCGCCGTCGAGTTCGAAGCCGCGAATTTTGTAGGTTTCCGCAAAGTTGCCGTAGCCCTGCACGGGCTGCACGCTGGCATCGTTGCTGACCACGTCAGCGATGGTTTTCGCCTGCTGATCTTTTACCAGCTTCGAGGTATAGCCGATAACGTTGAACGGGACGTCCATGGCGTTCTGCTCACCGAGCATCCCCATTCGTCCGCCGTGGGCAACCTGTCCGTCGAGGAACGCAGGCACCAGATCGTTGCCGCCTGCTTTAAAATCGCTGCCTTCGGTGGCCTGAACCACCATGGTTTCTTCGCCTTTTTTCGGGCCAGGGGTTGAGGTGTCCGCCGCAAGAGCGGAGTGTGAAACCGCGCCAATGGCAAGCGCGAGCAGCGTTTTACGAAACGCCGTAAAGTTGGTGTTGTGCATAATTGACTTTTAACGAGGCTAAGTGAAACAAAATGGCCCGTTGCCGGGCCGGTTTTTTTAGTGATTCAGCGCGATGCGCACGACGCGATCGGGCCCATCGGTCGAGTGATCTTTATTGAAGGCCTGCTTGACGGTGACATACAGCGTCTGGCCATCGGCGGAGAGCAGCAGGCTGTTTGGATTCGGCTTCAGATCCCAACTCTTTTTCACCGCATAAGAGGTGGCATCGAGGCTCAGCACTTTGCCAGATTCGCGCTGTGACACGTACAGTTCGTGACGTTTCGGGTTAAACACCACCCCAAGCGAATCACCGATATCCAGCTGCTTAATTACCTTGCCGCTATGGATATCCAGCACCAGCGTCGTTTTGGCTTTTGAGTTGTCGGTAACGAACAGGCGGCCGGTGTCGCTGTCTTCGGCGATGTTCAGCAGCAGCGCAGGTTTGTCGCCCAGCGGCTTCCAGCGATGCTCAATGCGGTTGTTGCGTGGATTGATGACCAGGATTTCCCCACCGCCGTTAGCCGCATATATGCGTCCGGTACTGGCCGAATAGTGCAGCCCGGTCATCCATTTGCCGGTGTTTTTGATACGGTTTTTTAATTTGAGCGTTTTCGCGTCCACCACCCAAATCACCGCCGGATCGGCCACCGCACCTACATACAGCGTGTCGTTATGCAGCAGCACCTGGCGTGCGCCGTACGGCAGCCCTTTTTCGTTACGCTCCGGGAACAGCAGGCGTGCTTTTACCTTGCCGTCAGCGGTGTTCAGCGCGCTGATGCCGCCGTCCAGCGAGTTAGTGACGTAGACCGTCTGGCCGTCGTCAGAAATCGTCATGCCGAAGTTTTTCAGATCCGTGTGGCTCGCGCCGAGGGTCTTCAGCGTCTGTGGGTCGAGCTTATACACCACCCCGCCCTGCACGTCCTTAAAGCCTTCAGCGCTGGAAACATACAGCGCATCGCCTTTCGGGCTCAGCGCCATTTCGTACAGGCCATCGGCAAGATCGCGCTGGATCAGCTGCTCAGCTTGTGCGGCAGCCTGTAGCTGCGGTGCGGGTTGCGGGGCTTTCGTGCTCTGCGCAGCACAGCCCGCCAGAATGAAGGCCAGTGCCATCGCGGTGAGTTGACGTTTCATGAAAAGTTCCCTTCAAAAGATAAATAAAAAAGAGAATGAGAACTATACGTATTATCTTTATTTCTTCAAGCATAAACATTCACGGGGAGAATGGATGGAAATCAGGTATTGAGCGGTTTTTAGAATGGAGGTAAGCAGGTGTCGTCTGCAGGTAAGCTGTGCGGCCTGATGCCCTCTCCCCGGCCAACCTGCCACATGGCGAGGGAGGCTGATACAAAAAAAAATCCTCTCGGGAGAGGATTTTTGCTGTTTGCCTTACCGGGCCCGTCGGGCAGGCTGTCAGGCGTTGTGCAACTGCTTCTCCTGCGCCTCCATTAACGCTAAACGCAGGTTGTCGTTGTTGTCACTTAACAGCTCACGCGAGCGCCAGGCGTCGAGCCCGGTCATGATACTCAGGATTGCCGTACGGCAATGGTTGTTGCCGTTCGCCAGCGCGACTTTCGCCTGCGCGCGCGGGCAGCCGGTCAATTCCATCACGAGGGCAATCTGCCGCTCCTGCCAGCGCGTGGTGTTACCCTGCACGTCAACCCGCAGGTTGCTGTAAACGCGCCCGCTGCGGATCGCTATCCCGGTGGTCAGCATGGTGAGGATCTGTTTTTGCGCCAGCTGCGCTTTCGGGTTGTTATACCCGGCGACAACCTCCGGCCCGGTTGGCGGCACGACGGCGATATCCGCTAACTGAGCAGCTTCGCTGCTGGCATCCTGAGTCACTATTGCCACTCTCGCACCCAACGACCACGCATGGCGCAGCGCGCCCCAGACCCACGGCGTTTTACCGCTGATGCTCAGGCCGATCAGCATGTCGTTGTTGCTAAAGGCAATCGCTTCCAGATCTTTTACCCCGCGATCGTAATCTGCAGCCGCCAGCTCCGAGGTTTGCACCATCGACTGCAGCCCGCCCGCCATCAGCGCCAGCAGCGAGTGCTTATTGTCCGGCGCAAATTCCCCCGCCGCCAGCACGGCCGCACGGCCCGATGCGCCTGCACCAGCCAGTATCACGCGGCCACCGCGGCTCAGCGTTGCCGTCGCGTTGTCCACCAGACGGGTTATCTCCGGCAAACAGGCGGCAATGGCATCGGTGACCAGTCGGTCTTCCCTGTTGATCATCGCCAGCATATCGTGGGTCGAAAGCTTGTCGATCCCGGTGGTTTCGGCGTTGCGACGTTCCATCGCAGAACTCATTGGCTTAATGCTCATGACAACCTCCTTGGTTAGCGTCCTTATTCACTATAAGGTTATTCTGAGCGACAGCCTGCGAGTGCCGTCACGCTTCCCCGCCCGCATGGTAAATTTCCTTTTTTTTACGCGGCTTTAAAAAATCTGCCCCGGCGGCGATAATTACCCCTTTGAGGTTAGCCGTGAGATCGACATGAGCGATTCCCCCCTCGCCGCCGCCCCGCTAAAGCGGCGGATGAAACTCAGTACCCTGGTGACGTTGATGGTTTGCAGCGTGGTAGGCACGGTGCTGATCCTCGTCTGGGCCCTGTGGCTCGGACAGATTGGCAACGCCACGCGCGATGGCGTAAAAGAAACGGCGCTGGCGGTGGCGAGAACGCTGGCGGATTCCCCCGAAGTAAAACGGGGCCTGCTTCAGCCGCCGCAGGATAGCCCCATCGCGCCGCTCGCTCACGCGGTGCAGGCGCGCAACGATCTGCTGTTCGCCGTGGTAACGGACATGCGCGGCATTCGCTATTCGCACCCGGATAACACCCTCATCGGCAAACCCTTTATCGGCGACGATCTCCACCCGGCGCTGGCAGGTCACGAGAGCGTGGCGATTAACCACGGCGTGCTGGCCGAAGCGCTACGCGTGTTTACGCCCGTCTATGACGATAATCACCGGCAGATTGGCGTGGTGGCCATCGGCATTTCGCTCAGCAAAGTGGATGAACAGATAAGCCGCGGACGCTGGGGCGTGATCTGGAGCGTCCTGTTCAGCATGGTCGTCGGGAGCATCGGCATCTGTTTTCTGGTGTGGGTGCTCAAGCGTGAGCTGCTGGGCCTTGAGCCATCCGAGCTTTCAAGCCTCTTTCAGCAGCGCCAGGCGATGCTCCAGTCGCTGAAGGAAGGCGTGATGGCGGTGGACGCCCAGGGTCGCGTGACGGTGATAAACCACGCCGCTCGCCAGATTTTGCTCTCCTCATCAAGCATTGCCCAGGGCGAGCCGGGCCAGGCCCAGCTGCTCAACAACCTCACCGAAGTGGTCGCCAGCGGCGAACCCATTCAGGACAGAGAGCTCGGCTGCAACGGTCGCCTGCTGCTCAGCAATACCGTGCCCGTTCGCAGCCAGGGTCGCGTCATTGGCGCGATCAGCACCTTCCGCGATAAAACCGAAGTCAGCCAGCTGATGCAGCGTCTTGACGGCATGGTCAACTACGTCGATGCCCTGCGCACCACCTCGCACGAGTTCATGAACAAGCTGCACGTGATCCTTGGCCTGCTCAGCATGAAAAGTTACGATAAGCTTGAAGAGTACGTATTGCAGACCGCGCAGACGTATCAGACCGATATCGGCGCCATTCAGCATCGGGTGAAATCACCGGTGGTGGCAGGCTTCCTGATCGGCAAAATCAACCGGGCAAAAGAGCGTGGCTTTAGCCTCCAGCTGGCCGATGAAAGCCTGGTGCCGGATAACCCGAATGAAAAACAGGTGACGGTGCTGGTGACGGTGCTCGGCAACCTGATTGAAAACGCGCTGGACGCCATGAGCCAGCAGGAAGAAGGCGAAGTGAGCCTGCTGATGCATTATCAGCAAGGCTGGCTGACCATTGAAGTCAGTGACGACGGCCCCGGCATTCCCGAAGCCAATCTGGAGGCCATTTTCGCCAAGGGCTTCTCCACCAAAGGCGAGAACCGGGGCGTCGGCCTGTTCCTTGCCAGCCAGCAGTTAGATGAACTGGGCGGAACGATTACGGTAGAATCCGAGCCCGGCGTGTTTACCCAATTTTTTGTCAGTCTCCCGTGGGACAGTGAAAGGAAGAGTGCGTGATAAATGTATTAATTGTTGATGACGACGCGATGGTCACCGAGCTGAACCGGATGTATGTTGCCCGGGTGCCCGGTTTTCACTGCTGCGGCACCGCTTCCACGCTGGCGCAGGCTACGCTGATGGTCAACGATCCCGCGCTGGATATCGATCTGGTCCTGCTGGATGTCTACATGCAGCAGGACAACGGTCTGGATCTGCTGCCGGCGATCCGCGCCTCCGGGCGGGCGATTGATGTGATCATGATCTCCTCTGCCGCCGACGCCGCGACGATCCAGACCTCCATTCACTACGGCGTGGTCGATTACCTGATCAAGCCCTTCCAGTTCCCGCGGTTTGAAGAGGCGCTTACCGCCTGGCGTGAGAAGAAAAACCTGATGGGGGCGCACGCTTATTACGAGCAGGCTGACGTGGACAGGCTACTGCACGGCGGCACGCCGGAAGTGGCCGACAGCAAAAAGCTGCCGAAAGGCTTAACGCCACAGACGCTGCGCACCATTTGCCAGTGGATTGACGCCCATCCGGGCACGGAGTTTTCGACCGACGATCTGGCAAATGCGGTCAATATTTCGCGGGTATCATGCAGGAAGTATCTGATTTGGCTGGCGCAGATCAACATTCTGTTCACCAGCATTCACTACGGCGCCACCGGGCGGCCGGTCTATCGCTATCGTCTTGTGGCGGAACAGTACGGCCTGCTCAAGCAGTACGGTCAATAAGGCGATAGCTGTCGTCGAGCAGGGTAAAGCGGAACTGGCGACGGGAAGAAAGCACCACTTCCCGCGCTTTGGTGACGAAAATCGCTTCGATATCCTCGCGTCCTTTCAGCATCCGGCAGCCCTTCTCCACGCCCGCACCGTACAGTAGCGTGGTCCAGATATCACCGTCGAGTGAGTCGGTGGAGATGATGGTCACGCTGTCGAGTTCGTTATCCAGCGGGTAACCCGTTTGCGGGTCGAGGATGTGATGATAGCGCTGGCCGTTCTGCTCGAAGTAGCGTTCATAGGTGCCGGAGGTAACCACCGATTTGTTGGCGATTTCCATCGCACCCACCAGCGCATCAGCATTCGAGAACGGTTTTTTCAGCCCGATGCTCCAGCAGCCCTGCGGCGTGCCGAGCGTCTGGACGTTGCCGCCCAGATTGATCAGCCCTTCAGTCACGCCCTCTTTTTGCAGAAGATCGCGCACGCGGTCGGCGATGTAGCCTTTGGCGATCGCACCGAGATCGATTTCCATCCCTTTGCGGGTTAAGAACACGCTCAGCGCGGTATCGTCGAGCACGACGTCTTCTGGCCTGGTGACGTCCAGCAGGACCGCAATCTCATTTGCAGGCGGCACGCTGTCGCCTTTAAAACCAATGCGCCAGCGTTTGACCAGCGGGCCAATCGCCAGGTTGAACGCGCTGCCGGGCAGCATACTCGCAGCTTTGGCGCATTTAATCAGCTGATACACCGGACGGCTGACCGCCACCGGACGTTCCCCGGCAGCGTGATTGATATCCATCACCTGCGACTGCGCGCGGTTAACGGTCAGCAAATCTTCGTACTGTTTGATAAGGCCAAATACGCGGGAAGCCAGCGGTTCGTTGTGGGAGAAGAGCTTCAGCAGGATGGGCGACCCCATCAGAACGGCGGAATAGCTGTAAACCGAATCGTCTGTTGGCATGGCGGTTGCCCTCATCATGGTGGTGGCTCTTTTGGTGGCGTTTGCCGGATGGGTTGACCCTCACCCTAACCCTCTCCCTCAGGGAGAGGGGACTGATTGTGCACGCAATTAATAACAGCGCCAGTCTGGTTTTCTCCCACTCTCCTGAGGGAGAGGGGACTGATTGTGCACGCAATTAATAACAGCGCCAGTCTGGTTTTCTCCCACTCTCCTGAGGGAGAGGGGACTGATTGTGCACGCAATTAATAACAGCGCCAGTCTGGTTTTCTCCCACTCTCCTGAGGGAGAGGGGACTGATTGTG
>NZ_DALZVG010000001.1:128772-174228 GCF_032012665.1 Scandinavium sp.
GAGAGGGGACTGATTGTGCACGCAATTAATAACAGCGCCAGTCTGGTTTTCTCCCTCTCCCTTGAGGGAGAGGGCCGGGGTGAGGGGGAAATCTCACCGCCAGCGCCGCTTTTACCGCTGCGCTCTCACCGCAGCCTGATGGCCCGCCAGCGTACCGAAGATAATGATATCCGCTACTGCGTTCCCGCCGATGCGGTTGCCGCCGTGGATACCACCGACCACTTCGCCCGCCGCATAGGCGCCAGGGATAACCTGATACTCAGCGTTCAGCACCTCGGTATCGGTGTTGATGGTCACGCCGCCCATGGTGTGGTGCACGCCTGGCGCAATCTGGATAGCGTGGAACGGCCCTTCGTTGATTGGCGCACGCAGCGCGGTGGTGCGGCCAAAATCGTCATCGTGCTGTTTCTCCACGAAGCCATTGTAGCGTTCAAGCGTAGCAAGGAAAGCGTGCTCGTCCATGCCCAGCTTCGCCGCCAGCTCGCGCGGTGAGCTGGCGCTGACCACCAGACCTTTTGCGATGTACTCATCCGCCGCTTTGTTTTTCGCTCTCACGTGCTCATCGAAGACGATGTAAGCGAAGTGTTCCGGCAAGGCAATGATTGCCGCAGAGACTTTATCGCGGGTGGACATTTCGTTATAGAAACGCTCGCCCTGCTGGCTCACCAGAATCGCCCCGCCGCCGCGGATGGATTCAGAAATCAGGTATGAGGTTTTCTGCTCAACGGTCGGGTGGATCTGGATTTCGCCCATGTCCACGGTGCCCGCACCGATACGTTCCAGCAATGCGATACCGCCGCCGGTCGCACCTTTGTGGTTGGTAGTCACGAAGCCTTCGAGGTCAGGACGGTATTTCACCACCATCGCGCTGTTAGCGCTGAAG
The DNA here is from genome assembly GCF_032012665.1 of Scandinavium sp. NCBI lineage: Bacteria > Pseudomonadati > Pseudomonadota > Gammaproteobacteria > Enterobacterales > Enterobacteriaceae > Scandinavium > Scandinavium sp. Next base: position 129,656 of record NZ_DALZVG010000001.1, read on the forward strand.
CCGCCGGTTGCCACAACGACGCTTTTCGCCTGCACCAGCACGGTTTCTTTCTCTTCGGTCAGCAGACGCACGCCGCTCACTTCACCGTCGGTAAACAGAATGTCGTCCACGGAGGTGTCGAGCATTACGTCGATACCGCGTTTAGTGACGTTGCGCACCAGGCCGCTGATCAGGTAGCCGCCGACCGCCGATCCATCACGCGGGCGGTGAGTACGGTCAATGCTCATCCCACCGGTGGTGGTGATATCGTTCAGCATGATGCCGCGACGAGCCAGCCATTCGATGGCTTCCGGCGCGTTTTCTACGAAGCGATGCAGCAGCTCCGGATTGTTTTTATTGCCGCCGCCCTTCAGGGTTTCAGCATAGAACAGCTCTTTGCTGTCCTGAATGCCTTTCACGCGCTGGAAGCGGGTTTCCGCGGCGTTCATACCCGCAGAAGCCTTGATGGTGTTGCCGCCGATGGTTGGCATTTTTTCAACGATCAGCACGCTTGCTCCTTCGTCGTGCGCCTGAATCGCCGCCGCCAGGCCTGCACCGCCGCTGCCGACAACCACAACGTCGTAGTTTTTCGGCGCCAGCTCATCGCCGCCCTCTTCCGCCACGCGCGCTTTAGTGGATTTCACCATCGCTTTGGAAACGGCTTTTTTCACCGCTTCGCTCTGGCTGGTCGCACCGGAGATGGCATCAACGTGCGGAGTGTTGGCGTCCAGGATGCGGGATTTGATCTCTTCAAAGCTGGTCACGAATTCGACCTGCGACGGGCCGGACACCAGTTCGATATCGGCAATGCGGTCGGTTTCGAGGCTGACGTTGATCACCAGCTCGTGGGTATCGTCCTGCACGTTCTCAACGAACACGCCCGCTTTGAATTTGGCTTCGCCCATGCTCATGTCGCGGATCATCGCTTCCACCAGCGAGAAGCGCCACAGCGGTTCCGGGATGTTCAGCGCTTCACGCCGGGTGCTGTCGATGAACAGCTCCAGCTCTTCGCCATTGGCGATACGCTCCGCCCAGTCAGGATAAGCGATGGTTGCGCGGCCAACGGCAATCAGGTCGTAGCCGTGATCGATCCCTTCTTCGGCATCTTTCGCGTTCACTACGCCGCCGACGCCCATCACAGGAACCTGCGCCAGCACTTCAGAACGCTGCGCACAGAATTTTTCAATCAGCGGCGTTGGATCCTGAGTATCGACAATGGACGAACGCAGGCTTGCGCCGAGCGAGAAGTGAAGATAGTCCAGACCGCGCGCCGCCAGTTTTTCCAGCAGGAACATCGTGTCGTCAAAGCGGATGCCCGGGACTTCCATCTCTTCCGGCGAGAAGCGGTAGCCGATGATGAAACTGTCGTCGGCGTACTGGCGCACCATTTTATGCGTGATGTCGAGCACCGCCAGCGGGAATTTTGCGCGGTTGTCGCGGCTGCCGCCCCATTCGTCGGTACGCTGGTTGGAGTTCGGCGAGAAGAACTGTTGAATCAGGTAAGTGTTCGCACCGTGGATCTCCACACCGTCGAAACCGGCCTGAATGGCACGGCGCACGCCTTCACCGAATTTGGTGACCATGCCCGCCACTTCTTCCGTGGTCAGCGCAACGGGCGTTGCAGCACCTTCACGCGGAGCAGCGACGGCGCTTGGGCCTACCGGCGTACGACCGCCGATCAGTTTCGGGTCGACCATGCGACCGCCGTGGTAAATCTGCAAAATAGCCTTTGAGCCTTCGGCTTTGATGGCTGTGGCGATTTTGGCGAGGCCTGCTACCTTCTCATCATTATCGATGCCGATAGCGCCCGGGAAAGCGAGACCGAGATCGTCGATGAAGCAGCACTCAACGATGATGGTGCCGATGCTGCCCGCACGCACGCGGTAGTATTCCACCAGCTCGCTGGTCACGGTGCCGTCAAAATAGCCTGTGCAGGTGGTCATCGGCGCCATTAACAAACGGTTTTTCAGCTCGGTGCCGTTTGGCAGAGTGAAGGGGCTCAGAATGCGTTCATTACTGGTCATAATGGAACTCCAGATTTTAAAATTGAAATTTAAGAATTCGGTGACGGGCGCTTTATTCGTTTTATTAAGTGGTCCGATTTCATGCCTCTAATATAATACTTTATTTAGTTTCTAAAGGTATTACGTTAGTTATAAAACTATTTAATACCTGCCATAACATCAATACCACTACAGTATTAGCAAATAAAAATATGATATTTACATCACCGCCAGAGAAAGTAACAATTACACAACCATCATTAACAATAAAACGGCATGACCGACGACATAAAAAACACCTAAATATCAATATATAACACACAACAATCAAACTTAAACGTCATCATCACTGCTTTTATAAATTAACATTTATCCATTATTTTCTTAAATAACCACACACCCCTGAGTGGTTATATAAAAACAAAATAAAGCGTCCAGTTATTTCATTTTTTTGATCTGGATCAATTGCAACGCGTACTGAAAGCGCAATATATAAATAACCAAAATATCTAATTTAGCGCACCGTTTAATGCGTTAAATCGCTATATCTGAATAGCCTCACGATCGTTATATATAATTAAAGTAAGTTTAGAAACTAAAAAAAACGATCGGGTGATTCAGAACGGCAAACCGAATTCTTAACTACTTGTCGAGTCTCACTATGAAAGACAAAACTGCAACCCCCGCACCAGCGCCTGCCGCTGGTGCAAAAGCCGGAAATAAAAACCGCCTGCTGATGATGGCGCTGCCGATTATCGTCGCAGTGCTGCTGCTGTTCGTGCCGGTCCCGGAAGGCCTGCCGCCGTACGCATGGCACTATTTCGCTATCTTCGTGGGCGTGATTGTCGGTCTTATCTTCGAACCGCTGCCGGGTGCCGTGATTGGCCTGACCGGCGTGGTGGTCATCGCCCTGTGCAGCCAGTGGCTGTTGTTCAGCCCGGAGCAGATGCTGGAGCCGAAGTTCAAGCTGGCATCTGCCTCCTTTAAATGGGCGGTGAGCGGCTTCGGTAACTCCACCGTGTGGCTGATCTTCGGTGCCTTTATGTTTGCCGCAGGCTATGACAAAACCCAGTTTGGTCGCCGTCTGGCGCTGATTCTGGTGAAATACCTCGGTCGTCGCAGCCTGACGCTCGGTTATGCCATCACCTTCGCTGACCTGCTGCTGGCTCCGTTTACGCCGTCCAATACCGCGCGTAGCGGCGGGACCATCTACCCGATTATCGCTAACCTGCCACCGCTGTACGGCTCAAAACCGAACGACCCAAGCGCGCGTAAAATCGGTTCTTACCTGATGTGGGTGGCGATCACCGCGGCCTGTATCACCAGCTCGATGTTCCTGTCCGCCCTGGCGCCGAACCTGCTGGCGCTGGCGCTGGTGAAAAGCATCGTCGGCCTGAATATCTCCTGGGGCATGTGGTTCCTCGCCTTCCTGCCGCTCGGCGTGATCCTGATTCTGGTGATGCCGCTGCTGGCCTACTGGTTCTACCCGCCGGAAGTGAAAGTGAACAACGAAGTGCCGCTGTGGGCTGCCCGTGAGCTGGAAAAACTCGGCAAGCTGTCGCGCAACGAAATCCTGCTGCTGGTGTTCGTCTGCTGTGCGCTGATGATGTGGATCTTCGCCGCCGACTTTATTGAACCGGCGATGGCCGCCCTGCTGGTTATCGTGCTGATGCTGTGGACCGGCGTACTGAACTGGAACGATATCACCAACAACAAAGCGGCGTGGAACACCTTCGTGTGGTTCGCAACGCTGGTCGCACTGGCTGATGGCCTCTCCTCCACCGGCTTCATTGCGTGGCTGGGTAAAGAAGGTGGCGCGCTGATGGGCGGCATCTCTCCGGGCACCGCAACCATCGTGCTGCTGCTGGCGTTCTACCTGCTGCACTACCTGTTTGCCAGCACCACCGCGCACACCACCGCGCTGCTGCCAGCCATGCTGACCATTGCCTCCACCATTCCGGGCATGAATATGGAAGTGTTCTGTCTGCTGATGGTGACCTCGCTCGGCGTGATGGGGATCATCACCCCGTACGGCACCGGCCCAAGCCCTATCTACTACGGCAGTGGCTATCTGCCAACCAAAGACTACTGGCGTCTGGGTACCATCTTCGGGGCCATCTTCCTCGCCGCCCTGCTGCTGATTGGCTATCCGTGGATGTCGATGATGTTCTAAGACAACGTCACAAATGCCCGGTGGCGCAGGCTTACCGGGCCTACAAACGCATCATTCTTTGAGGTTGTAGGCCTGATAAGCAAAGCGCCATCAGGCAAAAATAACGATTCCGGAATCAATCATTTCAAACTCCCCCTGACGCAACCAGGTCACGGGCAAAGTTTATTATGGAGTTGAGTATGTCGAATAAACCGTTTGTGTATCAGACCCCTTTCCCGCTCGCCAAAGACGAAACCGATTACTATCTGCTGAGCCGCGAGCACGTTTCCGTGGCTGAATTTGACGGTCAGGAGGTGCTGAAAGTCGCGCCTGAAGCGCTGACCCTGCTGGCGCAGCAGGCATTTCACGATGCATCCTTCATGCTGCGCATTTCTCACCAGAAGCAGGTTGCGGCAATCCTGACCGACCCGGAAGCCAGCGACAACGACAAATACGTGGCGTTGCAGTTCCTGCGCAACTCGGAGATCGCCGCTAAAGGCGTACTGCCGACCTGCCAGGACACCGGTACCGCCATCATCATGGGTAAAAAAGGCCAGAACGTCTGGACCGGCGGCGGTGACGAAGCCGCGCTGGCGCGTGGCGTGTACAACACCTACACCGAAGACAACCTGCGTTACTCCCAGAACGCCCCGCTGGATATGTATAAAGAGGTCAACACCGGCACCAACCTGCCCGCGCAGATCGATCTCTACAGCGTCGACGGCGATGAATACAAGTTTCTGTGCATGGCAAAAGGCGGCGGCTCCGCCAACAAAACTTACCTGTATCAGGAAACCAAAGCGCTGATTACGCCAGCCAAACTGAAAAACTGGCTGGTTGAGAAGATGCGTACGCTCGGTACCGCAGCCTGCCCGCCGTACCATATCGCCTTCGTGATTGGCGGTACTTCCGCAGAAGCCACGCTGAAAACCGTGAAGCTCGCGTCTACCCGCTATTACGACGGCCTGCCAACCGAAGGCAACGAACACGGTCAGGCCTTCCGCGACGTGCAGCTTGAGCAGGAGCTGATGCAGGAAGCGCAGAACCTCGGCCTCGGCGCACAGTTCGGCGGCAAATACTTCGCTCACGACATTCGCGTGATCCGTCTGCCGCGCCACGGCGCGTCCTGCCCGATTGGCATGGGCGTCTCCTGCTCGGCGGACCGCAATATCAAGGCGAAGATAAACCGTGACGGGATCTGGATTGAAAAACTGGAAGCCAATCCGGGCCAGTACATTCCGCAAGCGCTGCGCCAGCAGGGCGAAGGCAGCGTAGTGAAGATCGACCTGAACCAGCCGATGAGCGAGATCCGCAAACAGCTCTCCGCCCATCCTGTTTCCACCCGCCTGTCGCTGAACGGCACCATTATCGTGGCGCGTGATATGGCTCATGCGAAGCTCAAAGAGCTGCTGGATAACGGTGAAGAGCTGCCGCAGTACGTGAAAGATCACCCAATCTACTACGCGGGCCCGGCAAAAACCCCGGAAGGCTATGCGTCAGGCTCTCTCGGCCCGACCACCGCAGGCCGCATGGATTCATACGTAGATCTGTTGCAGTCCCACGGTGCCAGCATGGTGATGCTCGCCAAAGGCAACCGCAGCCAGCAGGTAACTGATGCGTGTAGCAAACACGGCGGCTTCTACCTCGGCAGTATCGGCGGCCCGGCAGCGGTTCTCGCGCAGCAGAGCATTAAGAGCCTTGAGTGCGTGGCGTATCCGGAGCTGGGTATGGAAGCCATCTGGAAAATTGAAGTCGAAAACTTCCCGGCGTTTATCCTCGTGGATGACAAAGGCAACGACTTCTTCCAGCAGATCCAGAACAAGCAGTGCGCGGGCTGTAGCCAGAAGTAACTCTCCCCCTTATTGCCCGGCGGCGCAAGCTTGCCGGGCCTACAAATTCCGCATTCTGCAGGCCCGGTCAGGCAAAGCCGTCACCGGGCATTTCAACGCCCGCTTGAGTGCCTTATTTTAAGACGCCCAGCCAGGGTTAAATGCGAAGCCGCGTCTTCGGCGTTGCAGAGATATTCTGCCGCCAGGCGGCCCAGCTCGCCGTAGGGCAGCTGGATACTGGTCAGCGGCGGCGTCATCTGTTCTGAAATTTTCTGATCGTCATAGCCCGCCACCAGCATATCCTGCGGGATGTTCACGCCGTGCGTCGACAAAGCCTGATAGCAGCCGATAGCCAGCCAGTCGCTGGCGCAGAAAATGGCCTCCGGGCGCTCGTCCAGCGCCAGCAGCGCCACCGTCGCCTGATACGACTCGTTGAACTGCCAGTTGGTCTGCTGCACCCATTCTGCTTTCGGCTCAATGCCCGCCTGGGTCAGCGCCGCCTGATAGCCAGCCAGGCGCTGGCGGGAGGCCTCCATCCAGCTTTCACCGGTAATATGCGCGATGCGGGTAACGCCCTGGCTCAGCAGATGGCGCGTCAGCTGGAAGGCGTTGGCGTAGTCATCGGGCACAAACGACGGCAGCAGCGGGGAGTCGGGATCGCGCTGGTTAAGCAGCACCAGCGGCAGCGTCGTACAGCCCTGAAACGCGCTCATGTCCGCCACGCAGGTCACCGGCGAGGCCAGAATAATGCCCACGCAGTTGCGCTTTTCCAGCTGGCGAATGATGTTCAGCGCCAGTTCGCTGTCGTCGCCGTAGTCGTAGACCGTCAGCAGCACTTCGCTGCGCCAGGCGGCTTCGCGTGCCTGGCTGATGGCGTCAAGAAACGGGTCATAGCTTTGCAGAGAGCTAATCAGCAGCGCAATCTCTTCCTGATTGTGCGGTGAGTGGATCGCGGGCAGGCGGTCGTAGCCGAGTTCGCCCGCCACGGCAATCACCCGCTGACGCGTCTCGTCGCTAAGTTTAATATTGCGCGACTGGTTGAGGACCAGCGACACCGTAGCCTGTGAAACCCCGGCAGCGCGCGCAATGTCGTTCATCGTGACCTTATTTTTCCGCTTCATATTCCCTGCCCTGCGGCTAACAGAATCAACATCATACCCGCCCTCTTCGTTTTTCGGCAGCGCCATGCGCCTCCGGTCACGTTTCTTTACGCCGGACGGCTGAACTTTGTGACGCCTCTCGCTTTTCTGCGCATTCGCATTTGCTCATTTATCCCCCAACTAATAATTATTAGCTAAATATTATCAGCTATTGAGGTGAGCATGAAACAGCAGTGGACGCAGCAGCAGGCAAACGCGTGGTATCAGCAGCAGGGCTGGCTGTGCGGCTTTAACTATCTGCCTTCTACGGCGGTGAACTGGACGGATATCTGGCAGAAGGAGACCTTCGACGCGCCGACCATTGCGCGCGAACTGGGCTGGGCGGCAGAGGCGGGCTACAACAGCCTGCGCATCAATCTGCCGTTTATCGTCTGGGAGCACGATCGCGACGGCCTGATCGAACGCATCCACCACTTTTTACAGATTGCCGACGGCCACGGTTTCCGCACCATGCTGACGCTGATGGACGACTGCGGCTTTTCCGGCGATGAGCCCTACCTCGGCCCGCAAAAAGCGCCGGTACCGGGCAAACACAACAGCCAGGCGGCGGCGAGCCCGGGGCGCGCTAAAGTGTGCGATCCCGATGAGTGGCCGCAGATTGAGCGCTACGTGCGCGACATCGTGCGCGAATTCCGCAGCGATAAGCGCGTGCTGCTGTGGGATCTTTACAACGAACCCGGCAACCGCGGCATTTTCGCCACCGGCACCGTTGAGGTGCAGTATGACGAAAAGCTGGAGGCGTACGCCCACGAGCTGATGCGTAAAGCCTTCGAATGGGTTCGCGAAGAGGATCCGGAGCAGCCGCTCACCGTCTGCGCGTGGCGCTTGCCGGCAGAAGAAGAAGGCGAGACGTTCTACCAGCATCCGCTGGATCAAACTGCGCTTGAGCTGTCGGACGTGGTGAGCTTCCACGCTTACACCAACACCGCGCGGATGGTTGCCATCATCCACCAACTGGAACAGCTCGACCGCCCGATGTTCTGCACCGAATGGCTGGCCCGCCACGTCGGCAGCACCATCGAAGAGCAATTACCGCTGATGCACGCCGCCAACGTTGCGCCGTATCAGTGGGGATTAGTGCGCGGTAAGACGCAGACCTGGCTGCCGTGGCCGGTGGTGATGACGAACTCGCCGGACTACTGCCGTCTGTGGTTCCACGACGTGTTTGAAGAGAACGGTATTCCGTTCTCACAGGCCGAAATGCGCCTGGTCCGCAGGCTGAGCAAAATCGGCCTGCACCCTGCCCGTCCATAAAAAATGATGTCAGCGCCCCGGCGGTTCGCCGCCGGGCTTTAAGGTACGCACTATGGCAAATACAATGAAAATACCGTCTCGCGAGTTGTGGTCCTATTTTGGCTATGGTTTAGGTCAGTGTTTTAGCTTTGGTTTAGTGGGTTCGTTCATCAACTATTTTTACACCGACGTGCTGGGCATCTCCGCCCTTGCCGCCAGCACCATTTTCCTGATTGCCCGCGCCTGGGATGCGGTCCACGATCCGCTGTTCGCCAGCATCATGGACACCATCAACAGCCGCTTCGGTAAGTTCCGCCACTTTATGCTGATTGCGCCGCTGCTGATTACCGGCGTCACGCTGCTGTCGTTCTATAAAATCGAGGCCGACACCACCACCAAAATTCTCTACGCCGGCGTGACCTACATTCTGTGGGGTACCCTGTATGCCATTTCCGATATTCCGTTCTGGTCGATGTCGTCGGTGATGACTAACGACTCCGGGCAGCGCACCCGCGCGGTCACCGCGGCGATGCTCGGCGTGAATGCGGGCATTGCCTGCGCCAATATCTTCTTCCCGAAGCTGGCGGCCTTCTTCTCACAGTACAGCAACGACAAAGGCTACTTTATGGCGGCGCTGGTGATGATGCTGGTCGGCCTGCCGCTGATGCTCAACGGCTTCCTGCAAATTAAAGAGCGCGTGCCGCCAAGCCCGGAAAAGGTCACCATTCGCGATACCTTCCACAACCTGAAGCAGAACAAGCCGCTGTTTATTATCCTGCTGTCGTTCTTCTTCTGCGTGTTTCATAACGTTGCCAACGGCATTTATATCTACTTCTTCATCTACAACATGGGCGACGCCAGCCTGCAAATGGTGATTGGCCTGATGGGGATTGTGGCGGCCGTGGTGTGCCTGGTGGCACCGATGCTGACGCGAAAAATGCAGAAGCGGAAGCTGTTTATGATCCTCTGTGGGCTGGATATCGCGGTACGGGTGGTGATGTGGTTTGCGGGCTATCACCACACGGCGGTGCTGTTCCTGCTGCTGGGCCTGAGCACCGTCTTCGTGATGATGACCAACATACTGACGTCGTCGATGATTGCTGACACCATCGAATACGCCGAGTACCACACCCATAAGCGCTGTGCAGCGATCACGTTTTCCGGGCAGACCTTTACCGGCAAGATGTCGGTGGCCGTCGGCGGCGGGCTGATTGGCGTGTTCCTGACGATGATTGGCTACATACCGCAGGCGCAAAGCCAGAGCGACGCGGTGCTGAACGGGCTGTTCTTCGGCATCTGCCTGCTGCCCGCGATTGGCTCGCTGATTCGTCTGGGCTTTATGTCACGCTTTACCTTTACGGAAGAGAAGCACGCGGAGATTTGCCGCCTGCTGGCGGAGAGACGTCATGCTACGGCAGATGATGCAGAAGGTGAGGATTTGACGAGAAGGCCGGTTTCAGCGAATTGATCGTATATTTTCCCCTCTCCCTGACCCTCTCCCGAAGGGAGAGGGAACTGTACGGAGCTTTGGTTTTACTCCCTCTCCCCGTGGGAGAGGGTTGGGGAGAGGGCATCAGACGGCACGCCCCTCAACAATTACTCGTCGAAGAACCAGTAACCCTGATTGATAAACGCCGTGAGCTCTTCAACAAACGCCGGATTTTCCAGCGCGTCGCCGAGGTCGTGCTGGCTGAGTTCGGTCAGACGGCTTAACGCATCTGCCGCCTGCGCATCCGCGGGGTTCCAGCCTTCACTGTTAACGAAGAACTTACCGTCAACATTCAGCACGCGAAGACCGCTCAGGCGCGTCAGCGTTTCACCGCCCTGCAGCGCATCCAGCACTTCTTCCGGTGAGTACGGCGGTTCTGCCGGGGCAATATCCAGCTCGTGACGCGGCGTGCTGGCAAAGCGGCCAAACCACTGCCTGAAATCTTCCGGCTGGCTAATCATCTCAACCATCATCGTGCGCAGGCGCTCAAGCTCGTGCGCTTCTACGCGGCCTGCGTGGTCACGAACCGTCAGATCGGGATCGCCGTAGTTCACTCCGCCCAGATCGTTTTCCAGTGCGTAGTCGGCGAAGCTGCTGATCAGATCGCGTCCGTTCGGCCCACGGAAGCCCACGGAATAGTTCAGCGTATCTTCATAAGTGAAGCCGTCGTGCGGGAATCCAGGCGGGATATAGAGGATATCGCCCGGCGACATTTCCACGTCGATGATGGGCTCGAACGGATCGACGTGCAGCAGCGCCGGATGCGGGCAGAACTGACGCATCGGAATGGCATCGCCCACGCGCCAGCGGCGGCGGCCCATGCCCTGAATAATAAAGACGTCATAGTTGTCGATGTGCGGACCCACGCCGCCGCCCGGCACGGAGTAGGAGATCATCAGATCGTCCAGACGCCACTCCGGCAGCACGCGGAACGGACGCACCAGCTCCGCCGCAGGCATATGCCAGTGGTTCACCGCCTGACACAGCAGCGACCAGCCGCTTTCACCGAGATCGTCAAACTGCTCGAACGGGCCGTGGCTCGCGCTCCATTGACCGTCCTTATGGCTCACCAGGCGGCTGTCCACCTCCGGCTCCATCGCCAGCCCCGCCAGCTCGTCCGGCGTGATCGGGTCAACGAAGTTCGGGAAGGCATTTTTCAACACGACGGGTTGCTTTTGCCAGTATTTCTCTAAGAACTCAGGCCAGTTCAGATTCAGTTGATTTACCATTCCATCACACCAGTAAGAGGAAAAACGGCGGTGATTATGCGAGAGATACGCGCGGGCTTTCTTGTTGAGGGTCAAGGGTTGGCTAAAAAATGAATCATCCCCGCTTTTTCTAAGGTTGATTTAAGCATTCATTAAGATCTTGCAGGTAAGATGTCGCTTAATAAACTTCACAAGGAGAGAGAAACCATGAATGTTAACCTGATGACAAAAAACACGGCGCTGGCGCTGGCACTGATTGCCCTTCCTGCTGCATCTGCGCTGGCAAATTCCGGCCTGACGGGCTGTGCAGCGAAAAAAGCAGAGATTCAGCAGCAGATCGACTATGCCAAAGCGCATGACAACAGCTATCGCGTTGCGGGCCTTGAGAAAGCGCTGGCGGAAACATCCGCCCACTGCACCGATGCCTCCCTGCGCGCAGATCGCGAAGCCGACGTGCGCAAGAAAGAGCAAAAAGTTGCCGAACGCGAGCAGGAGCTGAACGAAGCCAAAGCGACGGGCCGGACAGATAAAATCGAGAAGAAACAGGAAAAGCTTGAGGACGCGAAAGAAGAGCTGGCAGAAGCCAAAGCCGAATTAAACAAGTAAGCCGATTTCCCCTGCGCACGGCTGAGCAATAAGCCGTGCGCCTTCCCTCCCCCTCCTCATAGAAAGTGTTACCTCTCACAACTCTGGTTTCATAAGATTGCGGGCGCTGATGCCAGATGGCAGGCTCTGACATCGTTTCGGAAATTTTACGCAGGTTATATGAAACGCAGATTCCCGTTTCAGGTGAAGCTCTTTCTTGCACTGGTGCTGTTCTCCTGCCTGCTGCTCACGCTGCTGGGCGTGATTCTTTTTCATTTTATCGACCGCCAGCTGCATCACGATTTGGGCCAGCGTGCGCGGGTGCAGGCCAGCGAAATTGCGCTGATGCCGGGGCTGGCGGACAAAGTCGCGCACCGCGATCTGGCCGGGATCGCACAATTAATTCAGCCTCTGCGGGCACAGAGCGACGCCAGCTATATTGTTATTGGCGATACCCACGAACAGCATCTCTATCACTCTGAATCGCCGGAGCGCCTGAACCTGCCGATGATTGGCGGTGACAACGCGGAAGTCTTGCAGGGCAAAACCATTATCTCCGTGCGTAAGGGGGGAATTGGCGTGTCGCTTCGCAGCAAGGCGCCGATTTTTAACGCACAGCATCAGGTGATTGGCATTGTTTCGGTGGGCTATCTCACCTCGTACATCGCCAATATTAACGCTCACCTGCTGTGGCAGGCCGCGCTTTACGGCCTCGCGCTGCTGCTGTTGCTGTTCCTCTTTTCCTGGCTGTTCAGCCGCAACCTGAAAAAGCAGATGTTCCGCCTGGAGCCGAAAGATATCGCCCTGCTGGTGCTGCAACAAAAAGCGCTGCTGGAGGCGATGTATGAGGGGGTGTTTGCCGTCAACGAGGAGCGGCAGCTTATCCTGATCAACCGCGCCGCGAGGGAGCTGCTGAGTATTCAGCAGGATGAAAAAACGCTGCTCGGTAAACCGCTGGCGGACGTTCTGCATGTGCCACCCGGCTTTATTGAGCAAACGGGAAACGGCAACCGCCACGACCAGATTGCCGTGCTGAATCAGCGCCAGGTGATCGTCAACCGCGTGCCTATCGAGCTGGAGCCGGGGCGGGAAAACGGCTGGGTGTTCAGCTTCCGCGATAAAAATGACATTAACACCCTCAGCAGCCAGCTCAGCCAGGTGACACGCTATGCGGATAACCTGCGCATGATGCGCCACGAACAGCTGAACTGGACGGCAACCCTGGTCGGGCTGTTGCAAATGCAGCACTACGACGAGGCGATCCGCTATATTCAGGCGCAGTCCGAAGGGGCGCAGCAGGCGCTGGATTTTGTCTCGACCCGCTTTACCTCCCCGGCGCTCTGCGGCCTTCTGCTCGGGAAATACGTCAGCGCGCGCGAGAAAGGCATTGAGCTTCGCTTCGATCCGGCCTGTCAGATGACCCGTCTGCCGCCTGGCATTAGCGAGACGGCGCTGATGTCCGTTATCGGCAACCTGGTGGATAACGCTGTGGACGCCACGCTGAACGCCCCGCCGCCCTGCGCCCCCGTAGAGCTTTATATTTCAGATCGTAATCAGGAGCTGCTGATTGAAGTCGCCGATCGGGGCTGCGGCGTGGACGACGCCATGAAAGCGCACCTCTTTGAACAGGGCGTGACCAGCAAACCCGCCGGTGACAGCCTGGCGGGCGCAGAGCACGGCATCGGCCTCTACCTGGTGGCAGGCTACGTTGAGCAGGCTGGCGGCAGTATCGAAATCAGCGATAACGCGCCACAGGGCACGCTTTTCTCAGTGTTTATCCCTTACCACGCTTCGAATACGACAGGGCTAACTCATGACGCATTCCAGACCGCTTGACGTCGTCATTGTTGAAGATGAGCCGCACCTTGCCGGGCTGCATCGTGAATACATTGAGCAGAATTTTCACCTGCGGGTGGTGGGCATCGCGGCCTCGCTGGAACAGGCCCACGCGCTTATCAGCGAACACAGGCCGCGGCTGGTGCTGCTGGATAACTACCTGCCGGACGGCCAGGGCGTGGAGCTTATCGACAGCCCGTTGCTGAAAAGCTACGAATGTTCGGTGATATTTATCACCGCCGCCAGCGACATGGAGACGTGCAGCCGCGCCATGCGCAGCGGCGCGTTTGATTATCTGATCAAACCCGTTTTCTTCCAGCGCTTACAAGCGTCGCTGGAGCGCTTTATGCTGCTGGTGAACGCGATACGCCAGATGAAGGTGGTCGATCAGCACGCGCTGGACAGAATGTTTAATCTGCCCGCGGGCGAATCCTCTTCAGCGCCTTCAACAAAAGGGATCGAGCCCAATACGCTGGAAAAAATTAAGCGTTTCTTTAGCGATCATCCGGATACGCACTGGTCCGTGGATGACGTGGTGGACGTCGTCGGGATCAGCAAAACCACCAGCCGTCGCTATCTGGAATACTGCGTGGAGAGCGGGTTTATCAGCATCGAGATGCTGTATGGCAATATCGGGCATCCTCGCAGGCTGTACCGGAAGTGCCCTGATGCTGCGGAATAAATAGCAAAAATCCTCACTTCAGAGGATTTTTTAATGTTTGCTCCCCTCGCCCTGTGGGAGAGGGGCCGGGGAAGAGGGCATCAGGCCGCATGGTCCAGGCAGTCAGCATTATATATACGGCCACCGTTCAGCCATTCCTGCAACCGTTAAATTCCCCTGCATTTTTATCTGGAGCGCCCTCGCATTTAATAACTTTGCCAGTCATCACCTCACCTGTATTTATATCCAGCAAGGTATAATAGCCACGCGCGCAATAAGTCAGGTTCGGATATAGGGATATGCATATCGCAAAAATGAAGCGTTTGCCGAAGGACCAAATATGGTCTATATTTGAACCTCAATCCATAACTGATAAAGACAACGATGAAAGTAGAAACGATTAGCTTCGTGAAAAAAAACGCAGCTACGCTCGACCTTTCTGAACCCATCCTGGTCACTCAGAATGGCGTGCCGGCTTATGTTATTGAGTCTTATGACCAGCAGCAGGAGCGAGAGAACGCCATAGCACTTTTGAAATTATTGACTCTCTCAGAGAAGGACAAGGCTGAAGGGAAAACGTATTCAAAAGAGCAGTTGCTTGATGGATTCAACTGGTGAGGGCGCAGCCTGATATTAAGGTTTGTAAATGAATCAGGATCAAAGTCCGCCAGTTTTTGAGTACACGCTCACAGCAAAGCATTGCATCGAGCATATAGTGAGTTTTCTTCGCCGTGCTGACGTTGAGCCTCGACCGGTCATTACCGGTATCCTTGAGCAGTTCGAAAGCACCGTGGGTCAGTTTCCCAGTGGATGCCAGATTTGTCCCGAACTGGTAAAGATTGGATGTGCCAGGTACCGTGAGTTCAACAGCGCAGATGGATATCGTGTACTTTATTCAGTTGAAGGCAACTGCGTGACTGCGCATGCTATCCTGGCTCAAAAGCAGGACATACAACAGCTTTTGTTTAAACGCCTGATTCAGACTTAAGACAAACCGGTTAAATTCCTCCAAAAACACCATCTTCTGCGATAGTGGTGTTTTACTTTACCGCCGAGTATTAGCCTCCCCCGATACAGGCTTCCGGTTTCGGTTAAAAGTCCTCCACTTCATTGTACCAATAGCGATCGGAATCGGACGCTATGTCTCGTAATCTAAAAATGCTCATAATTAAAGCGCCATTTCTCATCACGCCAAAGCAAACTAAGTTTGGCATCAACCTCGAATTTCAAGCCCGTGTGTGGATGGCCAGGCGACTTACTCACCTTGATGAAAGTACCGGTTAAGCGTAAATACCGTATTGCTTAACCTCTCCCACAGGGCCGGGGAGAGCATCAGGTACACCGAAACTGTGACCTGATTGCCCGGCGGCGCTTATGCTTGCCGGGCCTACAAATAGCGCCCCGTAGGCCGGGTAAGCGCAGCGCCACCCGGCAGAGCATTTCATTTGCGGGCATCGTTAAGCTATTCCTGCAATCATTACACTCCCCTGCACTTTTCTCTGAAAAGCCCTCACATTGAATATTTTTGCCAGCAATTACATCGCCTGCATTTATAACCAGAAAATATAATAAACACATACACAATAAATAAGACTTATACTAACAAATAAAAAGAAAGGCATTTGTGAAGCGCAGTAAAAAGAAGGTAGGACATCGCTACACCACTAACCACAAAGAATTTAACAGGAGTTTTTATGGCTAAGTAGACATATACACCCGCTATCAAATAACTAAAACATGTAAAACAAACCAGTTAATATAATCCTTAAAACTACTGCCATGCGATTTTTTGTTATTAATGAACACGCGCCATTCTCAGAATTTCCTGTATTGAACACCTTCTTTATTTGTGTGAGGTTATCATTTTATCAACCGTAAAATGATAAAGAAGAATGGCAATTCCGGCTTACTTATGGATAAAGGATGATGGCGGCGCTGATATTAAGGGAGCGGTTGATGTACACGACCGGGAAGGGAGTATTGAAGTTCTTGGCTTTAGCCATGGTCTGCATTTACCTACAGATAATGGAACGGGTAAGATCACCGGGACACGTTTACACGCACCGTTAACTTTTCAAAAAGAATTTGATTCATCCAGCCCCTACATCTACAAAGCGGTAGCAAAAGGACAAACGCTAAAAAGCGTTGAAATCAAATGGTACAAGATTAATTACTCAGGGCAAGAATAAGAGTACTTTAATATGTTACTGGAAAATGTAAAAGTAATCTCTATTTGTCCCATGATGCATGATTGCAAAAACCCGGCAACTGAAAAGCATAATCACCTGGAGGCCGTATCTTTGCGTTATGAGAAAATCACATGGAAACATTGTGACGGTAACATTATCTTCGCGGATAGCTGGAATGAAAGATGATTCGATGCACCTTCCACTTGAACGGTGGCGCACTAAGTAATCTCAGCTGCCCGCGGATAGGCTTTTTCCCTGCCTATTCTGGCACAGGCATATCACGTAATAATGCTAATGCTAATGCTAATGCTATTGCTATTGCTATTGCTATACCTGATATCGGTCCATTACCGCCAGATCTTTATTATATTGTCACGCGTGGTACTGGCGGCATTATAACCGGCATCAGAGATTCTGTAGCATCATTTATTTCTGGTTCCGATCGTTCCCTATGGTTTACCCTGTACAGACAGGATTCGCAGATAGATGATCTAACGTTTATCGGAGATGTTGAGAGAGGGTACTTTCGACTACATCCAGCAGGTTATAAGGGGGTTAGTGAAGGATGTATTACATTGCCTCGTCTGTCAGATTTTATGTTGTTACGTGATGCGTTACTCAACACACCTACACAACAAGTAACAGCCTCGTTAACTGCCTTTGGAACAATACAGGTGTACTGATGAAACCAATACAATATGTACTATTATGGATTGGAGAAGCTTTTTTATATATGGCAGTTTTTGTTTCGCTTTTTGTCTTAATGCCAGAGGTTAAATTATATTGGTTTATTAGAAGATATACGAGTGTCATTCCCGGTGATACGTGGGATAAGTATTATTTTCTCTTCCTGTGCACAGCATCGCTACTAATAGTTTCAATAGTGGTCTATTTAGCGGCGATGATAAAGAAACGATAAATATAAAATCCCCTCATAGAATGTCCTCTGTGCGGGGATGTTTTTATGTACCTAAAAACATCCCAAAGGCTCTGATTATCCCGGCTTCAGGGCCAGGAGGTTTTGGAATGTGGGGTAAAACCTCTTATGACAGATACCAGGAAAAGACAGCGTCCAGCCGAAGCGGGAGCTGTCCCGGAGCGGTTAAATCGACTGCCCACCCGAAACTTCGATGCGCTGACCGTTAACCCATCGGTTTGCCTCCCCCAACAGGCTGGCAATCATCGGACCGATGTCATCCGGTACTCCCACGCGACCAAGCGCAGTCATACCTGCAAAGGCTTTATTGTAATCGGGAATGTCGCGTACCGCGCCTCCCAGGAAGTCCGTTTCGATTGCGCCAGGCGCAACGGTGTTGACGGTAATACCGCGGCTGCCCAATTCTTTAGCCATATAAACGCTGAGCACTTCAACCGCGCCTTTGGCAGCCGAGTAGGCCGAAAAACCGGGGAACGATACCCGGGTCAAACCCGATGAAAAATTAACGATCCGTCCGCCATCGGCCAGGATCGGCAAAAGCGACTGAGTCAGGAAAAATACCCCCTTAACGTGGACGTCAAAGAGCAGGTCAAACTGCGCTTCTGTGGTGTTTGCGAAGTCGGCCATTTCACCATGCCCGGCGTTATTGATCAGATGGTCGAAGGTATCGCGCCCCCAGTTGTCCTGCAATGCAGCGCGTACGGCAGCCACGAAACCGGGAAAAGAGGAGACGTTGCTCACGTCCAGTTGCAGTGCAATGGCTTTACGGCCAAGGGCCTGGATGTCTGCTACCGCAGCCTCCGCAGCTTCCTTACCATTACGATAGGTGATGATTACATCGCCGCCATGGCGGGCAATGCTCAGGGCAGTATTTCGACCAAGGCCGCGGCTGGCACCGGTCACAAGAGAAAGTGTTGTCATGAAATGTCTCCTGATAAGTGGAGATAAAATACTACCCATCACAACGCATTTCAGGTTGCCCGAAAATACCGAAAACTTGCCTGATAATTTTGAAATGTCTCATCAGCCAGAACTGCACTATGATTGGTGCATACTCAAATGACATTTTTTAGCCTAAAAATATGACGGCAATACCCCGATTATCTGAAGAAGGATGCCCCTCAGACGCTGATGAGTCGGAAGGTGCGAAGACGACTGCGGCGCTCCTGGCGGTGGCGCGGAACTATGCCCGCGCGCACCTCAACAAAGAAGGTGTGGCAACGACCCCCATTCCGGGGGTATTCATCTTAAGCGAGACCGCGCCTTCCTTGTTGCAGTTTGCTGTCACTAAGCCGCTGATCGCACTTGTGCTGCAAGGACGCAAACGAGTGACGATGGGCAGTCACACGTTTGATTTTGGCATCGGGGAGTCTTTGCTGATTACTATGGATGTGCCGACAGTGAGCCAGGTTATTACCGCCAGCGCCACCACGCCATATTATTCACTGGTTGTGGAGCTTGACGCCGCTGTGATTAGCGAACTGGTTGGTGATATGGAAAAACGGGAGACCGTTACGGATTTGCCCGTCAAGGTTGGCCGGATCGAAGAAGATGTTGCAGAAGCCGCGTTGCGCCTGCTGAAATTGCTCGACAGACCGCACGCGCTGAAGATGCTGGGCAGCCAGCTGGTGCGCGAACTGCATTACTGGCTGCTGTCGGGGCAATATGGCAAATCTGTGCGCGCGCTGGGAAATACGGACAGCCATGCCCGCCGGATAGCCCGGGCTGTCGGGATCATCCGGACTCAATATGCCCGGCCGCTGCGAGTCAAAACGCTGGCCGATGCAGCGGGCATGAGCATTTCGGTGTTTCACACGCATTTTCGCAGCGTCACGACGCTCACACCGCTGCAATTTCAAAAACAGCTGCGTCTGGTAGAAGCCCGCAGACGTATGCTTGCGGAAGGTGCTGCAATCAGCACCGCTGCCCATGGCGTAGGCTACGAAAGCGTGACGCAATTCACGCGTGAATATTCGCGTATGTTCGGTCAACCACCGGCTCGCAGCATCCGTGAAGCTCGCAAAAGTGAGTAATACCGTTTCAGGGAGCTCATCGCTGATGAAGTAAATGGCGCAACGCCAGGGATAAATGGCTCAGCGCCTGATGTATAAAATCAAGTCACCTTGACCTGAATATGCCCCCGCCATCATCAGAAATAGCAGGCTATTTCCAAAGATTCATCAAACAAACCTTTCTGTCAGTCACTGAACGCGATCAAACACCAAAAAACATAATTGGATCCTTCATTTATTCAAAATTGGTACTCGATTGCAGGGTTTCCTGGGAAGTAAAACTAGGCCTTGTTGTAAAAATGTTAACAACAATCCGCGGCATAACTGATGAGGCACGGTTCGGCGTAGCTACCTGATATCCCTCTCATTCTCGGTACTGATTTCCCACAAAGGAACCTGTCATTTTGAGTAATGTAGACGAATTAAATACCTGGCAAGAACAGACTGCGCCAAACCGGGAGTTAAAAGGCGGCCTTAAATCCCGCCATCTGACCATGATGTCGATTGCCGGTGTTATTGGTGGCGCCCTGTTTGTCGGTTCCGGTAAAACGATCGCACTCGCCGGACCGGCCGCTATTCTCGCCTACCTGGGAGGCGGGATCCTGGTGGTACTGGTGATGAGGATGCTCGGTGAAATGGCCGTTGCCCAGCCTGATACAGGCTCTTTTGCCACCTACGCGGATCGAGCGATTGGTCGCTGGGCCGGTTTTACTATCGGTTGGCTCTACTGGTATTTCTGGGCGCTGCTGATGGGCTGGGAGGCATATGTTGCTGGCACTATCCTGCACAACTGGTTCCCGATGGTGCCGGGATGGGGTTTTGCTCTGATCGTTACACTTTCACTCATCGTAGTGAATTTTATGAATGTGCGTAGCTACGGTGAGTTCGAGTTCTGGTTCGCGTTGATCAAGGTGGTGGCGATCGTCCTCTTTATTTCGTTAGGATGTCTTGCGATTGTTCACCTGTGGCCGTGGGGTAATACCTCTGGATGGTCGCACCTCACCTCAACCGGCGGGTTTATCCCTAATGGCGGCAAGTCGGTGGTGGTTGCCCTGCTGGGGGTGATGTTCGCCTTCCTCGGTGCAGAAATCGTCACCGTTGCAGCAGCTGAGTCAGCTAGCCCCGACAAGGAAATCATCAAAACCACCAAGTCCGTCATCTGGCGTGTCTGCCTGTTCTATATCGGATCCATCTTTATCGTGGTTGCCCTGGTTCCGTGGAATGATCCACGTCTGGGCGATTCCACCTGGGGCTCTTACCGTGTTGCCCTCGACGCATTAGGGATCCCCTACACAGGACTGGTTGTTAATTTCATCGTTCTCACTTCTGTCTGTAGTTGCTTTAACTCGGCGTTGTACACCACTTCACGGATGCTCCACTCCATGGCCCGCCGGGGTGATGCCCACCGGGTCATGCAAATTACCGGCAGGACCACTGGCACGCCGTGGGTCGGGGTGCTGGTCTCCAGTTTTTTTGCTCTGCTGGCCGTCGTTCTTTCTGCCCTGCAGTGGATGGATATCTATGACGTGCTGATGCAGGCCACCGGGACTATCGCTCTGCTGGTGTACCTGGTTATCGCCTTTTCCCAATTGCGCATGCGACGCAAGCTTGAAGCAGAAGGTAAGCACATCCGGCTCCGGGTCTGGCTGTTTCCATGGCTGACCTACGCAGTGATCGTTTTGATCATCGCCGCGTTCATCGTCATGATCTGGGAAGGAACCTATTTTAACGAGGTGGTGTACACCCTGCTGCTTGCGACGGTTATCGTGGTAATGGGTATGATTGCGCAGAAATTTAATATCGGTGCGCAAAGCCGGCAGGGCTAACAGCGCGGATAAATAACTGATGGCGTACGGCCAGTCGGCCAGCTTCAGAGAGGGTTGTTTTGTCGATGTTTTAGGGTCCACATCGAATGTGTTCTGCGAACAGAGGCTGAAAAGCTGAACATTTTCATCGGCAAATATCTCCCTCTCTGGCTGCTGAAGGCCGATACATTCAGGTAATAGATATTCATTTGTGTCTGTTACGTTTGCCGGTTATGCGATGTTTACTTTAGATTTATGTTTGAGCCACGATGCAGTTATCGTAAGCAGGAGTGTTAAGACGGCAAGGTCCGCTATGAGCGAGAAGCGGACGTTGAAATAGTCTGGGGAATTTATTTATCTTTGATAAATAGTGAATTAATCAATTTCAAACATTTTGATGATGTGCCTGGTGCATATACGCCGCCAAAAAATATATGATAAAAATATGGTATTTTAGCATTGTAATACACATATCGATAATCACCAATTTTCCAAAAATACTCGCCAGCACTACATTCTTCTGTTTGCCCTAAAACCTCCTGTAACAAATTTAATAATGACTGTTTATTTTCATTCCCATCTACACCTTCACCATTATATAAATTCTCTATGCTATATTTGCTTACCAGTATAGATGTTATAATCTCAGGGAAGTCATCTAATCCTGTAGAGTATATGATATCTTCAATGCCACCAGTTTTAACTTTAACGGTAATAACATTGCTTTGAGGGTCAATATCTAGTATGCCTTTATTATATTTCTTTATGACATCACTAATTCTCATCCCTGGCAAAATACTTGAGAAGCCCATAGGTAGTGGCTGCCCATGCTGAAACGTGGATAATGTTGAAAGTGTTAATAGCCGATTCTTATAATCATTATTTTCAGCAGCAAGACTCTCATTACTTAATTGTAAGGCACTAAATTTCTTTTGTTGCTTATCAATTGTATTTTTTAGTGAATCAATCTCCTTCTTTTGAAGTTTATCTTGCTCATTTATTTTTACGTTTAATTCACTAATTGTATTCTCATCTTGTTTCTGATACAGAGGGATAACATATGTAAAAGTAATAGTTGCGGCTGCCAAAAAACCAGCCACACAAGACGACGTTACTATAAAAAAATTGGAATCTCTCCAGTTAGACATGTTCACCCGACCCTGAAATGAGTAAATTAGCAGCTAATGGTAGCTATTTTGCGTAAATTAACTCTCAGAGTAAAGGGCATACATAAGCAGTGGCATAACCATCTATATCCTATAGCATACGAATGCTTCCAACTTTCGCTCTTGGCACAGAGCGGACGTACAAAACATCCCCACCAAAACCAGACACGAACACTCCTTGCCAACCCGCTTAACTTAATCCCCCCCTCCATAAGGCTGGGGGAAGGACATCAGGTTGCCTGCGCCCTGCTCGCCCGGCGGCGCTGCGCTTGCACGGGCCTACAAATAGCTCCCCGTAGGTCGGGTAAGCGTCAGCGCCACCCGTCACAAAGCATTGTATTTACGGCCACCGTTCAGCCATTCCTGCAACAGTTACATTCCCCCTGCATTTTTCTCTGGAGCGCCCTCGCATTTAATAACTTTGCCCGCAATCCCCCCGCCTGTATTTATATCCAGCAAGGTATAATAGCCACGCGCGCAATAAGTCAGGTTCGGACAAGAGGAACTCACAGGAAATAAAGAAAGAAGGGTTTAAGAAACGCGACATAAAGGTGGTGGAACACCTCTACGCCGCTAACCACAAACAACTGAACAGGAGTTATTTATGGCTGAGCAGAAGTGTATGCCAGATCCAACCGTGGCCCAAACAGATCTTCAGGATTCAGAAACGAATGCTCGTTTTCCCGAGGTGACGCACAAAAAGAACGCCCGTCGCCTGCACGGAAAAAGCACCGACGCCGCAACGATCCACCCCAGAGCCAATACCCCGGAAACCAGCGCCGCCTGCTGCGAGCTGCATTCCCGGATCCGCCATCAGTATATTCCCCTGTCAGGAGAATGGCTGACGAGAGCCGGATTTCTGGACGGCATGCCAATCAAAATCCGCGTGATGCCGGACTGTATCGTCATCACCCCGCAAAACACCCGCGAGCTGTGGGGCTGCCTGGAGGGGCTGAGTATTATCGATGTGAACAAACAAAGGATCGCCACCTGGCTCAGAACCTTCCCCTACCCGATGAACGATACCGGTAATGTCCCGGTGATTCGTCGTAATCCCAATGATTGTTTGATTCGTGGGGGGAGCTGAGGGTTTGTGTGGTTAGAATCTCCCGGCTGATAGGCCGGGAGTTTTGGGATTTGGTAAGTAAATATTTTTAAGCGAGAGGATGTTAGTTTTCTCTAAAATTAAATATATTAACCAATCAGTTAAATTTCACTAATTTTTTTCTAAATATTCCCCCCGGCAATGTTGTTCCCAATTTACCTTTCATGTTATTTCGCATAACATAACTATTTACGCGCAATAATAGGCTTGCGTAAATCAATCTATAATTCGGTACATCCCTCACTAAGAATTATAAAAAACACTATAAATCAATAGACTCACAAATCCTAAAGGTTCGCTTTTTAAGCTAATCGCTCTTATTCAGAAATGTGATTAGCTTAATGCTAATATTTTTTACGTTGCATCTAAAAGGATCATAAGTTTATTTATTCAATTTCTTCCTTATTTCAAAAACTGCATCATACGCATCACCCGTTGGATTTTTCTTGCAATAATTGAGGATATATTCTTTCATTGTTGAAAGATCTATATTTGGAAAATTCTCCTCCCCGGTACTCATGTTAACTGCTGTGGTAAATCCCGCAAGCCACCCCATCAAAGTAGATGTCAGTAAGCCTGATTGATACAAACCATCTTTATCATCACTCTCTTTTTTGAAATATTCATTCCATATTTTACAGGAACCATAGGAACTGAAAACTGTATAAGAGTTGGCATTAAACGTGACAAGAATAAGTGAAAGCAAAAGTAATTTATATACATTCATTATCTCGACCCTCAGTCAAAAATATTTTGCCACAAATAGAATACTCTGAAATAATCAACGATATGGATTGAATAACATTAATAATCAGACACATAAATAATATTGATAAGTTAAGCGTACTTAGACTACTCATGATTTTGTGTGCGCCTATATAAAAGGGAGCAGTCATCAATAACAAAAATGCCACCAGCATTAACCCCCTAAACAAAAAACATACTATCGAAATTGATCTATTTGCTTTTATTACTGCAGGATCCCCAATCCTCATGCGATTGAAATCATCTATTTCCTTCTGGGTATCAAGCATATCTTTGTCTATGAAATAATATATATTGAGGATGTGAGGGTATGACTGCGCAATATTCCCCACTTTCTTTATATAATAAATCTCTCTAGTTCTGGTCATCGAGATAGATCCAATCCAGATAACCAGCAATACTGGCATCAGTATCACCCCAACATTTTCAATATTATAAAGTGAAACCTTGGACTTCATATCTCCGAAAGAAAATGGTATTTGTATCGGAGTATCTACATCAAAGACTTTAACTGAACCATTATCAAAATCTTTGATTCTATCCTTTGCATCTTTAATTAATTCGTCAATTGGTGAGTCTACTTTACCTCGATATATATCCATAAAACCTTTATCACCAGAAAGATCTTTGTAGATTATTGAATAGTAAGACTCACTATATACATCCCTTGCCCCTTCAATAGTCGAAGAGTTTTTAAGCCCTAAATTATTTCTAATAATGTTTATATTTTTGATATCAAGTCCATCATAGGAACTTGGTTTTTCTTCAAGCTTTTTATCAATGTTAATCTCAGACAAACCGAGTTTAGCTCTTGTTTTATTAATGTTTTTGATCTCAAGTCGTTTTTTGTCCTCTTCTTCTTTTTTCTGCGCCTCTGTTTTCTTTTTGTTATCGTCTGCATACTGTTTATATGTTTCCTGAAGCATCTTCGCCATGTCGAGATACTCTCTATTTTTATTGATACTATCAACAAAGTTGGCGAGCATTACTTTTTTCAAACCATTATTATCTGACGTAATTGCTGAAGATAAAAAATAAAAAAAGAAACTAGCAAGTATTATAATCACACTTGAGTAAAGTAATCTTTCAACTCTTTTTCCTACTTCTGATAAATGTTCCATAAGTAATTTCTATTTATGACTTTCACATATAGTAACATAATACTTAGAAAATAAAATATCAGAAATCTCCAGACGTGATGCAACTAACGTAAATGAAGGAACAGTTCACCTTAACAACGGTGATACCAAAGTCATTACTTATTCGCCTTAGCAAGTTAACAAATAAAATAAAAAAAGCGAGCAACAGGTGACACGATGTAAAACTAACGCATCTCTCACCCCTTCCCGCGGTTTTTATGGTGTTAATTCCCCAAACGACGCCGAAAATCACACTTCGGGCACATCCCTTTCTCCGCCCTCTTGTCTGCTCTTCATCTTTGGCTATGTTGACCATTAGTTCATCAAATGTAATTAAAAGGTTAACTATAATGTCGAACACTTTCCGTATCTCTCTGATTACTGCTGCTGTACTTCTCTCTACCTCTGCCATCGCGGCGCTGCCGCAGGGCTACCCGGCGGACTATCAAAAGGTCGTCGATGCCGCCACCAAAGAAGGCAAAGTGGTTATCTATTCCACCACCGACACCAAAGCGGCAGGCCCGCTGATTCAGGGGTTCGAAGCCACCTACCCCGGCATCAAAGTCGAATACAACGACATGAATAGCACCGAGCTGTATAACCGCTTTATCAGCGAACAGGCTGCGGGCGGCGGCAGCGGCGACGTGGTCTGGAGTTCGTCGATGGACACCGCCCTGAAGCTTGCCACCGATTATGCGCAGGCCTATAAGTCGCCGGAACAAGGCCAGTTGCCGAAGTGGGCGGTCTGGAACGACAAAGCCTACGGCACCACCTACGAACCGGTGGTGTTCATCTACAACAAACGCCTGATCCCGGCGAACGAAGTGCCGGACTCCCACGCCGCGCTGGCGAAGCTGATTGCCGGCCAGGCCAACAAGTTCAAAAGCAAAGTCACCACCTACGATATCGAGAAATCCGGACTCGGCTTTATGCTCTCGGTGCAGGATTTCAAAGCCGATCCGAACTACTTTAAAACCCTCGCCGACGTCGCCAAAGGCGGCTTAGCAGTGCAGTCTTCCACCGGCACGATGATGGAACGCGTGTCCTCCGGCGAAAACCTGATTGGCTTTAATATCCTCGGATCCTACGCCGAGGCCCGCGCGAAAAACGATCCTTCTCTCGGCATCGCTTATCCGAAGGATTACACCCTCGTGCTCTCCCGCGTGTCGTTTATCAGCTCGCAGGCCCAGAATGCCAACGCCGCGAAGCTGTGGCTGGACTACGTGCTGTCTGAAAAAGGGCAAAGCATTCTGGCAAACCAGGCAGATATTCCGTCTATCCGTAACGATATCGAAGGGAAAAACGACATCGACGGCATGACCAAAATGCTCGGCAACGCGCTGAAGCCGATTCCGGTGGATGAAAGCCTGCTGGAGTACCTGCAGCCGAAAAAACGCCTCGACTACATCAAACAGTGGCGCGAAGCCGCGGCGAAATAACCTTTACGGCAAAATGCATTGATTTTGTAGGCCGGATAAGCGAAGCGCATCCGGCAATAAATGCCCGGTGGCGCTGACGCTTACCGGGCCTACATAAGAAGGCGATATCAGTGCATCCGATCTGCCTCCCCGCCAGACCAGGGATTTTCTATGAATGCATTAACAAGAAAGTGGCAAAGTTTGCCGCGCGGCGTCGTGGTGCTGCTCACCACGCTCGCCATCTACGTTCCGCTGTCGTTTATCGTGATTCAGAGCTTCCTGTCGGCACCGTTCTTTGCCCCTTCTAAAGAGTGGAGCCTCGAGTCGTTCGGGTTTATTTTCACCGATCCGGATTTTTATAAGGCGCTGAAAAGCGGCTTTATTCTCGCCTTTGGCCTGGTCGCCATCGCCATTCCGCTCGGCGGGATCCTGGCGTTCCTGATGGTGCGCACGGATTTACCCGGCCGTCGGCTGATTGAGCCGCTGATCCTCGTGCCGATTTTCGTCTCACCGATGGTGCTCGGCTTTGGTTACGTGGTCGCCGCAGGGCCGGTGGGCTTTCTGTCGCTGTGGGCGCAGTCGCTGATTGGCTTCGTGCCGTGGAACATCTACGACATGTCGAGCATCGTGGTGATTGCCGGGCTGACGCATGTGCCGCACGCCTACCTTTATATTTCGTCGGCGCTGCGCAGCGTGGGCTCGGACGTGGAAGAGGCCGCTCGCATCTCCGGCGCATCACCTTTGCAGGTAATGACCGCCGTCAGCCTGCCGATGGTGCGCCCTTCCATTCTCTACGCCATCGTGCTGCTGTTTTTCCTCGGGCTGGAGGTGTTCGGCCTGATGCTGGTGCTCGGCGATCCGGAAGGCAACATGGTGCTGGCGACCTATCTCTATCAGCTCACCAACAAGCTCGGCACGCCCTCCTATCATCTGATGGCCGCCGTCGCCGTGGTGCTGATTTGCATCACCATTCCGCTGGTCATGCTGCAACGCCGCCTGATGAGCACCGCCAACCGCTTTGTAACCATGAAAGGCAAAGCTTCTCAGGCGCGTGCGCTGCCGCTTGGCAAGTGGCGGTGGGTGGCGGGCGCCGTGGTCGCGTTCTGGCTGACGGTCACCATTGGCGTGCCGCTGCTCGGGGTGGTGCTGCGCGCCTTTATCTCGAACTGGGGCGTGGGCGTGTCCGTCTGGGATCAACTCTCGCTCAGTACCTTCCACACCATCTGGGCGCAGCCCAATCTGTTGAGGGCCATCGTCAACTCCATGGCGATTGGTGTGTTTGGCGGCGCGCTGGCCGTGGCCTGCTATCTGTTTGTCGGCATCGCCATGCATCGTAAACCGGACAACACCACCCGCTTCCTCGACTACAGCGTGCTGGTGCCGCGCGCCGTGCCGGGGCTGCTGGCGGGGCTGGCTTTCCTGTGGGTGTTCCTGTTCCTGCCGATGTGGCTCGATAACGCCCTGAAATCAGGCTGGCTTTCGGGCATGCCGTGGTCGCAGTGGCTGCGCGATAACCTGATCGTCTGGCTGCGAGGGCTTCGCAGCACCATCTTCAGCGTGTGGCTGGCCTACACGGTGGTGTGGATGGCGTATGGCTTAAGGCTGATCTCCTCCACGCTGCTCCAGGTGGGGCCGGAGCTGGAAGAAGCAGCACGCAGCACAGGGGCGACGCGCGGGCAAATCACACGCCACGTCACCATTCCGCTTTCACGCTATGGCCTGATTGGCTCGTGGCTGCTGATGTTCCTGATTTTCGAACGTGAATACTCGACCGGCGTCTACCTGCTTTCGCCCGGCACCGAGACGATTGGCTCGATGCTGGTCTCCCTGTGGGCGGCGGGCGCCATTGATATCGTCGCAGCGCTGTCATTTATCAATATCCTGCTGGTGGTCGTCGGTCTGGGGATTGCCCTTCGTTTTGGAGTGAAATTACATGATTGAATTAGCGGTTGAAAATCTGCATCTGACCTACGGCGACAACCCGGTGCTGAAGGGCGTCTCCATGAACCTGAAGCGCGGCGAAGTGGTCTCCCTTTTGGGTCCTTCGGGCAGCGGCAAAACCACGCTGCTGCGCGCGGTCGCCGGGCTGGAAAAGCCAACCCAAGGGTCGATCGTCATCGGGAAAAACAAAGTGTACGACGGCACGCCGCGCAGCGAGATCCCCGCCGAAGAGCGCAATCTCGGGCTGGTGTTTCAGTCCTACGCGCTGTGGCCGCACAAAACCGTTTTTGAGAATGTGGCCTACCCGCTGAAGCTGCGTAAAGTGCCCGCGAAAGAGATCACCCAGCGCGTGCAGGCGGTGCTGGATCAGCTGGGGCTCGGGCATCTTGGCAAGCGCCATCCGCATATGCTTTCCGGTGGCCAGCAGCAGCGCGTGGCGATTGGCCGTGCGCTGGTTTATAACCCGCCAGTGATCCTGCTGGATGAACCGCTCTCCAACCTCGACGCCAAGCTGCGCGAAGAGGCCCGCGTGTTCCTGCGGGAGCTCATTATCAAGCTTGGACTTTCCGCGCTGATGGTGACGCACGATCAGAACGAAGCGATGTCCATTTCCGATCGCATCCTGCTGCTCAACAACGGCAAAATTGAACAGCAGGGCACGCCGCAGGAGATGTACGGCTCGCCGAAGACGCTGTTTACGGCAGAATTTATGGGCAGCAACAACCGCCTGCACGGCAAAGTCACCGAAGTGCGCGACGGCAAAGCACGCATTGAAGGCAGCGGCTGGACACTGTGGGGCCAGGCAGGAGAAGGCGTGCAGGCTGGACAGGAAGGTACGGCGGTGATTCGCGTGGAGCGCGTGGCGCTAGTCGATGGGCCGGGAGAAAATCAGCTCGAACTGCCGCTGCTCACCAGCATGTACCTGGGCGATCGCTGGGAATACCTGTTCCGCACCTCCGGCGATGACTTCGTGATCCGCGCCTACGGCAACGAAGTTCGCGACCCGCAGCATTGCCATCTGTCACTGCCTGAAAAGGATGTGTGGGTATTTGCGAAGAATTGACGAGTAAAATGAAGCTAAGCCTGAACAGGGGCTTAGCTTCTTGTACCAACAGTAAAAACGCTTTCAGATCGGATTTAATCCTGCTCAGCCCGCCGCCATCGTATTAAAAAAGACCAAATTCTCTTTTTCTCTCGCTTCGCTTTAGGCTATTGTGTCGCCCGCCCTGTTGATGCTGAACCCTGTCCGACTTTTTGCTTATTAATTTACAATGAAGAAATTACTGCTCGCCGTTTTGTTTTTTTTACCCTTCAAGACTACGCTTGCCTCCCAGCAAGGGGGAATTCAGGTCACGTTAACCATCGTCGCCCCGCCTCTGCCGCCTCGTATCAGCGAAGTCCGGATCTCAGAAGACCGCATGCTGATTGTGCACGAATGGTAACGCCCTCTTTTCAGGGCTGAATTTCAGGCATAAAAAAAGACGTCGGTTGACGTCTGTTTACTTCGAAGTGGCACGCCCTACAGGATTCGAACCTGTGACCTACGGCTTAGAAGGCCGGTGCTCTATCCAGCTGAGCTAAGGGCGCACTGAGAAGGTGAACTTCGCGGTGTGGAACGCCTGGAATTATACGGTCAAAGCCGGGTGAGTCAATGGCTTTCACCGTCAAAGCACACTTCAGCGTCACTCTTCCCCGCAACAAGCCGCATCAGCTGATTAAAGCTTAAACACACTCTCTAATCTGCCCTTCCGCTACGAAAAATCCGTCTACGGTTTAAGCAACGCCTGGTACCTTCAGATTTCCCTTATGACAACAATGGATTCCGTCATACACCAATGACATAGACTTTGCCCGACATCTGTCAGGCAATCATTTTCCATTCGTGCCGATAGAACAGTAAAGGTGGCGAGCGTATGCCGGACGTGCCGGGAGGGAAACTATGCGTGTGATGTTACGCAGGGAAAGACGGCGGCGAAACATTATGGAATTTCAGGGATATTCGCTGTCTCTGCCGCACAACACGTTGGTTGAACGCGGTGCGTTGCTTAACCACACTGCACACTACAGCGATCATCGTATTCTGGTCACGCGAGATAGCTATCTGGCCTCTGGCATTCGCCACAGCCCGGTTCCGCTCTGTCTGTGCCGCATTTATGCAGATATTGATGAGGCGCTTGCCGCAGTCCAGCAGATCCAGCCGCTGTATCTGATTGTCGATCTCGAAGGCTGGGAAATGCCTGTACTGGCGCTGCTGGACCATCTTCGGAGTTTGCAGCGCCGCTACCCGGCGGTGGAAATGGTGCTGATAACACCGGAACTGGATCCGGTGACGCAGCAATTTTTGCAATCGGCCTTACGCTGCCGGTTGATTGAAAAACGACTTGCGCTGCCTTTGGCACGGGAAGCTTTACAACGTACCGTGGAGGCTTTACCCGCGCAGGTTCGCCTGTTTAAACCCAAAGAGTGGAGCGTGCTGATGCTGATGGCGCAAGGCCATTCGCTGAGCCACATTGCCCGTCTACAAATCCGGCCCTACCACCGGATCGTTTACCGCGTCGGCTGCATTTTGTCTTTACTACAGCTTAACCACCGTCAGCAGCTGTTGCGTGTATTACAACGGGTCAGCGCCCTTCACGATCGCCATCACTCGGGATAAGCTGCTGAAGCCTGGTTATCACTAAGAAAATACTTAAATAAAAGTTAATAGAGCGTTATTTTTTAACCAATAAAATACAATTGTAACTATTCCTGGAGTTTGCCTGCTGGTGAAAGGAAGGCACACTTTTTCCTGAGATTATGGTTTTTGCTGCTGCTTAATAAGATCTTACCGGCCTTTGCAGGTGAGATCGTCGAGCAGAGTGTGAGCAGACGAGCCTTTTAAGGCAGCAGATGTTTGCAACGGCAGCAGAAATACCTGCCTGTGACGCCGACCACGATTTGACCGTGCCTGAAAATGGGAATGACGCTAACTTATTATTTATACACACTTTTTCAGCACTAAGATGATGCGTTTTGGTGCATAACAAATTGCAAAAAAATTTACATTACGGCAACAAGCAGTCGCTTGTTTTGTTTTTCATGATGACATGCAGACATCCCGTTAACAAATTCAGCAACCGCAGAAATTCCCGCCAAAAGAAAATTCCTGGCCGATCGCATTCAGAACATCATAATTCGTAAAGTTATTTATCGTTTTCAGAGGGTTTTTCCGAAAACATTAAACGGTATAATCAGCAGCACTGAGATTAATAATAAATTTAGCAAAAATACCGTCCGAGATAATATCTCTAAGAGGAATAACCCGTCGTTAGCCAACCAAAGGAAGCCTTCATCAAACCAGCGGATGATACTCAATAACTCACAGTATTAACTGAGATAACCCACCGTTTTTACGAATGACTGAACAGCCAGCCGGAACGTGTTTTTCGTTTTCCCATATGTGTTGCTCACTGGCGCGACGCCGGGTATTTCAGAGACGTTTACAACACATCCCCACGCTGGCACAAGAGTTCGGCCTGAACTCTAAAAACTGTATACATAATCTGAGGAATAGAAAATGAAACCTGCTTCCGTTGTTATTATGGATGAACAACCTATCGTCAGGATGTCGATAGAGGTTCTGTTACGCAAGAACAGTGATATCCGCGTTGCTCTGAAATCCGGAGATGGAAGAGAAGTTATTGATTATGTAAGAAAAAACAAAACAGATCTGGTCATCATCGACATTGAGCTCCCCGGCACCGATGGCTTTATGCTGCTAAAAAGAATCAATGACATCAGTCCTCAGACCAAGGTTTTATTTTTAGCATCTAAGTCAGAAGAGTATTACGCGGGGCGAGCTATCAGGGCTGGCGCGAATGGTTTTGTCAGTAAAAGAAAGGATTACAATGATATCTACAAAGCGGTTGAAATGCTGCTTTCCGGTTATTCCTTTTTCCCGGCCGACACCCTTAATTTCCTCAGTGGTAATTCTTCACGCCGTGGAGAAGTGAACGAACTGCCGCTTTCAAATCGTGAAGTAACGGTCCTTCGCTATCTGGTCAATGGTCTGACAAATAAAGAAATCGCCGATCAATTATTACTCAGCAATAAAACCATCAGCGCCCATAAATCAAATATTTTCTCGAAACTCGGGGTGCATACCATTGTAGAATTGATTGATTACGCCAAATCACACGAGCTGGTTTAATGGCGACGATTGCTTCCTGCTAAATTAGCAGGAAGCAATCAAGGGATTAATTGTAATTAATTAAGAAAGTGGCGTCGGCATCGGCGCTGCCAGGCTGCGGGTCGTCGGCGGTGGCAATGTAATTGGCGTAGAACTGAAGCCTGGCGTTGCCCCGATCGTCAACAGCCACCGTCCGGCTGGCCTGCTGAAGCGGTAACCGGCTGCGATCGGCGTCGCGAAGCTCCACCGCCACCCGACTTGCTACGCTACTGCTGTTCAGGCCAAGCAGCGTCGGATCGCTGGGATCGCCTTTGCCGGTAAATGTGATGGAGGCCGAGCCAGGCGGACACCCCGTCAGGCTCAGGGTAAACGGCACCAGCGATGTGGTGCTTCCCGAGTTCCGTAGCTGCTTAGTTGGCCAGCGCCCCAGCTCGACGGATTTATCACTGTCGCCTGCCTCCACGACGCAGCTGTAATCCACCACGTTACCTGACAGCTCAATGTTCACTTCGCCCAGCGAGTTGTCTGCGTGCGCCTGGCTGCTCAGCAAGCCTGCGATCAGCGCGAGTCGAATAAACGGATGCTTCATTGCCTGGCCCTCAGTCATAGTCGACTCGCAGATACCCCCGCGCGGTAAACTTGCCTTCCGCCGGTTTGTTGCCCGTGATGCTGACGGGCCAGGCACGAATTGCCACCTGCGCCTGTGCGTTTGCATCGAGGCGGAACGGGATCTTGCTGCTGATGTTGTTCGGCGTCAGCGGATTACCGCTGCTGTCTGCCACGATAAAGCCCAGATCCGCGTTATCAGACACCATCGCGTTGCCCTGCGTTTTCTCCGCTTCCACGCGCATGCTCAGGTAGGCCTGAGACTCTACGTTAGTGCATTTGATGGCGACCGTTTTTTGTTGTGGCGGCACGTTTGCCGGGCGATTTCCCGCCCCGGCCTGGCTGAACAGTGACGCACCGATGTCGCCGAAATCAAACTGCACCACGGTCCCGGCATTAATTTCGCAGGTTTGCGGCACGTTAATCGTTCCGCTGTAGCTGATGGTGTAGACCGGTGTAGTCAGCGCATCTCCACTGTTGGTGGTCACATAAACGGTGAACATTGTCTGTTTTGGGATAACCACCATATTGATAAAGCGCTTGGTGACCTTCAGGCGGAAAATCAGCTTCGAATCATTCACCGGAAAGGGCTTTTGCTTAGGCACATTCGGGTGCGATCCCATCTGAATGTAGTTGGCCGGTGGCCAGAAAGCGCCCGCTGAGCTGTCGGTAATTTGCATCGCGCCATCGAGATAATCGTTAAGCTTGAGGTATTTGAAGTTATTTTCCGTGCTGACCACCGGAAAACTTGTGACGTAGCTACGTTTGGTGGTGGTGCCGGATGTGCCGCTCGGGCAAACCGCCTGCACGCCCACCCAGCCCGATTTCTGGCTGAGGGTAACAATTTGCCCCACCTGGTTATTCGCGCTGGTGAAGGTGTCCGTTAAATCGTAAAACACATCCGTTGGCACCCCATTGACGTTGCGGCATACCGTCGCCCAGGCCGAAGTGGAGAGCAACACGCCCCCTAACAGCAGAACAGAGAAAACCTTATTGATCACAGCGAACCTCCGTGAGCGTGATCGCCTGTTGCAGGCTCTTTTCGGGGAGGGAATACGGTGCCCGGCACTGTGCACCCGGCCCTTCGCCCCACTGAATCAACAGCTCACCGCTGAGCGGCAAACCACTTAAGTAGATTTGTCCATCGTCGCCCACCATGCTGGTCACGCCGCTGGCGGTTTCCCGCACGATGGCGCCAAACGGCACCGGCTGCGTTCCGCGCCGCACGGTGACCAGCGCTCGCACGCCAATACGCGTATCAAAAGCCGCGCGCACGACGGCACCTTCGGTTGGCACCACGCTGCTGACGTTGTTTTCGATATCAGTGCTGTTGTTCATGGTGTTGGTGTCAAGCGCGATACGGTTATAGCGGTAGACCGTGGCGTACGGCATCACAGCGTAGCCACGCCAGTCGGTTTTCACCCCGGTCTGGTTTTCGATGCTGACGCCGCTTGCGCCCGGCGCCTTGATCAGCACGTTGGTATCCCCCAGCGGCTGGCTGAAGGTCACGCCATCGGCATGAGCCAAAATGCCGCCCGACGCCTGCCAGTTCAGGGAGTGCTGATCGCGGTCATAGTTATATGCCCCGCTGAGCGTGCCGTAGGTTGCCTGCCAGTTAGCGCTCGCGCTGCCGGTGTAGCCGCGACCGCTGGCGTTGCCCTGCATCACGCTGTAGCTGAGGTTACTGCCCTCAAGCAGCGTACCGCTGATCCCGCTCTGCCAGCTGTCGTCACCGTCGCTGTTACGGCTGGCGGTGACGGTGGCATAGGCCCGGTCAAAGGCGGAGTTACGGCGCTCGGCGCCGTTGTTGAAGACACTGAACGGTACCGAGAGGTTGAAGGAGGCAATGCGGTCCGTGCCCGAGATGCCGATAGAGCGATTCCAGGACATCGACAACCCATAGCTCACGCCGCGCCAGCCGCCAGAGTAGCCAACCTGATACCACGTGTTGGTGTCGTCAGTTCCCCAGTAGGTCTGCTCGCTGCCGGAAAGGTAGAGCGAACCGTAATCACCGAGCGACTGCGAGACGTTGACCTGGAAGCGCCCTTTTTTATTCTGGGTCAGGTTGTGGTAGCTGATAATGTCCGGCACGCCGTCGTCATTGCTTTTGTCGCTGTACTGGTAACCGCTCATGTTCTTCCACGTCGTGTCATCGAGCGTGAAGAACCCTTTGGTGGAGTAGCGATAACCGAGCAGCTGGAAGTTAGTCCCGAAGGTGTTAAGCGATTTAGCGTAGAGGAAACGCACCGACTGTCCGTCGTGGGTGCTGTCGTCGACTAACCGGCTATGCGCATGGGTGACATCCAGCGAAACCGCGCCCCAGTCGCCCAGGTTTTTACCCAATCCGATAGCCAGCGCCGTGTAGTTTTCAGCAAGCTGCGTGCCGCCATAGACGGTATATCCTTCGTTCAGGCCCGTAATCAGCGTGCCCTGCGCGAAGAATGGCGTCTCCTGCTGGTTGTTGCCTGAACGATAGTCCCCGGCGACCAGATCGTATTTCCAGCGCCCTTCTCGCTGCAGCAGCGGCACGGAAGAGTACGGCACGGTATAGCGCTGCTGGCTGCCATCTTTTTCGTCTACCGTCACTTCGAGGTCGCCGCTCGACGACGTCGGGTTCAGATCGCTGATGGCAAACGCCCCGCTTTGCACATAGCTCTGGTAAACGACAAAGCCGTTCTGGCGGATGGTGACTTTCGCCGGGGTGCGGGCTATCCCGCGTACCGTTGGGGCGAAGCCCTGCATGCTGTCCGGGTACATGCTGTCTGAGGAATAAAGCCGTGCGCCCCGAAAACCAACACTGTCGAACACGTCGCTGCCGGTGTTGCTGTCGCCCAGCACCACTTCACTTTTCCATGGCACAATCGAGCGCTGCGCCCAGGTGGCGACGTTACGCCAGCTATTCTCTTTCTGGTTATTGCTGTTGGAGTAGCTCCATGTTCCGCTGTTTCGCAAACGCCATGGGCCATAGTTCAGGCCGCTGGTCAGGCTTAAAAAGTAGCTGTCGTCATCATTGCCGCGGTTGCCGCTAAAGCTGTAGTTGGCGAGCAGCGCAGGAATACCCTCATCCCATTCGTCAGGCGGTATATAGCCGCGAGCGCTGTTGAACATCGCAACCTGCGGCAAATTCACCGCCAGCTTCAGCGCGGCAAAATCAAACGCCGCTTCGGCCCCCGGAATGGCCTTTTTCAGCGCCACGCAGGCGTTTTTATCCTCTTTCGCCAGCGCAGGAAATGCGGCCGTATTGACGCCGAGACGCTTCAACAACGCAGGCGTCAGGCAAGGCGCTAATCCGCCTGCTGCGGGCTTTGTCCCTTCCGCGGGTGTAAACTCAAGATCCTGTGTGCCAACGAATTCGTCATTGCGCCAGATATCCACGCGGTAAACACCTGCGGGTTGTTGATGGCCCTTTTCGAAACGGGAGAGATCCGCCACGCCCGCCGTATCGTCCGACAAAAATGCCGGATTGAAGTAGCTTTCCGCATGTACGCCAGGAAGCAGGGTCACGCCCGAAAGCGCAAGGGTAAGCAACTTCAGGCGCGGTAGGCGTTGAGAGTGAGTGAGCGCAGTCATTACAGGTTCACACGACGAGCCGGAGTAATTGCACCGTAGTCATTAACACTCTGCCAGCTCAGTGCGCCCTGCACACCGCCCGGCAGCGTGACTGTAGCCGTGCTTTTTGGCGAGATCATCACGTTGTCGAGCTTCTTGCCGGCCATCTGAAGGTTCACCAGCGTGACGTAGTACGGCGATGGGTTTTTGATCGTCACGTTCGTACCGCTGCGGGTAAACGCCAGCGTATCCAGTGCCTGTGCGGGTTGCACCGCTAAATTTTTCGGGCGCACGAACAGCTTGATGCGCGAAAGGATTGCCAGCTGCAGGACGTTACGGCTGTTGCCGCTTTGTTTGTCCACCGATGGGATCGCTTTCACGTTCAGGTAAAACAGCGACTCTTTGTCGGTCGCAAGCGCAGGTCCGGCGTAAATAATACGCAGGGTGTTTTCGCTGTTGGGCTCACTCACAAACAGCGGTGGCGTGATAACGAAGGTTTTCTCTTTCTGACCCGTGGCATTCTCAATCCACGCGTTGATAAGGTAGCGTTCCTGCTTGTTGCTGTTGCTCAATGCCAGCGACGTCTGCTTCGCATCTGCCGGATAAATCACCCTTGTGGCACCCAGCGCAATGCCACCCTCTGCATGAGCAGAAATAGCCCCCGCCAGAAAAAGCAGCGGCAGTAAAAGCGTTTTTATGATTAAACGATTCATAACCCATCAACCTGTTTTCTTATTTCCTGGCCCGTTTGACGATTTACGGATAAACCAGCGTAAACCAGACATCGGTAAGTAAATTCCCTGGCACCAGCGGCAATGAAATAACGCGATAGCGTGCGCTAAAGTGAAAAGCCATCTCTTCTGAGAGTATTGATAAATAACTGTCAGGCGGTGCGTTGGGAATAATTAACTGCTGCTGGTTGTCGAACAGCGCGAGGCCCAGCCCTGTTTTTCCAGGCATGCCGTTTGCCCCGGCGGTGGCAACAAACACCTGCGGATCTTCCGCCGGGCTCAGGCCCTGAAAGGCGATGCCTACCTGGCTTGCGATATCGCGGCGACACTCCACAAGCTTCAGGGTAAACGGTACGGTTACCGTGGAATAACTGCCCACATCACCAAAGTTGTTGCTGCGGTATTGCCCCATTTCGACCCGTAAATCCTGACTTTCCGGGGAAACGGCACAGGCGCTGTTCACCAGCTCGCCGCGAAGATGGAGACCGCCTCCGTCAACCACAACCCTGTGCGCAAGAGCAGAAAAAGCGGCCAACAGCAGGGCCAGCAGCGCTAACGTCCGAATCATTCTCTGTTCCCGTGAGTGCTGAAAACATGCCTCTTCCCTGAGGCAAGGCTCATCCTGAGCGCGACGTACGCTTACTCGTATTTCATCACGAAGGTCGCGTCGGCGTTAGCCTGACCAGGCTCTGCGGTTGCCGCAGTCGCTTTGTAGCGAGCGGTAAAGTGCAGGGTGTTTGTGCCCTTGATCAGATCCTGCGTGGCAGAGAAAGTGCTGCCGTTTGGCGGCAGAGTTGCGGACGCCTTATCGAGGATTTCGATACCGACGCCGGATGCCGTGTCGCTGTTATCGCCAGAGGTAATCGCCAGCAGGGTTTTGTCGGTTGCATCAATCTGACCGCTGAAGGCGACGGCTGCGGTGGCAGCAACGCCTGGATCGCAGTCATTCAGTACGATTTCAAATGGAATTTTAGCGGAGGTATCACCCACGGCAGCAAACGCCGCAGTACGATACTGGCCCATTGGCACGGTCAGGTTGGAAGATCCCGTGCTGACGGCACAAGCGGCATTAACCAGCTCACCTTTAAAATGGACGTTGCCGCCATTCACGGTGACCGTATCGGCATTAGCCGCGCTAACAACCAGGCCCAGAGTTGCTACCAGAGACGCAGCGATTTTGCTAACTTTCATGAGTTTTCCTTGATGATTAATCTAATTATTCACGGAGAAGAAACTATCCGAATATAATTTTCGTCGTTCCTTCAACACTGGGCGGAAATACACCCCCGCGGCAGTTGCAGTAAATTAATCATTTCGCCTGATGCAAAATACGTATAAAGGCTGCGATTCTGATGAGCTGCGTCCTAATACTTCTTAGGAAAAGACTGTTCAATACTTATTCACCGGGAAAGAGCTTATCGTTTATATGGCTTTTGCAGGCCGATGCGACCGGCGGCAGAAAAAAGCAAACGGTGACTGACATCACGCCTGGCTTCTGCCAAAATATGCGCATCCCCCCTTTCGAACTCGACAGACGGAATCTTCTCTCTGATGGCAGCAAAGATTATTGACGGTAAAACGATTGCGCAGCAGGTACGCTCTGAGGTTGCGGAAAAAGTGAAGGCGCGAATTGCCGCCGGAAAACGCGCCCCAGGACTGGCCGTAGTGCTGGTTGGCAGCAACCCTGCATCGCAAATTTATGTCGGCAGCAAGCGCAAGGCCTGTGAAGAGGTCGGGTTCATCTCCCGCTCTTACGATCTGCCGGAAACCACGCTGGAAGCGGAACTGCTGGAGCTTATCGACACTCTGAATGCCGATAAAGAAATCGACGGTATTCTGGTTCAGCTGCCGCTGCCTGCGGGCATTGATAACGTCAAGGTGCTGGAGCGCATCGCGCCGGATAAAGACGTTGACGGTTTCCATCCGTATAACGTAGGCCGTCTGTGTCAGCGCGCTCCTCGTCTGCGCCCGTGCACGCCGCGCGGCATTGTGACCCTGCTTGAGCGTTACAATATCGACACCTACGGGCTGAATGCAGTGATCATTGGCGCATCCAACATCGTCGGTCGCCCGATGAGCATGGAGCTGCTGCTGGCGGGTTGCACCACCACCGTGACTCACCGTTTCACCAAAAACCTGCGTCAGCACGTTGAAAACGCCGACCTGCTGGTCGTGGCCGTCGGTAAACCTGGCTTTATTCCAGGCGAGTGGATTAAAGAAGGCGCGATTGTGGTCGACGTGGGCATCAACCGTCTGGAAAGCGGGAAAGTGGTGGGAGATGTGATTTTTGAAGATGCCGCCGCGCGCGCGTCTTACATCACTCCGGTACCTGGCGGCGTGGGCCCAATGACGGTTGCCACGCTTATCCAGAACACGCTGCAGGCGTGCGAAGAATATCATGATCCAGAGGAAGTAAAATAATGGCCACTTTTTCACTTGGCAAACACCCGCACGTTGAGCTGTGCGATCTGTTAAAACTCGAAGGCTGGACCGAAAGCGGCGCGCAGGCGAAAAACGTCATCGCCGACGGCCTGGTGAGCGTTGACGGCGCCGTCGAAACCCGCAAGCGCTGCAAAATCGTCGCCGGGCAGACCGTGAGCTTTGCCGGGCAGAGCATTACCGTTACCGCGTAATAGAATGTATTTGCATGCCGGATGAGCGCTTATCGCCATCCGGCATTTTTTTGCCCGGCGGCACGGCGTTTGCCGGGCCTACGTTTCTCCTCAAGCCTGCATGATTCCGTTAGCCAGATAAGCGCAGCGCCATCGGGGCACACGATTTCTCTCAAGCCTGTATTACCCCGTAGGCCGGATAAGCGCAGCGCCATCCG
This sequence comes from Scandinavium sp., assembly GCF_032012665.1. NCBI lineage: Bacteria > Pseudomonadati > Pseudomonadota > Gammaproteobacteria > Enterobacterales > Enterobacteriaceae > Scandinavium > Scandinavium sp. The sequence goes on from NZ_DALZVG010000001.1 coordinate 170,152, forward strand.
GCAGTTTGTTCAGCCCTCACCTTCCGCACATTTTTTAGATCCACTTCAAAAAAATCAGTAAATCCTATGACCAGTTGTGAAATTTAAGTTGCGTAACCTGGCTACTTCTCAGACGATAAGTAGAACGTTCTACTAAAACGTTCTACTCACAATAACAGCACGTAATCAGTGCATCTCAGATCTCAGGTCGGGGGAAAACAGCATGAGTCTGTTCTCAGGGTTTGTTAAATCATTGTCAAAACTATCCATGATTGGCCGCGCCTTAATGCTGCCAATTTCGCTTCTGCCCGCCGCCGGTCTGCTGCTGGCGTTCGGCGATAAGTTCCATCTGCCGCTGATGATGAACGCCGGGGGCGTCATTTTCGATAACCTGCCGATGCTGTTCGCCATCGGTTCCGCCGTGGGGCTGGCGTCCGAATCCGGCATTGCGGCGCTGTCGGCGGCGGTTTCGGTGTTCGTCACCAACATCACCATCAGCACAGTGCTGAGCATTACGCCGGAAATGGCTTCTCAGGGCGGGAAATATGCGATGGTGGTCGGCATTCCGACGCTGCAAATGGGCGTCTTCGGCGGCCTGATTTGCGGCGTGCTGGCGGCCTGGTGCTACAACCGCTTCCACCAGATGCAGCTGCCGGAATTCCTCGGCTTCTTCTCCGGCAAGCGCTTCGTGGCTATCGCTACCGCCTTCCTCTCTTTCATTATGGGCCTGCTGCTGCCGTACATCTGGTCGCACATTCAGTCCGGCATTGACGCGCTTTCCGTGGTGGTAAACGGCGACAATCAGGCGGCATCAACCTTTATCTTTGGCCTGGTGGAACGTGCGCTGATCCCGCTTGGGCTGCACCACATCTGGTATCCGTCGTTCTGGTACTCCTTTGGCGATTACACCACTCAGGCAGGCCAGGTGATTCACGGCGACCAGACCATCTGGTTCAAAATGCTGGAAGAAGGCGTGAAGTCCTTCAGCAGCGACAGCTACCAGAATGCCGGTAAGTTCATGCAGGGCGAATTCCCGCTGATGCTGTTCGCGCTGCCTGCGGCGTGTCTCGCGATGTACCACGAAGCACACACGGCGAACAAAAAAATTGCCGCCGGTATCCTGTTCTCTGCGGCCCTGACCTGCTTCCTGACCGGCATCACCGAGCCGGTAGAGTTCACCTTCATCTTCGTGGCGCCGGTGCTGTACGTCTTCAACGCCATCATGGCCGGTCTGGCCTATATGACGATGTACCTGATGCATGCGCACATCGCTAAGTCGTTCTCGGCGGGCTTCATCGATTACCTGTCGTTCGGCATCCTGCCATCGTTCAACGGCTACCAGACCAACTTCCTGAGCGCGGTGATCATCGGCATCCCGATGGGCCTGATTTACTACTTCACCTTCCGCTTCGTGATCCGCCGCTTTGACGTGAAAACGCCGGGTCGCACCAGCGTGACCGCCAACGCCAATGACAAAACGGACACCGAACTGGCTACCGAAATCATCGGCCTGCTGGGTGGCGCACAGAACATCGACTCCGTCGGTTCCTGCATCACCCGTCTGCGTCTGGAAGTGGCGAAGAGTGACATCGTCGATAAAGATGGCCTCAATGCCGTCGGCGCGCGCGGCGTGGTGTTTGTCGGCGACAAAGGTATTCAGGTGATTTTTGGTGCCAGAGCGCAATTTATCGCACAAACCATGTCGACGATGATTGGCAAATAAGCGGAAAATGTTACGCTGTCCACCGTCTCCTGCCTGTGCAGGAGACGGTGTTTTAACTGACTGATTAGGGCGGTTTTTCAGGGAGCAGGTTTGAAAAAAGTCAGCATTATTGATGTGGCGAAGCAGGCGGGCGTGTCCGTCTCAACCGTCTCGCTGGTCCTGCGCCAGAAGGGAAAGATTTCCGACGCCACCATCGAGAAAGTTCAGGCTGCTATTACTCAACTCGGCTATGTGCATAACGTTGCCGCAGCAAACCTTCGCGCCAATACCTCCAATCTTATTGGCCTTATCCTGCGCGACTTCAGCGACAGCTTTTCCATCAAGGTGATGGCGAGCGTCGTTCAGGAGCTGGAAAAACAGGGATATATGGTCTTTCTCGGCCAGCCGCTTGACGATCATTCAAGCCTCGAACGCTGTCTGCTCTCCTTTAAGCAGCAGGGCGTGGCAGGCGTTATTTATCTCGCGTCTGACACCACGCGTGCAGCGCTGCCGGAGCTGATTCGCGACTGTCCTCTGCCGTTAGTGGTCGTTTCTCAGTCGCTGATGGAAGAAAACTGCAACATGGTGATGCGCGATAACCGCCAGGCTGCAAGTCTCGCCACCCGCTATCTGATTGAACGTGGGCACCGCAGCATCGGCTACATCGGCGGCCAGGCCGACTGCCTGATCCGCCAGCAGCGGCTACAGGGGTTTCGCAGCGCGCTGACGCAAAATGGCATGGTGTGGAAAGAAGACTTCGCTCCGGCCTGTAACGACGATACCCAGGCTGCAGGCCTTGCCACCCGACAGCTGCTGGAAAAACACAACACCATCACCGCCCTGCTCTGCCATTCGCCGAACGCCATGATTGGCTGCATCAACGGCATTCATCAGGTCGGGCGAACTATCGGGAAGGACGTGTTTCTGACTCAGCAGGTGGCGCTGATAGGCTTCGAAGATATGCTGCACGTGAATCTCACCTCACCGTCGTTTACCTATGTCTCCTCCGCCAGCGAAGAGACCGGCCGTCAGGCTGCCGGGGTGATTATCCGCAAGCTGAAAGAGCCTGAGTTACAGACCCAACGCATCACGCTTTCCGGCCAGCTGATTGCCCGGGAATCGGCATAAAAAAGCCCGGCAGAGCCGGGCCTGAACAGACCTTTATTTCCCCTCGCCGGGGCGCACGTCCACCACCGTAATGTCATACACCATGATTGAATTCGGCGGGATCTCCGGCGGTCGACCCTGCACGCCGTACGCCAGCTCTGGCGGTACCGCCATCCTCAGCTTGCCTTTATTATTCATCTGGCGAATAGCCGATGAGAACAGCGGCGGGAAGTTTGCCAGCGGCAGCGCGAGCACCTTGCCCGTCTTCGTCATATCCTTAATCACTTTGCCGTTTGCCAGGCTCTCCTTAACGGAAATCGCCACCACGTCACCGTCGGTAATTTTCCCTTCTCCCCTGTTCAGCATCCGGTAGTAATAGCCCATTTCAGCGCGTTTGGTCCCCGGCTTCTGGCTGAAAGACTGAAGGAATTTATCAGGACCTCTGCTGCTTTCAGCCGGCTGATTCTTAGCCAATACCTGCTTGTTCATCGCCTCCAGCTGATCCATGATTTTTTGCTCAGGGACCCGGTACTGGCCCTTAAGCGAATCGCTGACCCCATTAATAACCTGCGAGAGCTCCAGGGGAATACCATCGGATTTCACCTTCTTCATCGCACCGTTCACTTCCTGCCCCCACAGCGTGCCGAGCGCGTAGGAACGCACTTCGTTTTGCGATTTGGGCTCCGGCGTGTCGACGGCAGTTGGCTTCTGGTTGCGAAGAGCGGCCAGCTGTTTTTCCTGCTCTTTCAGTTTCCCGCTGGCGTCCTGCCAGTTTTTCTCCGCTGCCTCACGCTGCTTCTGGCTTTCCACTAACGACTGCTGCACCGATGCGATTTGCTCCGCTTTACGCTTGTCCTCGGCGATCAAATCCGCATTCTTCGCCAGCAGATCCTTCGCCAGATCCTGGCTTTCTTTTAAAGACGCTTTCATCTGCACCGCGGACTTCGCGTTTTGATCCTGAGACTGATTCACCGTTGCCAGCTGCTTCGTCAGCGCCGCAGTCTGAGCCTGGCTCTCACTCAGCTGCTGCTTAACCTGCGTCAGCGACTTCGCGCCTTCGGACAGGTTAGCCGTCAGCTGGGCTATCTGTTTTTTCAGATCCTCTGTTGAAATTTGGCTTTCACTGACGTTCTTTTTCAGCCCGGCCACTTCACTTTGGCTCGCGCTAAGCGACTGCTTCAGATCGGCAACCGCTTTGCTGTCTCCGGCTTTCGCAGCGGCCAGCGCTTTAGCGTTTACTTCCTGGATCGCGTTCAGATCCGCGACCTTCTTCGTCAGGGCATCCACGC
>NZ_DALZVG010000001.1:174328-408075 GCF_032012665.1 Scandinavium sp.
TGTTCTGGCGGTCAGACAGCGATTTTTTCAGTGCGGCGGCTTCTTTCTGGCTGAGGTCCAGAGACTGCTTCAGGTCGGCAACCGCTTTGCTGTCTCCGGCTTTCGCCGCGGCCAGCGCTTTAGCGTTTACTTCCTGGGTCGCGTTCAGATCCGCGACCTTCTTCGTCAGGGCATCCACGCTGTTCTGGCGGTCAGACAGCGATTTTTTCAGTGCGGCGGCTTCTTTCTGGCTGAGATCCAGGGACTGCTTCAGATCGGCAACCACCTTGTTGCTACCGGTTTTTTCTTCCGCGAGGCTCCTGGCATTTGCTTCCTGAGCCGCCGTTAAGTCACTGACCTGCTGCATCAACCCCGAGGCTGTTTCCTGGCTCATCGCCAACGTTTTTTCATTCTCACGCTGTTTCGCATTTGCCGCTGAAAGTGACTTCTTCAGCGCTTCGGCTTCACGTTGACTTTGGCTTAACGACTGTTTTAAGGCGGTCAGCGCTTTACTTTCGCCACTGTTAGCCAGCGCCAGCGCTTTCTCATTCGCGGATTGTTTCGCCGTCAGCTCAGCAATCTGCTTGTCCTGCGCAGTGGCCCTGTTTTGGCTCTCCACCAACTGCTTTTTCAGTTGTGAAACAGCCTCGCTGTCGCGCGTTTTGACTGCGGCAAGCTCCAGCGAGTTGCTGATTTGGGCGGCAGTTAGTGCTGTAATCTGCTTTTTCAGCGCCGCATTTTGCGTTTGCAGGTCACCCAGCTGTACCTTCTGTGCATCGTCTGAAGCTTTCCCACTCGATTGCGCCTTAATGAGTGCCGCAAGCTGCTGACTTTTTTCATCAAGCTGCTGCTGTACGCTTTGCCGCTGGGTTTCCAGCTGCTCGATCTTTTTTTGCGACTCAACAAGTTTTTTCTGCAACGCAACATAGTCTTGTGAATGGGCGTTCACCTGAGCCGGGGTGGACTCCTCAACGTTCGCTTTTTTGACGGGCTTTTTGGTTTTCTTTTCAGTAACGGCAGGTGGAAGAGAGATCGTTCTCTCCATTAATAATTCCGGGATATCACTGGATTGGGCAGTAATCACATTCAGTGAATCGACTGTCGCATTATTATCACTGGCATTAACACTAGCCGCCAGAATACTGGCGGTGACTATCGACAGTGTAAAAAAAAAATGCGCTTCCTGTTAAATATCATCTGAAGTTCTCTCCCTTGGCGATCAGCGATTCACGAACGGATTGTGCTATATCATTACAGAGCTTCTGCGTTTTATATTTATAAAGCGCATCCATCGTTCCCCGCGTCTCAGCGCCAATATCTTCACGTACTTCAGTATAAACAGCAGCATTTCTTAACAGTTCATCAAAAGCCGCTTTCTTCTGCACGTAGACGTTCTTGTTCACTTTAGAGAGGGCAAGCAGTTCGCGTTCACAGTTGGAGACTACGCCGCCCTTCGCAGCATTAGCCCTGCTCGTATTGTCACTCTGATCTTCTGTTATATTTGTCGACGAAGGGTATGTCCTCGGAACGGGGGGAATAACGGGAGTGACAGTGACTAGCGATTCAGAATCAGAATTTGGTTGTATATTTTTTTGGCAACCGCTAATCATTCCTGCAACAAACAATAATAAAATGGCCCGCATTGACCATTTGCTAATACTGACGCTATTGACTAAATACATAATAATACAATCCTTGTGGCATCATGATGGCGCATGATGACTGGCAGCATTTAAGGTGAGAGATATCAACGATAAAACAGACTTAATTATCATTTCATAAAATGCTTAATTTTAACAATACCTTCAGATTCAAAGCCCAGCACAAAGAATAGATCCCATGAATGATTAAAGCCTCACGGCAACAACATAATTATGATAAATCAGTGCATTACAATTACATCGATAATAAAGGGGCAAGCATCCAATAAGCTCCATGAATACATGAAGTGAAGCCCTGTGGAAAATAAGAAAAATCCCGGACCTTAATAATCCCCCGCTCACGATCGCCTGAAACGGATAACAGCGATATCGTGCCGCACCGGCGCAAAGCACAGAGAAATATCGGATGAGAGATTCTCCGCAGTGGATGTAGTTACCAGGATTATTGTGGCGGAGACGGAGATAAAAAAGGCCGGGTGGCGGCTACGCCTCACCCGGCCTGCTTTCTCTTCCAGCCCGGTTAGCATAAGTGCCACCAGGCATGACAGACTTACTTACGGCGCCAGGTAGTGCCCTGGGCACCATCTTCCAACACGATGCCCATCTCGTTCAGACGGTCACGCGCGGCATCCGCAGCGGCCCAGTCCTTCGACTGGCGCGCTTCCAGACGCTGCTTAATCAACGCTTCGATTTCCGCCACTTCGCCATCGTCAGCCTGCGCACCGCCCTGCAGGAAGAGCTCCGGATCCTGTGCCAGCAGGCCCAGTACGGCAGAGAGCTTACGCAGATGGGAGGCCATGGCGTTAGCCGCAGCCATCTCTTCGCCTTTCAGACGGTTCACTTCACGCGCCATATCAAACAGCACGGAGTAAGCTTCCGGCGTGTTGAAGTCGTCATCCATTGCCTCGCGGAAACGGGCTTCGAACGCTTCACCCCCTGCGGCTTCAACGGAAGGATCCGTCCCGCGAAGCGCGGTATACAGACGCTCCAGCGCCGAGCGCGCCTGCTTCAGGTTCTCTTCGCTGTAGTTCAGCTGGCTGCGGTAATGGCCGGACATCAGGAAGTAACGCACGGTTTCCGCGTCGTAATACTTCAGCACGTCACGCACGGTGAAGAAGTTGCCGAGCGATTTAGACATCTTCTCGCGATCGACCATCACCATTCCGGAGTGCATCCAGGTATTCACGTATTCGCCATCGTGCGCACAGGTGGACTGCGCAATTTCGTTTTCGTGGTGCGGGAACATCAGGTCTGAACCGCCGCCGTGAATGTCGAAATGTGACCCCAGCTGTTTGCAGTTCATCGCCGAACATTCGATATGCCAGCCCGGACGCCCTTCGCCCCACGGAGAAGGCCAGCTCGGCTCGTCCGCTTTCGACATTTTCCACAGCACGAAGTCCATCGGGTTGCGTTTTACGTCGACCACGTCAACGCGCGCGCCCGCCTGGAGATTCTCCAGATCCTGGCGCGACAACAGGCCGTAGTTGGGATCGCTTGGCACGGAGAACATCACGTCGCCATTTTCCGCGACGTAGGCGTGACCGCGGGCGATCAGCTTTTCGGTGATCTCAACGATCTCATGAATGTGGTGCGTCGCGCGCGGCTCGCTGTCCGGGCGCAGGATATTCAGCGCATCAAAATCTTTGTGCATTTCGACGATCATGCGGTCGACCAGCGCCACAAAATCTTCGCCGTTTTCATTAGCGCGTTTGATGATTTTGTCGTCAATATCGGTAATGTTGCGCACGTACTTCAGATCGTAGCCGAGGAACCGCAGATAGCGTGAAACCACGTCGAAGGCAACAAAAGTCCGGCCGTGGCCGATATGACAGAGATCGTAAACGGTGATACCACACACGTACATGCCCACTTTTCCGGCATGAATAGGTTTGAATTCCTCTTTTTGGCGCGTCAGTGTATTAAAGATTTTTAACATTGAAGATTCCATGTGGACGTGTGTGATCGTAAACGGCGTATTCTACCCGTAATTCAATCCGGAAGCAGCACGCATTGCAAGGTGATCGAACCCGGCGGTTATGCTATAACAACCGCCTATACGTGACCCGTCAGCGGGTATTCGCACCACTATATCGGAACAGGATGCAAAAATGGTTACTTTCCACACTAATCACGGCGATATCGTTATCAAAACTTTTGATGATAAAGCGCCTGAAACAGTTAAAAACTTCCTGGACTACTGCCGCGAAGGTTTTTACAACAACACCATTTTCCACCGTGTAATCAACGGTTTTATGATCCAGGGCGGCGGCTTCGAGCCAGGCATGAATCAGAAAGCCACCAAAGATCAGATCAAAAACGAAGCCAACAACGGCCTGAAAAACACCCGTGGTACGCTGGCAATGGCCCGTACTCAGGCGCCACACTCTGCCACCGCACAGTTCTTCATCAACGTGGCTGACAACGACTTCCTGAACTTCTCCGGCGAAAGCATGCAGGGCTGGGGCTACTGTGTGTTTGCAGAAGTGGTTGAAGGCATGGACGTGGTTGATAAGATCAAAGCCGTGGCAACAGGCCGCAGCGGCATGCACCAGGACGTGCCTAAAGAAGACGTTATCATCACAAGCGTGACCGTCAGCGAGTAATTCGTGGCGACGCTTTTTATTGCAGATTTGCACCTGCATACAGAAGAACCGGCGATTACCGCCGGTTTTCTGCGTTTTTTACGCGGTGAAGCACGCAGCGCCGATGCGCTGTACATTCTTGGCGATCTGTTCGAAGCCTGGATTGGCGATGACGATCCCGAACCGCTTCATCGTGAAATAGCTCGTGAAATCAAAACGCTGGTGGATTCTGGCGTACCCTGCTACTTCATTCACGGCAACCGTGATTTCCTGCTCGGCAGGCAGTTCGCCCGCGAAAGCGGCATGATTCTGCTGCCGGAAGAACAACGTCTCAGCCTTTACGGTCGTCCGGTTTTAATTCTCCACGGCGATACGCTATGTACTGACGACGCTGGTTACCAGGCGTTCCGCGCCAAAGTACACCAGTCCTGGCTGCAGAAGCTGTTCCTCGCCCTGCCCTTGTTTATTCGCCGCCGCATCGCTGCCAAAATGCGCGACGGCAGCAAAGCCGCCAACAGCCATAAGGCCATGACCATCATGGACGTTAACCCGCAGGCGGTTGTTGAGGTGATGGAAAAACATCAGGTGCAATGGCTCATCCACGGGCACACCCATCGCCCGGCGGTACACGAACTGAATGCCAACGGTCAGCCCGCGTTTCGCGTGGTGCTTGGGGCATGGCACACGGAAGGATCGATGGTCAAAGTGACCGAAGATAACGTCGAACTCATCGCCTTCCCGTTCTGAATTACCCCAGACGCACCGAGATTTCCACATCGTCATTAAAAGGCATCGACAGATAGCCATTGGCCGGATTGCGGACCCACGCAACGTACTCCGGACTATGATCGGCATCGTCTGCGATCAGTAAAGCGCCCGGACGTAAGCGGGATTCCACACGGGCCAGAATCTCCGGGTAGAGCGCTTTCGCACCGTCCAGCAGCAGCAGATCGATTTGTGCAGGCAGATCGCGAGACAGCGTCTGTAGCGCATCCCCTTCACGAATGTCCACCAAATCACTCAGCCCTGCTTCGGCAATATGCTCGCGAGCGCGCAGCACTTTAGAAGGTTCGAACTCGCTGCTGATCAGCTGCCCGCCGCCGTTGTCGCGCAGCGCCGCCGCCAGATGCAGGGTTGAGATCCCAAACGAAGTGCCAAACTCAACAATCTGGCGCGCCTGACAGCTTCGGGCCAGCATATACAGCAGCTTCCCCGTTTCCCGTGATACCGGCAGCCACAGCGTTTTCAGCTGGCCGTAAAAGGCCGCATATTCCGTTTTACTGTGCATCAGGCGTGTGACTTCTTCGTCAGACCACTCCACGTTCTCCGCCAGGTTGGCTTCATCCGCCTGCGCAAAAAGGCGTGTCAGCAGCGGAGCCAGCGGCGCGGTCGTTAAGGTATTATTCATCTCTTTGTCCTCATAAATGTGAATAATTAATCGCATTACTATAATGAGGGGAGGTAAACTTTTAGGCTATTCGCATTCCAGAGAGGTCCAGTGATGCCGCAGAATGACAGGCTAACTCCGCGTATTTCCACAAGAAAAGAGCCAAAACAGATACGCTCTGCCAGCGTCGTAACTGCCATTTTGCAGGCGGCCACTCAGGTTTTAGCGCAGGAAGGCGCCGCCCGCTTTACTACCGCGCGAGTCGCCGAACGGGCCGGGATCAGCATTGGTTCGCTGTACCAATATTTTCCGAATAAGGCGGCAATTTTATTTCGCCTTCAGCAGGATGAATGGCAGCAAAATTCAGCGCTGCTTAAGAAGACGCTTCAGGATGAGCGACTGCCGCCTCTGGAGAGGCTAAGTCGGCTGGTGCATATCTTTGTGCGCTCTGAGTGCGAAGAGGCGGGAATGCGAGTGGCCCTGAACGACGCGGCACCGCTCTATCGCGATGCGCCCGAAGCCCAGGAGGCGAAAGCGGGTAACGAAAGCTTTTTTCAGGATTTTGTGACCGCCTTTTTACCGCTCACGCCGGAGGCAGATCGGGTGCAGGCGGCAGAATTGCTGATGGTAACGCTCAGCGCCGTCGGGCACGCGTTTTCTCAGCGCCCGCGTACGGAAGAAGAGATTGAGCAGCGGGCGTCAGCGCTGGCAGACATGCTGTGTAGCTATCTTCAGTCACTTAAGCGGCAGGAGCCCCTTCCCTGACGCCCGCAAGATCAGCCGCGATCGTCTTTCGGCCCAAGGAAATAGAAACCAAACGGCAGTGAACCGATAATGGTGAACATAATGCTGTAGATGGCCGCCCATGCGCCCTGCATGAAGTACATCGATACGCTCCACTGATCCATCGGCAGATTGTACTGATCCTCAACGCCCTGGAACGTCACCTTCGATATCACCGTCACGGCAACGATAAAAACGATGGCGACGGCCGTGAGAAACTTTTTCCCGTCCGGGGTGCGAAGTATTTGCAGCATAGGTTCTCCTCATGTTCATGCTGTGCTGCGCGCATATCGCAGCAGTTTTCACAGTCAGGCAACAATTTTACCGCATTTCCCCTCACGGTGCGGCAAATTTACAGCAGTACAAACATCAGCTCTGTCTTCGCCTGATTATTGCAGCGCATCGCCATGGCGAATTGTGTTGATCTCTTCGAGGTTTTTCTTCCCGCAAGTCACGTATCCTCTCGTCTCTTTTTACCCGCTAGCGGGAAATGACCCTTCTGAGTTCAGAGGCATTTACTATGACATGGCAACACTTTAAACAAACCTGGCTGGTCAAATTCTGGTCACCGGTTCCCACCGTTATCGCCGCAGGCATTCTTTCCACCTACTACTTTGGTCTCACGGGCACCTTCTGGGCCGTGACGGGTGAGTTCACCCGTTGGGGCGGACAGCTGCTGCAGCTCGCAGGCGTTCACGCAGAAACATGGAGCTACTATAAGCTCATCCATCTTGAGGGTACGCCGCTGGAGCGTATCGACGGCATGATGATCCTCGGCATGTTCGGCGGATGCTTTGCCGCTGCGCTGTGGGCCAATAACGTGAAGCTACGTTTTCCCCGCAGCCGCATTCGAATTTTTCAGGCCATCGTCGGCGGCAGTATTGCCGGTTTTGGCGCACGCATGGCCATGGGCTGTAACCTGGCGGCCTTTTTTACCGGCATTCCGCAGTTTTCCCTCCACGCCTGGTTCTTTGCCATCGCCACAGCCATAGGCTCCTGGTTTGGCGCCCGTTTCACCCTGCTGCCGATATTTCGTATCCCGGTGAAGATGCAAAAAGTCTCTGCCGCTTCGCCGTTAACCCAAAAACCGAATCAGGCCCGCCGTCGTTTTCGACTTGGCGTGATTTTCTTTTTCGGCATGATCGGCTGGGCGCTGCTGACCGCATCCAGTCATCCTAAACTCGGCATCGCCATGCTGTTCGGCATCGGCTTTGGGGTGCTTATCGAACGTGCGCAGATCTGCTTTACGTCCGCGTTCCGTGATATGTGGATCACGGGACGAACCACGATGGCGAAAGCGATTATTTTTGGCATGGCCGCCAGCGCCATTGGCATCTTTAGCTATGTGCAGCTGGGCATGGAGCCGAAAATCATGTGGGCGGGCCCGAATGCCGTGCTGGGCGGACTGCTGTTCGGCTTTGGTATTGTTCTCGCGGGCGGCTGCGAAACGGGATGGATGTACCGGGCGGTTGAAGGGCAGGTTCACTACTGGTGGGTGGGCCTGGGCAACGTGATTGGCTCCACCCTGCTGGCCTATTACTGGGACGATCTCTCCCCACTTGCCACCCACTGGGATAAAGTCAATCTGCTGGACACCTTCGGTCCTTACGGCGGACTGCTGGTAACCTACTGCCTGCTGGCACTGGCGCTGCTGCTGGTGATCGTCTGGGAAAAACGCTTCTTCCGCCGTCGCACTTCACTCCCCCGCAATGAGCAGGAGGCCGTATGAAAACGCTCGTTCCTGATTACCGTCTGGATATGGTCGGTGAACCTTGTCCGTATCCTGCCGTGGCCACGCTGGAAGCGATGCCGTCATTGAAGAAGGGTGAGATCCTGGAGGTGGTCAGCGACTGTCCGCAATCCATCAATAACATTCCTCTCGACGCCGCCAATCACGGCTATACCGTCCTGGATATTCAACAGGATGGCCCGACCATTCGCTATCTGATTCAGAAGTAGTCTTTTGCCCCCGCGAGTAAAAGTCGGGGGCAAATTACCGCTTTTCTCTGGCATATATCTCCCCCCGACTTTATCCGCGCAACCGTTTTCCTTGCCGGTTTTCCGTGCTATTCTCTGTGGCCTTCAATGCCGTGTGATCCACACCCACAGGAGTTTTAAGACGCATGTCTTCCCGCAACAATCCGGCGCGTATCGCCATCGTAATGGGGTCCAAAAGCGACTGGGCGACCATGCAGTTTGCCGCTGAAATCCTCGATACCCTGAACGTACCGCACCACGTGGAAGTGGTTTCTGCACACCGCACGCCGGACAAACTCTTTAGCTTTGCCGAAACGGCAGAAGAGAAAGGTTACCAGGTCATTATCGCCGGTGCTGGCGGTGCCGCGCATCTGCCGGGCATGATCGCCGCAAAAACGCTGGTGCCCGTTCTGGGCGTTCCTGTGCAAAGCGCCGCCCTGAGCGGCGTCGACAGCCTCTACTCCATCGTTCAGATGCCGCGCGGCATTCCCGTTGGTACGCTGGCAATCGGTAAAGCAGGCGCAGCCAACGCCGCTCTGCTGGCCGCGCAGATTCTGGCGACCCACGACGCTGAACTGCATCAGCGCCTGGCGAACTGGCGCAAAGCGCAGACCGACGAAGTGCTGGATAACCCGGACCCAAGGGGTGCGGCATGAAGCAGGTCTGCGTTCTTGGCAACGGTCAGCTGGGCCGCATGCTGCGCCAGGCCGGTGAACCTCTGGGCATCAGCGTGTGGCCGGTTGGCTTAGAAGCCGATCCGGAGGCGGTTCCCTTTCAGCAAAGCGTCATCACCGCAGAAATCGAACGCTGGCCGGAAACCGCATTAACCCGTGAACTGGCGCTGCATAAAGCGTTTGTGAACCGCGACGTTTTTCCCGTCATCGCCGACCGCCTGACGCAAAAGCAGCTGTTTGACAAACTCGGGCTGGCGACCGCCCCGTGGCAATTGCTGGCAGAAAAAGCCGAATGGCCTGGCGTGTTCGATCGCCTGGGCGAACTGGCTATCGTTAAGTGCCGCACCGGCGGTTACGATGGCCGCGGGCAATGGCGTCTGCGCGCCGGGGATACGGATCAGCTGCCGGATGAGTGCTACGGCGAATGCATCGTCGAACAGGGCATCAACTTCAGCGGTGAAGTTTCGCTGGTTGGCGCTCGTGCGCACGACGGCAGCACGGTGTTTTATCCCTTGACGCATAACCTGCACCAGAACGGCATTCTGCGCGTCAGCGTAGCGTTCCCTCAGGCGAATGTTCAGCAGCAGTCGCAGGCGGAAACCATGCTGGCGGCAATCATGAACGAGCTGAACTATGTTGGCGTGATGGCGATGGAGTGCTTCATCACTCCGGCAGGCCTGCTGATTAACGAGCTTGCCCCACGCGTGCACAACAGCGGGCACTGGACGCAAAATGGCGCATCAATCAGCCAGTTCGAGCTGCACCTGCGCGGCATAATCGGCCTGCCGTTGCCGCCGCCGGTGGTGAACAGCCCTTCTGTGATGGTCAACCTGATTGGTACCGACCTGAACTATGACTGGCTGAAGCTGCCGCTGGTGCACCTGCACTGGTACGACAAAGAGGTGCGCGAAGGCCGTAAGGTCGGCCATCTGAACCTCAACGACAGCGACACTGGCCGCCTGAGTGCAACGCTTGAAGCGCTTGTTCCTCTGCTGCCGCCTGAATACGCCAGCGGCATCACCTGGGCGCAGTCAAAACTTGCTTAACCTTTCTGGCCGGGGATTGATCTTCGCCTTCCCCGGCCTCCTCTTCCGCGCGTAAAATCCCCCTATGCTTTTTCATTAAGGATTTTGCCATGACTAATGGGACGGATTTCCGCGCCATTTTGCGTACCGGAACGCCCATCATCGACGTGCGTGCCCCCGTCGAATTTCAGCAGGGTGCGCTGCCAGCAGCCATCAACCTGCCGCTGATGAACGACGAAGAGCGCGCCGCAGTCGGCACCTGCTATAAGCGTCACGGTGCCGAGGCTGCACTCAAGCTCGGTCACTCTCTGGTGAAGGGGGAGAAGCGCCAACAGCGCATCGGGCGCTGGGTGGAGGCGTTTCACCAACATCCTGAAGCTTATCTCTGCTGCGCCCGCGGCGGTCAGCGCTCGCATATTACGCAAGCGTGGCTGCGCGAAGCAGGTATCGACGTGCCGCTGATCGTCGGCGGCTATAAGTCGCTGCGCCAGGCGGCCATCGCCGCAACAGCGGAAATCGTTCAGCGCCCGATGGTGCTGGTTGGCGGCTGTACGGGGAACGGTAAAACCGACCTTATACGGGCACATGCGGCGGGTATCGATCTGGAAGGCCTTGCCCATCACCGCGGTTCGTCGTTTGGCCGTACGCTGGTGCCGCAGCTTTCACAGGCCAGCTTTGAAAATGCGCTGGCCGTCGAGATGCTGCAACGCGATGCGCCGCGCTGGGTGCTGGAGGATGAAGGTCATATGATCGGTGCCAACCACTTGCCGGAATGCCTGCGAAACAGCATGGCGAAGGCTTCGATTGCGGTGGTGGACGACCCGTTTGAGATTCGCCTTGAACGCCTGCGCGAGGAGTATTTCACCCGCATGCATCGCGATTTTCTGCAGGCCAGTGGCGAAGAGAAAGGCTGGCAGGAGTACAGCGACTATCTGCACCACGGCCTGTTCGCCATTCGCCGTCGCCTGGGTCTCCAGCGCTTTGCTCAGCTGAAGGAAAAACTGGATTCCGCTTTAGTTGAACAACAGCGTGATGGTTCCACAGAAGCACACTTTAGCTGGCTCAAACCTCTGCTGGCCGAATATTACGATCCGATGTATCGCTATCAGCTTGAGAAGAAGGCGGAGAAGATTGTATTTAAGGGGAATTATGAGGAAGTGGCCGGGTGGCTCAGAGCCTGATTGATTGCCCGGTTGCCTGATTGTCAGGTGGCGCTGCGCTTACCTGATCTGGGGACTTCTGAAGCCCGGCGGCACTTCGTTTGCGCGGGCCTACAAATCAGCTGTAGGCCCGATCAGACAAAGCCGCCACCGGGCATTGTTCCAAATCAGAAATCGTAGCGCAGACGCACCAGATTCATGTCGCCAAGATCGTCGGTGCTTGAAGTGAAGACGTGTTCGTAGTCCACCTGGAAGCCATAGTCGAGCTTGAAGCTGATACCCACACCGTTGTCGATGCGCTGGTAGTTCCGTCCGTTAACATATTCCAGACGGTCACCCATGAAGTATGGCTGCACGGATTTGAGTCCGTACTGACCAATTGGGAATTGGTAGCCCGCGAAGTACTCAATACCCCACGCATCGCCCGCAAAGTAGTCATTAACGGAGACTTTTTTGGTGGTCAGGTAGTTCTGATACCAGCCGCCGCCGAAGGAGAACGTCCAGTTATCCGGGGTATAGCTCAGCGCCGTGCCGAGGATATTCTGATCGTAGGTTTTACTGTCGTTGTTGTCCGGGTTACGCATATCGGCGCGGGTGTAGTTCCACGCGGAACCCCAGGTCAGATCGTCAGTGATGTGGTAATCCACGCCCAGAGAACCGCCGCCTTTACGCTTGTAGCGCAGACCGTTGCCCGGCAGATATTCACTGTCGTTGAACAGGTAAGAAGCGTACAGGTCAACGTCACCCACGGTTTTCTTGTATTTCAGCATTTTGCGGGAACGATAGGAGCCATCGTAGTCACCGTCAATGCCGTTGCCCGGTGCCTGGCCAATCATGTCGTAATCCCAGATATCGGTTTTCACACCGACCACATCGTAATACACGCTGTTTTGCTGACCGAAGGTTAACGTACCCCAGGTATTACTTTTCAGGCCGGTATACAGCATACGACGCTGGGTATTATTAGCCCCATCTGCATAATGGCTATCCCAGTCAAACAACGCCGGAATATTCACGCCAAGTTCGTAATAGCTGATCCAGCTAATATCATCGAACAGATAATAATCGGCAGCAAAGCGGAAACGGGTGCCACCATCGAAGCCATTACGCTTATATGAACCTTTATCACCGTCGCCGGTCATCATATTAAACTGAGGACGAATACTGCCCCCAACGGTGAAATTCAGACGGCTCAGTGGATTGCCCGCCTGCGGGTCCTGTTTGAGCAGCGTGATTTCCGCCTGAGCGGCCATAGACGTTAACGCCACTGCGGCACCGACGGCGAGAGCCAGCGCATTTTTTGTTATTTTCATGTTATATCCCTGATAATTTTTGGTCCGGTAAATAAAAAGACTCGCATTTACTTATCGGATATTAACTTTTATTGTCCTTTTCGTATGCATGGTTTTTTAATAAAAAGTGCGGTTAACAGAATTAATTTATCCTTTCGTGCGCTTAAAATAAAAAACCGGCACAATGGCCGGCTTTAATTAATAACGGTAATAAATCAACTACTGAACTGGCGGAATAACGCTTTGCCTTTCAGCAGACGTAATCCCAACCAGCCGCCGCACAGCGAGAGCAATATTCCCCCGCACAGCGGCAGCGTAATCCACAGACGCCAGTCAGGCTCCCACGGAAAATCAAACACTTTAGTTTGCAGCACGGCGAGTGCCGTCTCTGCGCCGATTGCGGCCACCAGACCAGACACCAGCCCAAGCAGCGCAAACTCCGCCCACAGCGTGGTACGCAGCAGTGACTTCCCGGCACCGAGCGTGCGCCATACCACCAGTTCCTGATGACGCTGGCGCATCCCAACCTGCACCTGCGCCAGCAGCAACAGTACGCCGCACAGCGTCACCAGCACCACCATCACCTCCAGCGCCCGACTGACCTGCTCAAGTACCTGTCCAACCTGTTTCAGAATCGCGCCGATATCCAGCAGGCTGACGGTCGGGAATTCGCGGTTAAGCTGCGTTAACAGCGCATTACCGCTATCCCAGCGGAAGCTGGTCAGCCAGCTTTGCGGCTGACCGTCGAGCGCACCGTTCGGGAAGATAAAGAAGAAATTAGGCCGCAGGCTTTCCCAGTCCACCTTGCGCAGGCTGCTCACCCTGGCGCTGAATGCCTGAGTATCGCCGGTGAAGGTCACCTTATCGCCAATACCCACGTTCAGACGCTTCGCCAGCCCTTCTTCAATCGACACCTCACCCGCTTTCGGCGGCCAGCTCCCCGCAGTGACGGTATTGTGATCCAGCACCTGGCTCTGCCAGGTCAGGTTCAGTTCACGGTTGAGCGCTTCATCTTTGTTGCCGTCCGTCGACTGACCGTTAATCGCCGTCAGGCGTGCCCGGACGATAGGATAAAACGCGGACGGAATCACCTGGTGGTCGGCCAGAAACGCTTTTACCGACCCCACCTGCTCCGGAGCAATATTGATCAGAAAATAATTGGGGCTCTCCGGCGGAAGCTGCTGCTGCCAGCGGTCCAGCAGATCGCCGCGCAGCACCAGCAGCAGCGCCAGCAGCATAAAGGAGAGGGAAAACGCCGCCAGCTGGCTGAGCGTGGACCACGGCTGGCGCAGCAGGCGACTCACCGCAAGGCGCAGCGCCAGCGACTTCAGCGTGACGCGCCGGAGCATCTTCAGCAACAGCCAGCCTACCAGGCCACACAGTATGGCCAGCACCACCGCGCCTGCCAGCACCGACCACAGCAGCATCGAGCCCCCCATCAGCGCGGCCAGCAGGAGAACGACAACAATCGTCATCAGCGGAATATAGATTTTCAGCGGCCAGACGTTCGCCACCGCATCACGCCTCAGCACGCGCAGCGGCTGGGTCGCCAGTAGCAAACGCCATGGTCGCATCCCCACCAGCGCCGAAATCACCACCATCGCACCGGTTGCCCACAGCCAGGGCCACAGGCTGGCCGGCGGCAGCGCCGCGGGCAGCACGGGTTTGAGCAACACCATCAGGATGTTTTCAAACACCCGCCCCATCGCCCCGCCGGTAACCAGCGACAGCAGCAACAGCATCGCCCACTGCCCGAGGATCAGCTTGCGCAGCTGCGCGCGTCCGGCACCGAGCGTTTTCAGCACCGCCACTAAATCGTAGCGACTGCGGCAGTAATGCCCCATCGCCACCGCCACGGCGGCGACCGCCAGCAGCAGCGTCAGCAGAGCGGAGAGCAGAAGGAACTGCTGGGAGCGTTCGAGCGATTTACCGAGTGCACCTTCATCCTGATCGAGCCCAATCCAGCGCTGATCGGGTTTGAGCTGCGGCAGCAGCCATTTTTCGTAAGCACTGATTTGCTGCGGCGTTCCGCCAAACTTGTAGCGCCAGCCGACGCGGCTGCCGGGCTGAACGGCGCCGGTCTTCGCGACGTCGGCCATATTCATCATCAGGCGCGGTGCCATCTGGAAAGGATTGAAGCCAGAGTCAGGCTCCTGGACAACAGCACCGGCTATCCGCAACGTGGCATCGCCCACGTCGATGGTGTCGCCCGGTTTGAGGTTCAGGAGCGCCATCAGACGTGGGGCAAGCAGCACCGTTCCGGGCTGCGGCTTCAGGCCTGGCGGATCGGTTTCCAGTTCGCCATACATCGGGTAAACATCCTCTACCGCTTTCACGTCTGCCAGCTGCGGCGTGTTGCCCGCATAAGTCATGGTGGCGAAACTCAGTTGCTCCCCGACTTTCAGCCCCTCTTCTCGCGCTTTCGCCAGCCACTCTGGCGGCACGGCACGAGCAGTACGCAGCGTTCTGTCTCCGGCCATAAACTCGCGGCTCTGCTGGCTGAGCCCTTTGTCCATGCGGTCGCTGATGTTGCCGAGCGCCAGCACGCAGGCAACCGCCAGGCTCAGCGCCAGCCAGACAATCAGCAGCGAAGGCGAGCGCCACTCGCGCCAGAACCAGCGGGCAATCATGACTCCTCCCGCAGCTGTCCGTTCACCAGGCGCAGCCTTCTGTCGCAACGTGCCGCCAACTCCGGATCGTGGGTGACCAGAATCAGCGTGGTGCCATGCTCGCGGTTAAGGGAAAACAGCAGTTCAGCGATACGATCGCCGGTTTGTCGGTCGAGATTGCCCGTCGGTTCGTCGGCAAACAGTAAATCAGGCCGTCCGTTGAAAGCGCGGGCCAGCGCCACGCGCTGCTGTTCCCCACCGGAAAGCTGCGCCGGAAGATGATGCAGGCGTTTGCCGAGCCCGAGCTGTTCCAGCAGCGCTTTGGCGTGAACGCGTCCCTGGCTGTCGCTTTCTCCGCGCAATAGCGCCGGAAGTTCGACGTTCTCCAGCGCATTGAGCGTCGGGATAAGCATAAAGGACTGAAAGACAAAGCCGACATGGCGGGCGCGCAGCGCGGCGCGGGCCTCTTCGTCCATCCTGTGCAGCGGCTGACCGACCAGCGTAACTTCGCCACTGCTGCCGTCGTCGAGCCCGGCGAGGATCGCCAACAGCGTGGATTTCCCGGAGCCGGATTCCCCCACCAGCGCGAGCGTCTCCCCCCGTTTGACAAGCAGCTCAACTCCGGTAAGGATGGAAAGCTCCTGCTCCCCCTGACCGACGGATTTCTTAAGATGATGAACTTCAAGTATGTTTTCCGCTGGCATCTGCCGTTCCTGTTATTGTTGCTGTTAACCTGCCGCGCCGCGTTTGCCGACACGCTGTTAATCCTGGGTGACAGTCTGAGCGCCGGGTATCGCATGGCGGCGAACGCCGCGTGGCCCGCGCTCCTGAATGAAAAGTGGCAGCCAAAGACCGAAGTTGTCAACGCCAGCATCAGCGGGGACACCTCTCAGCAGGGGCAGGCACGTTTACCTGCGCTGCTGAAACAGCACCAGCCGCGCTGGGTGCTGGTCGAACTCGGCGGCAACGACGGCCTGCGCGGATTCCAGCCGCAGCAAACGGAACAAACGCTGCGCACCGTCATCAGCCAGGTGAAGGCCGCCAACGCCGAGCCGCTGCTGATGCAAATTCGCCTGCCTGCTAACTACGGACGTCGGTATAATGAGGCCTTTAGCGCGATTTATCCGCAGCTTGCGAAAGAGTTTGATATTCCTCTGCTGCCGTTTTTCATGGAAGAGGTCTATCTGAAGCCGCAATGGATGCAGGATGACGGTATTCACCCCAATCGTGACGCTCAGCCGTTCATCGCCGACTGGATGGCGACACGCCTGGCTCCCTTAGTTAAACACGACTCCTGAAACTCAGGCGTTATCCTCAGGTAAAGTTATGCAAAAAACGGTCTTAATTACAGGATGTTCCAGCGGAATTGGGCTGGAAAGCGCGCAGGAACTGAAGCGTCAGGGCTTTCAGGTGCTGGCCGCCTGCCGCAAGCCGGAAGACGTAGCGCGGATGTCGGGTATGGGGTTCACGGGCATTCTGCTCGATCTGGATTCGCCGGAAAGCGTGGACCGTGCGGCCGACGATATCATTCAGCTTACCGGTAATCGCCTGTACGGCATTTTCAATAACGCCGGTTTTGGCCTGTATGGCCCGCTCAACACCATCACCCGCCCGCAGCTTGAGCAGCAGTTTTCCGCCAACTTCTTTGGTGCGCATCAGCTCACCATGCGCCTGCTGCCCGCCATGGTGCCGCATGCTGAAGGCCGTATCGTCATGACCTCTTCGGTAATGGGGCTGATTTCGACCCCGGGCCGCGGCGCTTATGCCGCCAGCAAATACGCGCTGGAAGCCTGGTCAGATGCTCTGCGCATGGAGCTGTGCCATAGCGGCATTAAGGTGAGCCTGATTGAACCGGGGCCCATCCGCACCCGCTTCACGGAAAACGTCAACCAGACTCAGGCCGATAAGCCCGTCGAAAATCCAGGTATTGCCGCACGCTTTACCCTTGGGCCGGAGGCAGTGGTTGAAAAAGTGCGCCATGCTTTCACCAGCGAGAAGCCGAAGATGCGCTATCCGGTGACGATGGTGACCCACGCGGTGATGGTGCTTAAACGCCTTCTGCCGGGCCGGATGATGGACAAAATTCTGCGGGGCTGAGTTGAAGGTTTCGCCTTCGCCCCCATGTAACAGAGAAATCGACTAAAGAGAACGCCTCATGTCTGCACAATATATCGTTAACATTACCGAAGCGAACCTGCACCAGACGCTGGAGCAGTCTGCGACCGTGCCCGTCCTGTTCTACTTCTGGTCGCCGCGCAGCCAGCACTGCGAGCAGTTAACTCCCGTGCTGGAAGGTCTTGCGAATCAGTACCAGGGCCAGTTTATTCTGGCGAAGCTCGACTGCGACGCCGAACAGATGATTGCCTCCCAGTTCGGCCTGCGCGCGATCCCAACGGTCTATCTGTTCCAGAACGGCCAGCCGGTAGACGGTTTCCAGGGCCCGCAGCCGGAAGAGGTTATCCGTAACCTGCTCGATAAAGTGCTGCCGCGTGAAGAAGAACTTAAGGCCCAGCAGGCAATGGCCCTGATGCAGGAAGGCAATTACGCCGACGCGCTGCCGCTGCTGAAAGAGGCCTGGCAAATGTCAAATCAGGACAGCCAGATTGGCCTGTTGCTCGCGGAAACCCAGATTGCGCTGAACCGCTCGGAAGACGCCGAAGCCACCCTGAAAACCGTGCCGCTGCAGGATCAGGACACCCGCTATCAGGGGCTGGTCGCACAGATTGAGCTGCTGAAACAGGCCGCCGATACGCCGGAAATCCAGCAGCTGCAGCTGCAGGTGGAAGCCAACCCGCAGGATGCGGCGCTGGCCTCTCAGCTGGCGCTCCAGCTGCATCAGGTTGGGCGTAACGAAGAAGCGCTGGAGCTGCTGTTCAGCCATCTTAAAAAGGATCTTGGCGCGGCAGATGGCCAGGCACGCAAGATGCTGCAGGAAATTCTGGCGGCGCTGGGCACCGGCGATGCGCTGGCGGCGAAATACCGCCGTCAGCTCTATTCTTTGCTTTATTAACTGACACATTGCCGGGTGGCGTCTTCGCCTTACCCGGCCTACAAAAACCAAATCTGCCTGGTGCCCCGTAGGCCTGATAAGTGAAGCGCATCAGGCAATCAACCGCCGGGGGTCATCAAACGACTACGGCTTTTTCAGCTGCTTCACCACCAGCTGATGGCGCGAGTTGTAGAATTTCCGGTAGGTCAGGTAGCAGGCAATAATGGTCGACAGGCTTGCGGTCGAGAGCAACATAAAGGTCACCATTATCTGATACTTAATCGCCTTCACCGGGTCTATTCCGGCAAAAATCAGCCCCGACATCATCCCTGGTAAGCTCACCAGCCCCACCGTTTTAGCGGAATCCACCGTCGGGATCAGCGACGCGCGAATGCTCTCGCGAATCAGATGCTGCGAAGCCACTTTCGGCGTAGCGCCGAGGCTCAATTTTTCCTGAATTTGCTGCTGTTGGCTGCTAAAGCGCTGGCCAAGATTGTTGTAGCACAGCCCTACGGCAATCATCGCATTGCCCGCAATCATCCCGGAAATCGGGATCACCTGCATCGGCGTGAAGGTAATCGCCCCGGAAAAAATCAGCACGGCCAGGGTCAGCCCGGCCCCGGTGGTAATGGCGATAAAAGAAGAGACAAACGCATGGCTGATGTATTTACTGCGCTTTTGCGCGTTGTACGCGGCGTTGAAGCAGATGAACAGCACCATCAGCAGGGTGAGAATCGCATCGTTAACGCTGAAAATCGTTTTCAGCACGTACCCCACCGCAACCAGCTGCACCACCGCCCGGCAGATGCTCCAGAGAATGTCTTTTTCCAGCGTCAGCTTTTCCCGGTAGCTGACGATAATCGCCACCAGCACCAGCACCATGGATAACGCCAGCGATTCATTGGAAATGTTATGCCCGGTCATGAATCTGCTCCTCCATGCCACCCGCATGCGGTTTAAGGGTAATCACATCGTCCGCATGACCGATTTCACCAGCGTCATGGGTGACCCACAGCAGGCCCACGCCCTGCTCTTTCACGTAGCGCTGAATAATCTCGTTCACGTTATGCTTATTACTCTCATCCAGTGCGCTGGTTATTTCATCCAGCAATAA
Source organism: Scandinavium sp. (assembly GCF_032012665.1). Classification (NCBI taxonomy): domain Bacteria; kingdom Pseudomonadati; phylum Pseudomonadota; class Gammaproteobacteria; order Enterobacterales; family Enterobacteriaceae; genus Scandinavium; species Scandinavium sp. Next base: position 193,561 of record NZ_DALZVG010000001.1, read on the forward strand.
TACTCTGGGTAAAAATTGCAGATTCCGAATCAGCGAAATACGCTGTTTTTCCCCGCCAGACAGTTCATTAATTGATTTTTTCAGCGTCTCTTCCGGCAAATTAAATTGCGCCAGATCGGCCAGCAATTTTTCCGGCTGTGGGCGCCGATCGCGTATTTGCCACGGAAAAAGTAAATTGTCGTATACCGTATCGCCAAACAGCGCAGGGGTTTGCGCGCAGTACGAAACCTGCTGGCGATAGGTTTCAGGAGAGAGGCGCGTAATATCCTCACCGCAATAAAGGATGGATCCTGACGTCGGGCTCAGCAGCGAAGCGATAATTTTTAGCAGCGTACTTTTCCCACTGCCGGAAGGGCCCGTTATCAGAGTGAACTGCCCTTCGCGTAATACCAGATTGATGTTATTTAACAGCGGAATGCCGTCGGGCTTAAAACCCAGTTGGTTGACCTGTAATAATGCCTTCATTCTTTTCTCATTTTTCGCGCTTATTCCGTCGGTATTGTAGGCCTGCGCCCTTCGCGCTGAGAAGGATAAAAGTTATACTTTCAGGTATCGGGCTGACGAAGGCAGTCGGCCGCCTTGCAAAAACAGGAGGTTTTTCATGCTCGTCTTTATTCCCGTCCTGATCTTCGTCGCGCTGGTGATTGTCGGCGCCGGCGTCAAGATTGTTCCTCAGGGCTATCAGTGGACCGTTGAGCGTTTTGGTCGTTATACCAAAACCTTGCAGCCCGGCCTGAGCCTGGTGGTGCCGTTTATGGATCGCATCGGCCGCAAAATTAATATGATGGAGCAGGTGCTGGATATCCCTTCTCAGGAAATCATCTCTAAAGATAACGCCAATGTAGCCATCGACGCAGTCTGCTTTATTCAGGTGATTGATGCCCCCAAAGCGGCGTACGAAGTGAGCAACCTGGAGCTTGCGATCATCAACCTGACGATGACCAATATCCGTACCGTGCTTGGCTCGATGGAGCTCGATGAAATGCTCTCCCAGCGCGACAACATCAACACCCGTCTGCTGCATATCGTCGATGAAGCCACGAATCCGTGGGGGATTAAAATCACCCGTATCGAAATTCGCGACGTGCGTCCACCGGCCGAGCTGATTGATGCGATGAACGCCCAGATGAAAGCTGAACGAACCAAGCGTGCCTATATTCTGGAGGCCGAAGGGATCCGCCAGGCGCAGATCGTCAAAGCCGAAGGTGAGAAGCAGTCGAAGATCCTGAAAGCGGAAGGCGAACGTCAGTCCGCATTCCTGCAGGCTGAAGCCCGTGAACGTTCCGCCGAGGCGGAAGCCCGCGCCACGCAGATGGTATCCGAAGCCATCGCCGCCGGGGATATTCAGGCGGTGAACTACTTCGTGGCACAGAAATACACCGACGCGCTGCAGCAGATTGGCTCGGCCAACAACAGCAAAGTGGTGATGATGCCACTGGATGCCAGCAGCCTGATGGGCTCCATTGCCGGGATCGCTGAACTGGTGAAAGACAGCGCCAGCGAACGGAGAAAATGATGATCGACGCCCTGCTCGTTCACCCGCATATTTTTTGGTTAAGCCTCGGCGGCGTGCTGCTGGCGGCGGAAATGCTCGGCGGGAATGGCTATCTGCTGTGGAGCGGCGTGGCGGCGATCGTCACCGGACTGCTGGTCTGGCTGCTGCCGTTTGGCTGGGAGTGGCAAGGCGCGCTTTTCGCCGTCTTAACGCTACTCGCCGCATGGCTCTGGTGGCGCTGGCTGGCAAGCCGTGTCAGACAGCAGCCACGGGCCGACAGCCAGCTCAATCAGCGCGGTCAGCAGCTTGTCGGAAAAGTCTTTACCCTGGACTCCGCACTCAGCAACGGACGCGGGCATATGCGCGTGGGCGACAGTTCATGGCCGGTGACCGCCGATGACGATCTCCCCGCGGGCGCCCGCGTGGAAGTGATTGCCGTGGAAGGGATTACGCTGAAGGTTCGCCTGCACTAACTTTTTTTACGATGACAGCAGCCGGAAAGATTATCGATAATCGGGCAGTCGGCGCTGTCATCGCCGGGACAGGCCTCCGCCAGCGCCAGTAGCTGTTCACGCATTCCCTGCAATTCCTTAATATGCTGCTCAATATCCGCCACCTTCTGCAAGGTACGCGCTTTGACATCCGCGCTGTGGCGAGCCGGATCGTTAAACAGATTCACCAGTTCCCCGCACTCTTCCAGATTGAATCCCACCTGGCGGGCCTGACGCAGCAGCGTCAGCTCATCCAGATGTTTTTGTGAGTAGCTGCGGTAGCCGTTATCGCTGCGCAGCGGCGGTGTGACCAGGCCCTTCTCCTCGTAAAAACGAATCGCTTTACTGGTCAGGCCGGTTTTTTTCGCCACATCGCTGATATTCATTTTTCCCCCCACAGGGCTGTCACCTCGCAGACCCACCTCTGCTTATTGTAAGGCCAACCCGGTAAGAACCAACCTCTTACGAAGACAATCTGCATGTTTAAAAAATATATCCCTCATGTTTCAAGCGGTTGTTAGCCGCACCGTATTTTCCCAACGTGATGTAGCTCACAGAAAATTGCTTACCTTCCGTTACGAATTGACGCAAATCAAAGTTGCATTCGTTTTACATCTTCACGTCTGGACGTCCCCGCACGCCCTTTGTATAAATGCGAACGATATTAATTATCATTAAAATCAAGGTTCACGTTTATGATGCGAAGGACTTGTCAGGGGCGCGTTATGCTCTCCACAATTTCAGTTTTGATGGCAGGCACAGCCAGTGCCGCTTCTTTGACGACAGCACAGACGAAAGCGAGCACTGAAGAGACGCTGGTGGTTACCGCGAATCGTTCGGAAAGCACCCTCTGGAGCAGCCCGGCGACAGTCCAGGTTATCGATCGCGAGACGCTGGAGAAATCCACGAGCACCTCTATTGCCGACGACCTGCAGGACATTCCCGGCGTTGAAGTTACGGACAACGCCCTGGCGGGCCGCAAACAAATTCGCATCCGCGGCGAAGCTTCTTCACGCGTGCTGATCCTGATTGATGGTCAGGAGGTTACCTACCAGCGCGCAGGTCAAAACTACGGTGCGGGGCTGCTAATAGATGAATCCGCATTAGAGCGTATTGAAGTGGTGAAAGGCCCCTACTCGGTTCTGTATGGCTCACAGGCGATTGGCGGTGTCGTCAACTTCATCACGAAAAAAGGGGGCGACAAACCGTTAGCCGGCGTGGTGAAGGCCACCTACAACTCAGCGACCGCGGGCTGGGAGGAATCTGCCGCCGCCTGGGGCAGCATCGGGCAATTCGATTATCGTATCAACGGGAGTTACTCCGATCAGGGCAACCGGGATACGCCGGATGGTCGCCTGCCGAACACCTCTTTTCGTAACAACAGCCAGGGCGTATGGCTGGGTTACACCGTAGACCGCCACAAGTTCGGGCTCTCGGTCGACCGCTATGAGCTGAGCACCCAGACCTGGTACGACGATCCCACCTACGAAGAGTTCAGCGTTAAGCTCCCGGAGCTAAAGCGTGAAAAAGTGGGCCTGTTCTATGATTTTGACGTCGCGGGCGACTACCTGAAAACCCTGCACGTTGATGCCTACACGCAAAATATCAAACGTAAATTTGAGAATAATGTTGCCGTCAACACGCCAACCGGTAGCCCGATGATCGGCGATCTGCGCGTGGCGAACCGGACCCGTTCGCAAGATAAGCAGGAGACGCAGGGCGTTACGCTGCAATCAAACTTCAGCCTTCCGGGCGATAACAATCTGGTGCTGGGCGCTCAGTATCAGCGAGACACGGTTAAGCAGACATCCCAAAGCTCGACGGACTCCTCCAGCACCAGCGGCTTCCCGGCCGCCGTCAACTACAGTAAAAACACGCTCGCACACAACCGCTCCGAACAGACAAACTGGTCGGTGTTTGGGCAGAACGACTGGAAGTTTGCCGATAGCTGGACCTGGACGCTGGGCGCTCGCCAGTACAGGCTCTCCTCAAAGCTCACCTCCGGCGATGAAACCACCACGCACTCGCAGACCGGGACAACCTCTTCTTCGCTCGGGGGCGACAGCGCACGCGATAATGAATGGGTGACCTCCACCAGCCTGCGTTACTCCGGTATCGATAATCTGGAGCTGCGCATGGCCTTTGCGCAAGGCTACGTCTTCCCGACGCTGAGCCAGCTGTTTATGCAAACCTCTGCGGGCGGTGGGGTGAATTATGGCAATCCGGATCTTAAAGCAGAACACTCAAACAACTATGAAATTGGCGCGCGTTACAACGGCAACCTCTGGGTCGTGGACGGCGCGGTTTACTATTCTGAGGCGAAAGATTACATCGCCTCGATGGCCTGTTCCGGTCAGAGCATCTGTGACGGCAACAGCAATAGCTCACGTACTGGCTATTACCACTATGACAACATCGATCGCGCCAAAACCTGGGGGATGGAGCTTACCGCGGAATACAACGGCTGGGCGGTTTCCCCCTATCTGAGCGGGAATATTCTGCGCCGCCAGTATGAAGGCAGCACGCTCAAAACATGGGATACCGGTGAACCGTTGATCAACGGGCGTGTCGGCGTGAAGCGCACTCAAATGTGGAATACCCTGAACATCACCACCGATCTCTTTGTGCGTGCCGCCTCCAGCGCCTCGGACAAAACCAGCGATGCCGGGACACGCTACCCGGGCTGGGCAACGCTTAACCTGGCCTTCAACACCGAGTTTGGACCGCAGGATCAGTACCAGGTCAACCTTGCCCTCAATAACCTGACCGACAAACGTTATCAAACCGCCCATGAATCCATTCCGGCAGCAGGCTTTAACGCCGCAGTGGGCTTTGCATGGAAGTTCTGACCATGAAAAAAAAGCTTACCGCTCTTTTGCTGCTTTGCGTTGCTGCGGCCAGCCACGCCGGTGACCGTATTGTGGTTGCCGGCGGTTCGCTCACCGAAATTGTTTTTACCCTTGGTGTCGGTGAGCGCGTCGTCGGCGTAGATGAGACAACCTCCTGGCCACCGGAAACCGCCAGCCTGCCTCACATCGGCTACTGGAAGCAGCTCAGCAGCGAAGGCATTTTATCGCTGCATCCGGATACCTTTATTACCTGGCAGGATGCCGGTCCGGATGTAGTGCTGAATCAGCTACGAGCACAGAAGATCCACGTTGTTACGCTCCCGCGCGTTCCCGCCACGCTGGACAGGATGGTTGCCAATATTCAGACGCTGGGCAGCGTTCTGGGCGCTGAGGATAACAGCAATGCGCTTATCGCTGATATCCGCCAAAGGCTGGAACGGGTGAAACAGGCAAATCGCGATAAAACGCCGGTTCGCGCAATGTTCATTCTTTCTGCTGGCGGCAGCGCCCCACAGGTCGCGGGAAAGGGCAGCGTGGCCGATGCCATTCTGACCCTTGCCGGTGCTCAAAATGTGGCAACCCATACGCAGTATAAAAGCTACAGCGCAGAGGCCATCCTGGCGGCGAATCCTGATGTCATCATCGTCACGAACGAAATGGTTCAGGGCGATGTGAATCGCCTGAGCACCATCGCAGGCATGACCCGCACCGCCGCATGGAAAAAACAGCGCATTATCACCATCGACCAGGCGTTAATCCTGGGCATGGGGCCGCGCATTGCCGACGCCGTGGAAACGCTGCACCAGCAGCTCTGAGTAAAAAAGGACTTAACGCAGTAATGATTACTCCCCTCGATCTCACCCCGCACTTTGCGCAGGAAGGCGGGCAGCCATTTAAAGATCGTCATGCCACCATGCCGTGGCGCGGCGCGATGCCTGTCGCCAAAGAAGCCCTTCAGTCCAGCTGGCAGGGGCTGCTGAACCAGGCAACGCCTGCCCGCAAACGACTTCTTTATTTGCATATTCCCTTTTGCGCCACGCACTGCACCTTTTGTGGCTTCTACCAGAATCGCTTTGAAGAAGATCATTGTGCCCTTTACACCGATGCCCTGCTGCGTGAAATCGCGATGGAAGCCGACAGTCCTCTTCATCAGTCGGCCCCCATTCATGCTGTCTATTTCGGCGGCGGGACTCCTTCCGCCCTCTCTGCGCGCGATCTTGGCCGTATTATCACCGCCTTGCGTGAACAGCTGGCGCTGGCGCCCGATTGCGAAATCACGATTGAAGGCCGGGTACTGAATTTTGATGATAATCGCATTGATGCCTGTCTGGATGCGGGCGCCAATCGGTTCTCCATTGGTATTCAGTCTTTCAACAGCAAAATCCGTAAAAAAATGGCCCGGACCTCCGATGGCCCGACGGCACGCGCCTTTATGGAAGGGCTGGTGAAGCGCGATCGCGCAGCGGTAGTGTGCGACCTGCTGTTTGGTCTGCCGGGGCAGAGTGCAGAATTGTGGGCGGAAGATTTAGCCATTGCCCGGGATATCGGCCTGGACGGTGTCGATCTGTACGCGCTAAACCTGCTGCCACAAACCCCGCTGGGTAAAGCTGTGGCCGCCGGACGCGTCACCCTTCCCTCTCCCGCCGGGCGTCGCGATCTCTATCTTCAGGGCTATGAATTTATGGAGCAGGCTGGATGGCGCTGCATCAGCAACAGCCACTGGGCGCGTACCACCCGTGAGCGCAACCTGTACAACCTGCTGATAAAACAAGGTGCAGACTGCCTGGCGCTGGGATCAGGGGCTGGCGGATCGGTCAACGGCTGGTCGTGGATGGTCGAGCGCAACCTTAACGCCTGGCATGACGCTATCGCCGCCGGAAAAAAACCGCTCATGATGATGATGCGTACTTCGGAGCAAGGCTTTCAGTGGCGGCACGCGCTGCAGGCTGGCGTCGAAACCGCTCGTATCCCGCTGGCTGAACTCACCCCTCACGCAGCGGAACTCGCCCCGCTGCTGGCGCAGTGGCATAAAGCAGGCCTGACCAAAGATGCCTCCAATTGCATCCGCTTAACGCGCGAAGGCCGCTTCTGGGCCAGCAATATTTTGCAGTCGCTTCAGGAACTGATTCAGCAACTTAATACGCCACGCATTGTGGTCAGACAATCATAAAAAGGAGTAACCCATGAGCCATGTCTCTTTACACGATTTCATGAAAACCGAGCCTGACGGCACCCTGGAAGCGATTGCTGCACAGTATGGCGTGACGCTGCTGGAGGTGGTGAAAAACCTGCCGTCGCATACGCTGCTCAACGGCGATCGATTCGATGCCGTATGGGACAGCATCGCTGAATGGGGTAACGTGACCACGCTGGTGCACACCGCTGACGTGATTCTGGAATTCACGGGTGAACTGCCCTCCGGTTTTCATCGCCACGGTTACTTCAACCTGCGGGGTAAAAAGGGGATGACGGGCCATATCAAAGCAGAGAACTGCACCCATATCGCGCTGGTCGAACGTAAATTTATGGCAATGGATACCGCCTCGATTCTGTTCTTCAACGCCGCAGGCAGTGCGATGTTTAAAATTTTCCTCGGACGCGACGACCACCGTCAGTTGCTGGCCGCACAGGTTGAGGCTTTCCGCGCGCTGGGGCAGACGCTCAAAGAGGCAACGGTATGAAACCATGGTTAATTTTTGGGGCTGGTGGCACGGGCGTCGGTGCGCTGACGGCTGACATCGCGCTTCAGCAGCAACGCCCGGTTTACGCGCTGGTACGCAATCCACAAGCAGCAGAGCGCCTGCGGGCAAAAGGCGTTCAGGTTGTTGTAGGAGATGCCTGCGACGGTGAACGAGTGGCGGAAATTTGCGCGCGGGCGGGAAACCGCGCTCTGGTTATCTCAACCCTGGGTGGCGAGGCTGAATATCTGGCGAACCGCACCATCATTGATACAGCTGAACGCGCCGGTCTCAACCAGATGATTCTGGTGACCTCACTGGGCTGCGGCGACAGCTGGTCCTGGCTATCCGATCGCGCCAAGGCGGCCTTTGGTCAGGCGGTTCGTGAAAAGTCACTGGCCGAAAGCTGGCTGCAAACCAGCCCGCTCGATTTTGCCATTGTGCGCCCGGGCGGTCTGCTTAACGGCGCGCCAACGGGTAAAGCTGAACGCTCGCAGAGAAAAGAGGCTCATGGTCTGGTGATGCGTGCCGACGTTGCCGCACACGTTGCTGAGCTGGCTGGGCAGCCGTTGCTGAACAACCAGATTTATAGCCTGACTGAGCCGGGGCTGAAACCCGCCTGATGTCCTGGCGGCAGTGAAAGCTGCCGTCCCGGAGGGAGATTTGCCTGTTGAAGGATTCACTTTCATCGCTGAGCGTCTGTATTGGGCTGGCCTTCATCCTCTTCGCGCTGACGCTGGTGGCAGCCAGCCAGGGGGCGATGAAGATTGGTTTACTGTCCCTGATGGACGAGACCCGTCGCGATATCTGGCTCAACATCCGTTTGCCGCGCGTACTGCTGGCCGTTCTGGTTGGCGGTGCGCTGGCGGCGTCCGGCGTGTTGATGCAAGGGCTGTTTCGTAACCCCATGGCGGACCCCGGTCTGCTGGGGGTAAGCAGCGGTTCCGCGCTGATGGTTGGTGTAGCGATTGTCTTCCCCGTCGCGCTGCCCGCCATGTTTATGCTCTATGAGCAGATGATGTTCGCCATTGGCGGCAGCCTCATCGTCTGCGCGGTCATTTTTTTAATCAGCATGCGTCATTCCCACGGCGGAATGATGCAGCTTTTACTGGCGGGCATCGCCATTAATGCCGTGTGTGGTGCAGCCATTGGCGTACTGAGCTACGTCGGCGACGAACAGCAGCTGCGCCAGCTCACCCTGTGGATGATGGGCAGCCTCGGTCAGGCACAATGGCCGACGCTGGCAGTAGCGGCAAGCGTGATTCTGCCAGCGCTTATTGGGACGCTGTGGCTGGCTAACGCCCTGAATCTCCTTCAGTTGGGTGATGAAGAAGCCCACTATCTTGGCGTTAACGTCAGGCGCAAAAGGCAGCATCTGTTGCTGCTCAGCTCAGTGCTGGTCGGCACGGCAGTCTCCGTCAGCGGCGTCATCGGATTTATTGGGCTGGTCGTGCCTCATCTTGTGCGCATGCTCCTCGGTGCCGATCACCGCTGGCTGCTGCCCTGCTCAACCCTTGCGGGCGCCTGCCTGCTCCTGGTGGCAGACACGCTGGCACGCACGCTGGTACAGCCGGCAGAGATGCCGGTGGGCTTACTCACCAGCCTGCTTGGCGGGCCCTGGTTTCTGTGGCTGATTTTGCGAACAAGGAGGGGAATATGATTGAAGCGCATAAGCTTAGCTACAGCATTCAGGGACGCAAGCTGACCGATAACGTCTCTTTCACCCTGCCCGGTGGCGAAATCGTGGCGATCCTCGGCCCTAACGGTGCAGGAAAATCAACCCTGCTGCGCCAGCTGACCGGCTACCTGAAACCTGATACCGGCGAATGCCGGCTGTTTGGCAAACCGATCGCAGCATGGCAGACCGCCGAGCTGGCAAAAACGCGGGCCGTGATGCGGCAAAACAGCCACATGGCTTTCCCGTTTAGCGTGCTGAAAGTGATTCGCATGGGGCGGCACCCGCACCGTTCCCGCAATGGACATGATGAGACCGGACACATCATAGCCCTGTGCGGCTGCGAAACGCTGCTCTCGCGTGATTATCGTCATCTGTCAGGCGGCGAGCAGCAGCGCGTTCAGCTCGCGCGTTTGCTGGTCCAGCTCTGGGAGCCCGTGCCGTCGCCAAAATGGCTGTTTCTCGACGAGCCCACCTCAGCGCTCGATATTCATCACCAGCAGCAACTGTTTCGCTTACTGCGAACGCTGGTGAATGAGCGGCAGTTTAATGTCTGCTGCGTGCTGCACGATCTCAACCTGGCTTCCCGCTATGCGGACAGGCTCCTCCTGCTGGAAGAAGGAAAAGTCGTGGCCAACGGTACGCCGCAGGCGGTTCTCACCCGGAGCCAGTTAACACGGCTGTATCGCGCGGATTTGTCTGTCCAGACCTCGCCAGACGATCCTGCACCGCTGATTGTGCTCGAACGTTAATCCCTTTGACAAAACCCCTTGACCTTCCAGTTGCTGGAAGGTTTAACCTTTATCACAGTTGGTAAATTCACTGAGGTAAAAGGAGCCTGAGTATGTCTCAAACTATCAATCTGACGCTGGATGGCCTCTCCTGTGGCCACTGCGTCAAACGCGTGAAAGAAAGTCTGGAGCAGCGTCCTGATGTCGAAAGCGCTGAAGTGACCATCGACCATGCCGCCGTCACCGGCAGTGCCAGCGCCGGGCAGCTGATCGAAACCGTTAAACAGGCCGGATACGGGGCGGAGCTCAGCCACCCAAAGGCTAACCCGCTGGCAGAGTCATCACTCCCGTCGGAAGCACTGACAGCGGCCCCAACCGAGCTTCCGGCAGCCGATGACCTCGACGACAGCCTGCAGCTGTTGATCAACGGCATGAGCTGCGCCAGCTGTGTCTCCCGGGTACAAAATGCGCTTGCCGCAGTACCGGGCGTCACCCAGGCACGGGTCAATCTGGCGGAACGCACGGCGCTGGTTATGGGCAGTGCGTCCGCCTCTGATTTAGTCCAGGCGGTGGAAAAAGCGGGCTACGGCGCCGAGGCCATCGAAGATGATCTGAAGCGCCGTGAACGCCAGCAGGAAACCGCGATCGCCACCATGAAACGGTTCCGCTGGCAGGCCATTGTCGCCCTGCTGGTCGGTATTCCGGTGATGGTCTGGGGCATGCTCGGCGACAACATGATGGTCACCGACGCCAACCGTACGCTGTGGCTGATCATCGGCCTGATTACGCTCGGCGTGATGGTCTTCGCGGGCGGCCACTTTTATTCCAGCGCGTGGAAAAGCCTGAAAAATCGCACCGCGACTATGGATACCCTTGTAGCACTCGGCACCGGCGTGGCGTGGCTCTATTCGATGAGCGTCAACCTGTGGCCGCAGTGGTTCCCGATGGAGGCACGGCATCTCTACTATGAAGCCAGTGCAATGATCATCGGTCTGATTAATCTCGGCCATATGCTGGAAGCCCGCGCCCGCCAGCGCTCCTCCAAAGCGCTGGAAAAATTGCTCGACCTTACCCCGCCAACCGCACGCGTGGTGACGGAAGAAGGTGAAAACTCCGTGCCGCTGGCAGACGTTCAGCCGGGCATGACGCTGCGCCTCACGACCGGCGATCGCGTGCCCGTCGACGGGGAAATCACCGAGGGCGAAGCCTGGTTTGACGAAGCGATGCTAACCGGCGAGCCCGTACCGCAGCAAAAAAGCAGCGGTGAAAGCATTCATGCCGGGACGGTGGTGCAGGACGGTAGCGTACTGTTCCACGCAAGCGCCGTCGGTAGCCACACCACGCTGTCGCGCATTATCCGCATGGTGCGCCAGGCGCAAAGCAGTAAGCCGGAAATCGGCCAGCTGGCAGACAGAATTTCCGCCGTGTTTGTGCCCACGGTGGTGGCAATTGCGCTGTTCAGCGCCGCTATCTGGTACTTCTTCGGCCCGGCGCCGCAGATTGTCTACACCCTGGTGATTGCCACCACGGTGCTGATCATCGCCTGCCCTTGTGCGCTGGGTCTGGCAACACCGATGTCGATTATCGCCGGGGTCGGGCGCGCTGCGGAATACGGCGTGCTGGTCCGCGATGCCGATGCGCTACAGCGCGCAAGCGAACTCGATACGCTGGTGTTCGACAAAACAGGCACGCTGACCGAAGGGAAACCTCAGGTCGTGGCGGTAAAAACCTGGGGTGATATTACGCAGAGCGAGGCGTTGCGACTCGCCGCCGCGCTGGAGCAGGGTTCAAGCCACCCGCTGGCCCACGCCATCATCGAAAAAGCAGCCGCTGAGTCGCTGCCAAAGGTCAATGCATTCCGTACGCTGCGAGGTCTTGGCGTGAGCGGTGAAGCGGACGGTCATGCGCTCTTATTAGGAAACCAGGCGCTGCTGAGTGAGCAGCAGGTGGCGAACGCCGAGGCTGACGCTGAGGTTCAGGCGCAGGCAGCGAAAGGTGCCACGCCGGTGCTGCTGGCGGTTGATGGCAAAATCGCCGCGCTGTTTGCCATTCGCGATCTGCTGCGTAAAGACAGCGTTGCGGCGCTCACTCGTCTGCATCGCGAAGGCTATCGCCTGGTAATGCTGACCGGTGATAACCCGACGACCGCCAACGCGATTGCAAAAGAAGCCGGTATTGATGAAGTGATTGCCGGTGTGCTGCCGGACGGCAAAGCCGAAGCCATTAAAACGCTTCAGGCAGAAGGCCGCAAAGTGGCGATGGTCGGCGATGGCATCAACGATGCCCCGGCGCTGGCGCAGGCGGAAGTGGGCATTGCGATGGGCGGTGGCAGCGACGTCGCCATCGAAACCGCAGCTATCACCCTGATGCGCCACAGCCTGACGGGCGTGGCCGACGCACTGGCGATTTCACGCGCCACGCTGCGCAACATGAAGCAGAACCTGCTGGGGGCGTTTATCTATAACTCGCTCGGTATCCCCATTGCCGCCGGGATCCTCTGGCCGCTGACCGGCACGTTGCTGAACCCCGTGGTTGCCGGGGCGGCGATGGCGCTGTCGTCCATCACCGTGGTCAGCAACGCCAACCGCCTGCTGCGCTTTAAGCCAAAAGCGTAACGCAAACGCCAGCCCACAAGGCTGGCGTTTGCACCTGTGCAGGCAACGCGCTAGCATGATCTTTTTTTCAGGGAGCGCGTATGGGACTGTTTCACCGGATAAAAACTTCGCTGTGCGCTCTGGTTAGTGGGCGCTACGCGTGGCCCGGGCTCGACATATCGCTGCCTGGTGGGCAGCACCTGCATCTGGTCGGCAGCATTCATATGGGCACGCGCGATATGGCGCCGCTGCCGCCGCGGCTGATCAAACTGATTCATCAGGCCGATGCGCTGATCGTAGAAGCGGATATCTCAGGTAACGAAACCCCTTTTCGCGATCTTCCGCCCTGCCCGCCGCTTCGCGAGCGTTTAAGCAAATCCCAATATCAACATCTGGAAACGTTGAGCGACGAACTCGGCCTGTCACTTGCCCTGTTTGATACACAGCCACTGTGGCAAATCGCCATGGTGCTGCAGGCGACTCAGGCACAAAAACTTGGTTTGCGCCCCGATTACGGTATTGATTATCAGCTGCTGAACTGCGCACGCGAAACTCAGCGCCCGGTGATCGAACTGGAAGGATCGGAGAGTCAGATTGCGCTACTGCACGAACTGCCGGACGGTGGACTCTCTTTACTCGACGATACGCTGATCCACTGGCACACCAATGCCCGGTTGCTGCAGGTGATGATCGGCTGGTGGATGGAGCAACCGCCCATTGAGCCGCCGTCGCTTCCCAACACGTTCAGCCATTCGCTGTACGACGTGCTGATGCATCAGCGCAATCTGGCCTGGTGCGACAAACTGCATGCTCTGCCGCCCGGACGCTACGTCGTGGCTGTGGGCGCGCTGCATTTATATGGGGAAGGGAATCTGCCGTCGATGCTGAAAACATAGCCGGGATAAAAAAGCGGCCAATATTTCTATTGGCCCGTCAAAGAGGAATTTCATCATTATTATTATCCCGAAGTTAGCACTCCGGATCTTTCGATTGTCGCTCAAAGTGTCCATCACTGCCAACACAATTGCGCAAGATAGTACTATTTTTTCAGCAATCTTCAGGCGTATGCTGTTTCCCGTTTACTCCGGCTGTAAGAAGGATTGTTATGACGCCCGCCGTTAAGTTACTCGAAAAAAACAAGATTGCTTTTCAGGTTCACAGTTACGATCACGATCCCAACGAAACCAACTTTGGCGATGAAGTGGTGCGCAAACTCGGCCTGAACGCCGACCAGGTTTACAAAACCCTGCTGGTGGCCGTAAACGGGGACATGAAGCATCTCGCCGTTGCCGTCACGCCGGTTGCCACGCAGCTCGATCTGAAAAAAGTCGCTAAAGCTTTAGGGGCAAAGAAAGTGGATATGGCCGATCCGATGGTTGCTCAGCGCACCACCGGCTACCTGGTAGGCGGCATCAGCCCGCTCGGTCAGAAAAAACGCCTGCCGACGCTGATCGATGCCCCGGCACAGAGCTTCCCGACGATCTATGTTTCTGGCGGCAAACGAGGGCTGGATATCGAACTGGCGGCAGACGATCTGGCGAAGATACTGGACGCGAAGTTTGCCGATATTGCGCGACGGGATTAAACACCGTGCCAGGATTAGTTCTGTAAGCCGCATCCGGCACCGGTGTTTTCCGTTTTGCCTGATGCGCTACGCTTATCAGGCCTACAAAACTGACGGGTATGCACCAGACGTTTTTCGTAGGCCGGATAAGGCGAAGCCGCATCCGGCATTTTTCAGGCTACTGCCAGCTCACTTCCCCTTTCGGTTCGTAAGCATTCACATCCAGCGGTGAATTCTGTTCGATATATTGCTTCAGCACTTCGGCATCGATAAACCCGGTATTTACATAGCCCGGTTTGGTGTCGATATGCGGATAGCTATCGCCGCCCGTGGCGTTAAAGCTGAGCGTTGCCATACGGTATTTTTTGTTCGGGTCGACCGGCTCGCCTTTGATTTTCAGGTCATTCAGCTGGCCGCCTTTCGCCACAAAGCTGACGTTGGCAAACTGCGGATACGCGCCGGAGTCCGGCTTCATTTGCGCAACAGCAGTCAGGTATTCTGTCACCTCTTTGCCCGTCATATCGACATACACCACGATGTTGCCGAACGGCTGAACCTTCAGGACGTCTTTGTAGGTGATTTTTCCCGCCTCGATGGAGTCGCGGATCCCGCCGCCGCTCATGACCGCGAAGTCTGCGTTAGTGCGCGCCATTTGCGCCGCGAGGATCAGATGGCCTATGTTCGTCTGGACGAAGCGCACCTTGCTGCGATCGCCTTCAAGATGGCCATTTACGTCACCCACTTTCACGGACAGCTGTGCTTTACCTTTGTTCTGGAACGGCGTCAGCAGCGACAGCATCTGTGGGTTCTCCGGGATTTGCGGCGTGTAAAGTACGCGCTCACTTTGCCCGTTGTCATAGGTGATCTTCTTCTTCAGATTGACCGGAATCAGCTGATAGTGCACCAGCTTCATCTCACCGTTGCGGAACTCGAAGTCTGCGCGGCCCACGTATTTGCCCCATTCGTGAGCCTGCACAATCCAGATACCGTTTTGCTTATCCGGCGCACAAGGCGTGCCCGGTACGTAATCAACCTGCTTTTTGTTTTCGGAGGCCATGCAAACCGGATCCTGTGAGTGACCACCCACAATCATCGCCAGCGAACCGGCAGGCAGGCTGCGCGCCATTTCGACGTCGCCCGGCGCGTTCGAGCCGTGGTTACCGTTGTCGTAATGCCCCATGTGGGTGGCGGCGAGGATCATGTCAGGTTTCTGCGTCTGCTGCAGCTCCTGGATAACCAGCTTCGCTTCTTCTGCCGGGTTGCGGAATTCGATATCGGTGAAGTTTTCCGGATTACCGATTTTTGCGGTGTCGTCGGTGGTTAAGCCAATCACGGCAATTTTCAGCCCCTGGCGATTGAACAGCGCCCAGGGTTTAAACAGGCGCTCGCCGGTACTTTTCTGGTAAATATTGGCGGAGAGGAACGGGAATTTGACCCACTTTTCCTGCTGGCGAATCACGCTCAGCGGATGATCGAATTCGTGGTTGCCGACGGCCATCGCATCATAGCCAATCAGGTTCATGCCGCGAAAATCGGGCTCGGCATCCTGCAGGTCCGACTCCGGCACGCCGGTGTTGATATCACCGCCGGACAGCAGCAGCACGCTGCCGCCTTCTGCTGCAACCTCTTTACGGATCCCGTCCACCAGCGTCTTTTGCGCGGCCAGGCCGTATTCACCGTACTCGCTGCGCCAGAAATGCCCGTGGTGATCGTTGGTGTGCAGGATGGTTATTTTATAGGTTTTATCCTGCTCATAAGCGCTGGCCTGCAGGCTACCCAGCAGACCCGCTGCCAGCATCGCCAGCACCACGCCGCGTTTCAACAATGTCATGACTCTCTCCCTGAATAAATTTCAACTGCCGAAATTACAATGAGTAACAAGCATAGACAAATATGTTTTCAGAATTGAGACTTTCTTCAAACGGCGGAGACCGTTATCTTAGTCTGATAATTATTACAGATAAGATTTTACCCAACGTCGCTATCGCTCCATTAACTTAAGTGAACTTCTATGGCAATCAGTGAAACCAGTCCGACGCTGCCCGGCAGCGCTGCGCCGAAGCCAAAATCAAAAACCTCCTTTGGCATTCTCGGGGCAATCAGTCTTTCTCACCTGCTCAACGATATGATCCAGTCGCTGATTCTGGCGATTTACCCGCTGCTACAGTCTGAGTTTTCGCTCACCTTCGTGCAGATCGGGATGATTACGCTCACCTTCCAGCTGACCTCTTCTCTGCTACAGCCGGTAGTGGGCTACTGGACCGACAAATATCCGATGCCGTGGTCGCTGCCGATTGGTATGTGCTTTACCCTGAGCGGCCTGGTGCTGCTGGCCATGGCGGGCAGCTTTGAGGCCGTGGTACTTGCCGCAGCGCTGGTGGGCACCGGTTCTTCAGTATTCCATCCGGAATCGTCGCGCGTGGCGCGTATGGCTTCTGGCGGACGCCATGGCCTGGCGCAGTCGCTGTTCCAGGTTGGCGGCAACTTCGGTAGCTCGTTGGGCCCTCTGCTGGCGGCGCTGATCATCGCGCCTTACGGGAAAGGTAACGTAGGCTGGTTCGTGCTCGCCGCGCTGCTGGCCATTGTCGTGCTGGCGCAAATCAGCCGCTGGTACGCCGCACAGCACCGTATGAACAAAGGCAAACCCAAAGCGGCCATTGTTAACCCGCTGCCGCGGAACAAAGTGATTCTGGCCGTTTGCGTGCTGCTTCTGCTGATTTTCTCAAAATACTTCTATATGGCGAGCATCAGCAGCTATTACACCTTTTATCTGATGCATAAGTTTGGATTATCGGTACAAAATGCCCAGTTTCATTTGTTTGCATTCCTGTTTGCCGTTGCTGCAGGAACCGTCATTGGCGGGCCCGTTGGCGATAAGATTGGGCGTAAATATGTGATTTGGGGCTCTATCCTGGGCGTTGCACCCTTCACGCTTATTTTACCTTATGCATCACTCGAATGGACCGGTATTCTGACGGTGATCATTGGTTTTATCCTCGCGTCGGCGTTTTCCGCCATCCTGGTGTACGCTCAGGAGCTTTTACCGGGCCGAATTGGCATGGTTTCAGGTCTGTTCTTTGGTTTTGCTTTCGGCATGGGTGGCTTGGGGGCTGCGGTTCTCGGCGTGGTTGCTGACCATACCAGCATCGAAGAGGTCTACAAAATCTGCGCTTTCCTGCCATTACTGGGGATGTTGACCATATTCCTGCCTGACAATCGTCATAAAGCCTGAATAACTTGCCGTCAGAGTGAAATTCTGACGGCTATTTACCTACGTTTTATCAGCATTCCCGGCCATTAATAGTCTCTCTTTTTCCCATCTGTGCGTTTTTCCTCTTTAATTCTGTTTTTCTTCAAAATTCCACAGTTATTCATAAACAGATTGCTGAGAATTGTCATAAACTATTACCTGGTTTTTTGGCGTTTTCGCCAGAAATGGATCTACCAGCCACGAAAGGAGACGGAATGCACCACGCCACACCGCTAATCACCACCATTGTAGGGGGGCTTGTCCTCGCCTTTATCTTCGGCATGATTGCCAACAAACTGCGCATTTCACCTCTGGTGGGTTATTTGTTAGCCGGTGTGCTGTCAGGGCCGTTTACTCCAGGCTTTGTAGCCGATACCAAACTGGCGCCGGAGCTGGCAGAGCTCGGCGTCATCCTGCTGATGTTCGGCGTCGGCCTGCACTTCTCTCTGAAGGATTTGATGGCGGTAAAGGCCATCGCCATTCCCGGCGCAATTGCCCAGATTGCGGTGGCAACGTTGCTGGGTATGGCGCTTGCAGCGGGATTAGGCTGGTCGCTGATGACCGGCATCGTCTTTGGACTGTGTCTCTCAACCGCCAGTACCGTGGTGCTGCTGCGTGCGCTTGAGGAGAGGCAGCTGATAGACAGTCAGCGAGGGCAAATCGCTATCGGCTGGCTGATCGTGGAAGATCTGGTGATGGTGCTGACGCTGGTCATGCTGCCGGCCATCGCCAGCATGATGGAACAGGGCGACGTGGGCTTTGCCACGCTCGCCCTCGATTTAGGCCTGACAATCGGTAAAGTCATTGCGTTTATCGCCGTAATGCTGCTGGTGGGTCGCCGCCTGGTGCCGTGGATCATGGCACGGAGCGCTGCTACCGGCTCCCGCGAGCTGTTCACCCTTTCCGTGCTGGCGCTGGCGCTGGGCATCGCTTTCGGTGCTGTCGAACTGTTTGACGTTTCCTTCGCGCTCGGCGCATTCTTCGCCGGAATGGTGCTGAATGAATCCGAACTGAGCCACCGTGCCGCCCACGACACGCTGCCGCTGCGCGATGCCTTCGCGGTACTGTTCTTTGTTTCAGTCGGCATGCTGTTCGATCCGATGGTGCTGGTTAACCAGCCGATGGCGGTACTCGGCACGCTGGCAATCATCATCTTCGGTAAATCTCTTGCCGCCTTTATTCTGGTGCGCCTGTTCGGCCACTCCCAACGTACCGCGCTGACCATTGCCGCAAGCCTTGCGCAGATTGGTGAGTTTGCCTTTATCCTGGCCGGGCTTGGCATCGCGCTGGATCTGCTGCCGCAGGCCGGACAGAATCTGGTGCTGGCGGGTGCGATCCTGTCAATTATGCTCAACCCGATACTGTTTGCGGTGCTGGAAAAATACCTCAATAAAACCGAAACCCTTGAGGAACAAACGCTGGAAGAAGCGCTGGAAGATGAGAAGCAAATTCCGGTGGATATCTGCAATCACGCGCTGCTGGTCGGTTATGGCCGCGTCGGCAGCCTGCTTGGTGAGAAGCTGATGGCGCAGGGTATCCCGCTGGTGGTCATTGAAACCTCACGTACGCGCGTGGACGAGCTGCGAGAGCGCGGCATCCGTGCGGTGCTGGGGAACGCGGCAAGCGAAGAGATCATGAACCTGGCGCACCTCGACTGCGCCCGCTGGCTGCTGCTGACCATCCCGAATGGCTACGAAGCCGGGGAAATTGTCGCCTCCGCTCGCGAGAAATGCCCAAATATCGAGATTATCGCCCGTGCGCATTACGACGATGAGGTGGAGTACATCACCGAACGCGGCGCGAATAAGGTGGTAATGGGCGAACGTGAGATTGCCAATACGATGCTGACGCTGCTGGAAAGCCCGCCGGTGGACGAAGCGGTGACAGGATAATTCACATTGCCTGCTGGCGCTCCGCTTAGCAGGCCTACGAAAAACCGTAGCCCCGGCCAGCAGAGCGCCGCCGGAGAAATCTTATCGATCCCAGTAAGCTTCTTCCAGGCTGTCTTCCCGCTCCGGCAGGCCACGCGTCAGGCGCGGTGAATGCTGGTTCAGCACCTGATAGCTCACGCGGTTGGCATACTTACACACCTGCGCCAGTGATGAATAGGTCAGCCAGGTAAACGCGTGCTTGCTGGAATTCGGCACGTTGTTACGGTGATAATTATTTGCCGTAATATCGTGCAGGAGCGCCGCCAGCGCACCGTCGCCTGCGCCGTTGGTGTTCATGATTTTCTCAGGGCCGCCCATGTACGGCGCAATGTGCGAGTAAATACGCAGCGGATTCTGGCAGTCTTTGTAGCGCATCGCGCGGCTGAATTCGTACTGGTTAAATTCGGCAATCGCCCCCGGCAGCAGCGGATGCTGCGTCAGGCGCTTCTTCTCTTCTTCCGTAAAGCCTGCCATATACAGGCCAACCGGTCCTGCGGTACATAAAACCAGGTCAACCCAGTCCAGCGCCTTATCGGAGGCCAGTAGCGGGTCGGCAATGCCGGTAAGCGCCTCGGCCTCTTCTTCGTTCATCGCCAGAATCGACACGTGCTCTTTCAGAAAGGCCTGCCACCACTCAGGATTATCGGCGATGACAAATTTCGTCCCGAGCGTCAGCACCACCGGCACGTCATGCTTTTTGGCGTATTCGATGGCCTTCATGGTTGCTTCCGGCATCGGTTCACCCGGCTTACAGCGCACGAGGTAGGATGTGAGCACCAGCGCAGAAGCCCCGGCAATGACCTCTTCCGGAATGCTGTCGGCACGCAGCCGGTTCATGTGGCCAGGACTGATGGCAAAGGTGCGCTCGCCGCTGTCGCTGATAAGGGTGAAGCAGCGGCCAATCGGGCCGTTTACGCCCTGCAGATAGTTCAGGTCGGTACGGCTGGAGGTATTGCAGAGGTAGCGGTAGGCATAGCCGCCGATTTCGATGTTGCTGCACATTACACCTAGCAGCACCGAGCGGTCATCTGCCAAAACGGAGTAGTTGTGCATGGTGTTACCGATGGTACCGCCGGCAAACTGATGGGTGATCAGATTCTCGCGCACCAGCTCCTGATAAAGCGCTTCCGCCACATCGTCCTCGATCACCAGAGAATGGCCGCTGCTCAGGCCGTAGCGGGCGACAAATGCATCGTCTACCCTGGCTTCAATATCCACCAGCGTCTGATCGATACCCACCACCCAGGAGGTGCCGGTTTCGGCTTCGGGCTGAATTTGCTGTAACAGCGGGTCGCGGGCGTTAACGGGGAAATAGTGTTTGGATTTGCGTTTACCGGGAAATTTCATGGGCTGCGATCGAATGGCTGAGAATAAGCGAAGAATAGTAGCATATTCCCCGCTTATTCGCTGCTTCCCGCGCGTTTAGCGATACGGTGCGGTGAGGTTCACCATCATCTCGATATGTTCAGCATTCGCATTGAGCGCTGGAATGTATTCATACTTTTTGCCGCCCGCTTCGAGGAAGAACTCTTTATTCTGTACGGCAATCTCTTCCAGCGTTTCCAGGCAGTCCGCCGAAAAGCCCGGGCACATCACCTGCACGTGCTTTACACCTTTTTCGCCAAGCATCTTCAGGGTTTCATCGGTGTACGGCGTGAGCCATGGCTCACGGCCAAAGCGCGACTGGAACGTCATCATCACTTTGTCGTGGGAAATGCCAAGCGCCGACACCAGCTCGCGAGTCGTGTCACGGCAGCGCTGCGGATAGTCATCGCCCTCGTCCGCGTAGCGCTGCGGTATACCATGATAAGAGAGCAGCAGCACGTCCGGCTCGCCATGTTCGGCAAACGAAGCTCTCACGCTGCTGACCAGCGCCTGAATATAGTCGCTGTCGTCGGCATAATCGCGGATAAAGGAGACACCCGGAATGCGGCGACGGGTCGCGAGGATACGCGCCAGTTCATCCCACACCGCAGCAACCGTTGAGCAGGAGTACTGCGGATAGAGCGGCAGCACGACGATATGGTCCACATCCTGTGCCAGCAGCTCTTCCACAGCGCTTTCCAGCGATGGCGAACCATAGCTCATACCCAGCGCCACGGGTACTTCCGGCAGGCGCTTCGCCAGCGCGGCCTGCTGACGACGGCTGTAGACCATCAGCGGCGAGCCCTCTTCCATCCACACGGACTGATAGAGTTTTGCCACTCGCGGGGAACGCAGAGGCAGAATAACGCCACGCAGCAGCGGCCACCACAGCGCACGCGGCGTATCCACAACGCGGGAATCGCTCAGGAACTGACGCAGATAGCGTTTGACCGCTTCGGGGGTGGGCGCATCGGGCGTGCCGAGGTTCGCTAACAGAATACCGGTTTTCGTCTGACGCATTACCGCCTCTTAACTGGGTAAATGGCTGATAATTGTAACGGAAAAGGGAGAAAGAAGAACTAATTGCTGTGAGAGGTGCCAGCGAAGGTTGCCTGATGGCGCTGATTGCCAGGTGGCGGCTAATGCCTTACCTGGCCTACAAATGCATCGCAGGCCGGGTAAGCTTGCGCCACCCGGCAATGACCGCGGTATCAGCCGAGGATTTTAGCCAGTTCAGCGCGAACATCAGCCACGGCTTTGGTGCCGTCCACTTTGACGTATTTGGTGTTACCCGCCTGCGCTTCTTTGGAGTAGTAGCCGATCAGCGGCGCGGTCATCTGATGGTATTCCACCAGGCGTTTACGCACAGTTTCTTCCTGATCGTCTTTACGGGTGGTCAGCTCTTCGCCGGTCACGTCGTCTTTGCCTTCAACCTTAGGCGGGTTGAATTTGATGTGGTAAACGCGGCCGGAGGCAGCGTGTACGCGACGACCAATGATACGGTCAACGATCAGTTCATCAGGAACGTCAAACTCCAGAACGTAGTCCACGTTGATGCCCGCTTCTTTCATCGCGTCTGCCTGCGGAATAGTACGCGGGAAGCCGTCGAGCAGGAAACCGTTGCGGCAGTCTTCCTGCGCAATGCGTTCTTTCACCAGGGCAATCACCAGCTCATCGGTCACCAGCTTACCAGCGTCCATGATGTCTTTTGCCTGTTTGCCCAGCTCGGAGCCTGATTTCACTGCGGCACGCAGCATATCGCCGGTGGAGATTTGCGGAATACCGTACTTCTCCATGATGAACTGCGCCTGAGTTCCTTTACCCGCGCCCGGAGCGCCAAGCAGAATAATACGCATTGCGAAAATCCCCTCAAATGTTGGTTCAATTTTTCAAAAGCGCTAAACGATACCACCAGACGGCGGCTCGCTCAAGGAAGGCGGGACGGCTGAAACGGTTAACGAGAGGGAAATACTACAGCGCCGGTGATTTGGCAAAGAAAATGCCGGATGCGGCGTAAGCCGCATCCGGCATAATCACAGGACTATCAGGAAACCAGCAGCTGGTTCATGCGTTTGATAAACAGGTTAGGATCTTCCAGCGTGCCGCGCTCGGCGAACAGCGCCTGGTCCAGCAGCAGCTCAACCCATTCGCCAAACTGTGCATCGTCCTGGGTATCGGCCGCGCGTTTTACCAGCGTATGATCCGGGTTCAACTCGAAGATGTACTTCACTTCCGGAACGCTCTGGCCCGCGGCGGCAAACAGCTTCGCCATCTGAGTGCTCATTTCGTCCGCTTCGGTGGTGACGATGGCCGGCGTGTCGGTCAGGCGATGCGTCAGACGAACCTCTTTCACGCGCTCACCCAGCAGGGTTTTCACACGCTCGATAAACGGCGTCAGCGCTTTTTCCGCTTCTTTGGTGGATTCATCCACTTCATCGGCGAGCTTATCCAGCGACTCGTCGGTTTTCGCGACGGACTGGAACGGTTTGCCGTCGAACTCGGTGAGATAACTCATCATCCACTCGTCGATGCGGTCAGAAAGCAGCAGCACTTCGATGCCTTTCTTACGCAGCAGCTCCAGATGCGGGCTGCTCTTCGCCGCCGCGTAGCTGTCCGCGGTGATGTAGTAGATCTTCTCCTGCCCTTCCTTCATGCGCGCCACGTACTCTTCCAGCGATACGGTCTGCTCAGAAGAATCGTTATGTGTGGAAGCAAAGCGCAGCAGCTTAGCGATGGTCTGCTGGTTAGCGCTGTCTTCCGCCGGGCCCTCTTTCAGCACGAGGCCGAACTGTTTCCAGAAGGTCTGGTATTTTTCCGCGTCGTCTTTTGCCAGTTTTTCCAGCATCTGCAGCGCGCGTTTGCTGAGCGCATTGCGCAAATTGCGGGTCACGCTGCTGTCCTGAAGGATTTCGCGTGAAACGTTCAGCGGCAGATCGTTGGAATCCACGAGGCCACGCACAAAGCGCAGGTAGTTCGGCATGAACTGCTCCGCTTCATCCATGATGAATACGCGCTGCACGTACAGCTTCAGGCCATGCTTGTGATCGCGGTTCCACATGTCCCACGGTGCCTGCGCCGGGATATACAGCAGGCTGGTATACTCCTGTTTACCTTCGACGCGGTTGTGGCTCCAGGCCAGCGGGTCGGTAAAGTCGTGGGCAATGTGCTTATAGAATTCGTTGTACTCTTCGTCTTTGATTTCAGACTTGCTGCGGGTCCAAAGCGCCTGGGCCTTGTTAATTTTCTCCCAGGAGACAACGGTTTCGCCGTCAACGTCTTCGGTTTTCTCAATTTCAACCGGCAGCGCGATATGATCGGAATATTTGCTGATGATCGAGCGCACGCGCCAGTCATTCAGGAAATCGTCTTCGCCTTCGCGCAGATGCAGAGTGATCTCGGTGCCGCGATCGGCTTTGGTGATATCGGCTACGGTGTATTCACCTTCGCCTTCAGATTCCCAGAACACGCCGTTTTCAGCGCTGTCGCCCGCCGCGCGGGTGCGAACGGTGACTTTGTCCGCCACGATGAACGCGGAATAGAAGCCGACGCCGAACTGACCAATCAGCTGGCTGTCTTTCGCCTGGTCGGAGCCCATGGATTGCAGGAAGGCTTTGGTGCCGGATTTAGCAATGGTCCCCAGGTGATCGACCACCTCGTCACGGTTCATGCCGATACCGTTGTCGGCGATGGTCAGGGTGCGTTTTTCTTTATCAAACGACACGCGCACGCGCAGGTCGCCGTCACCTTCGTACAGGGAGGCGTCAGACAGCGCACGGAAGCGCAGCTTGTCCGCCGCATCGGAGGCGTTGGAAATCAGCTCGCGCAGGAAAATTTCTTTATTTGAATAGAGAGAATGGATCATCAGGTGCAGCAGCTGCTTCACTTCTGACTGGAAACCGCGGGTTTCTTGTCCTTTCATCGGAAAATTCCTCAATGCCAAATTAAACAACAGAGTAAAAAAGCGTTGAGGGGGAGATGGGGTTGGGTGGGGACATTTTCAAGCACGGGGAGATAAATCTCCTCGCGCCTGTTAAAAACGAATTTTGTGACGCCCGGCAAGAGAGTGCGACAGCGTGGTGCCATCAACCATTTCCAGCTCGCCGCCGACCGGCACGCCGTGGGCGATACGGCTGGCTTCAACGCCATATTGTCCGCAGAGCTCAGCGATGTAGTTGGCGGTCGCTTCTCCTTCCACCGTCGGGTTGGTGGCGAGGATCACTTCCTTCATCTGCTCGCTGCTTAAGCGCTGCTCAAGGCGGTCGAGGCCGATATCATCCGGCCCGATGCCGTCGAGCGGCGACAGATGTCCCATCAGCACGAAGTAGCGGCCGGAGAACTGCCCGGTTTGTTCAATGGCGTAGATGTCCGCCGGGCTCTCCACCACGCAAATCTGGCCGTTTTCCTGACGACGCGGGTTCGAACAGATGTTGCACACGTCCTGCTCGGTGAACGTCCGGCAATCGGCACAGTGGCCGATTTCAGACATCGCCCGGGTCAACGCCTGCGCCAGGCGCATCCCGCCGCTGCGATCGCGCTGCAGCAGGGTGAACGCCATACGCTGCGCCGACTTCGGGCCAACGCCCGGCAGACAGCGCAGCGCTTCCATAAGGGTGGTAAGTAAAGGACTGGTTTGCATCACTCAGACTTCTGGAAAAAGAATGGGGCATAGCCTAACACTAGCCCCCGCGACGGGCATAGGAAAAGATTCTTCTACGCCATCGCTCGCGCAGAGAAGATGACTCAGGTACGCTGCGAATCCAGTGTTTCCTGATTCGTCACCACCTCTTGCGCCTTCTGATAGCTTTCCATCAACAGCGGATATTCGGTGAATACGCCTGACCACAGGTTTGCCCATTCCATCGCATCATCACGGTTCCAGGTGTGCTGAATTTCCGCCACGACGGCAGCCATATCCAGCGGCACAACCCCCGCCTGCACCACGCGCGCCAGGCTGATTTCCTCGGCCATTTTGGAATACGTCCCGGACGCATCAATCACCGCGAAAACTTTAAAGCCGTCAGCCACCGCGCTGATGGCCGGGAACGCCATACAAACACTGGTGACGGTACCGGCAATAATGATCGTCTTACGTCCGGTGGCTTTCACCGCAGCGACGAATTCAGGGTTATCCCAGGCGTTTATCTCACCTTTGCGCGGCACGTACTGCGCATGCGGCGCATATTTGTGGATCTCTGGGATCAGCGGCCCGTTCGGCCCCTGGGGTACAGAGGCGGTGGTAATAACCGGGATATTGGCCAGAGTCGCCATTTTGGCGAGCACCGTGGCGTGAGTACGCAGCGTGGTCATTGGCATATCGTGGACAAGCTGGAACAAACCGCTCTGGTGATCGATAAGCAACAGCACCGCATCGTTCGGGTCGATCATTGGCTTTTGGCCATTAAAATTTGCAGGGGTCATGATTGTGTTCTCCGACTGATTAAAATTGAACGGCTACCGGGTCGGTAGCCGTTATCGCTTACCCGGCCTGCTGGCCGAATCGTCCCTGATTGAAATCGTCGATGGCCTGGTTGATTTCCTCACGGGTGTTCATCACAAACGGGCCATAGCCAACCACTGGCTCATTCAGCGGTTCGCCACTGAGCACCAGCACGGTGGCGTCGTTGTTGGATTCAAGCGTTACGCTTTCGCCTTTCGCATCCAGTACGACCAGCTGCGCTTCCCGCGCAATTTCCTGACCATTCACCTGCACCGTGCCTTTCAGTACCACCAGCGCAGTGTTCCAGCCATCCGGCAGAGACAGCGTGGTTGTGCTGTCGGGGTTAAGGCGCAGGTCAAGAATGCGCATCGGCGAGAAGGTTTTCGCCGGGCCTTTATGACCGTCCAGTTCACCGGCAATCACTCGCGCCAGACCGGCGTTATCCGGCAATGCCACCTGCGGAATATCGCCGTCGGTTATCGATTGGTAAGCCGCTGGGGTGGATTTGTTCTTCGCCGGCAGGTTCACCCAAAGCTGTACCATTTCCAGCGTTCCGCCTTTTTCACTGAAGGCCGGAGAGTGAAACTCTTCATGCAAAATTCCGCTCCCGGCGGTCATCCACTGAACGTCGCCTGGGCCAATCACGTCGCCGCTGCCGGTGGAATCGCGATGCGCGACTTCGCCTTTATAGACGATCGTCACCGTTTCAAACCCACGGTGTGGATGAACGTCTACCCCGCGCTGGCCTTTATTGCTCGCTTTGAATTCCGCAGGCCCGGCATAGTCCAGCAGCAAAAAAGGGCTGAGCTGTTGGGCAAATTTTGCATAAGAAAACAGGGAACGAACCGGGAACCCGTCACCCACCCAATGGGATTTCGGTGCTGAGTAAACGCCAAGAATTGATTTCATTTTTCTCTCCGGTACACAGTTGTTCGATGCGTTAAAGCTTATCGACAAGACAATGATTGCGGTAGACTGAAAAAATGAACTCAGCGTTCCAATAACAGGACAATCCTATGCAGGATCTCAACGATTTGTGGTACTTCGCGCAGGTGGTGGAGCACGGCGGATTTTCGCCGGCGGGCCGGGCTATCGGGGTGCCAAAATCTCGCCTCAGCCGGCGTATTGCCCTGCTGGAAGAGCGGCTGGCAACTCGCCTGATTCAGCGCTCAACCCGCAGCTTTACCATCACCGATGCCGGGCAGCTGTTCTATCGTCACTGCAAAGCAATGATCATCGAAGCGGAGGCCGCGCAGGAGGCCATGGAAAGCCTGCAAGCCGAACCCTGCGGGCTGATTCGCCTGACCTGCCCTGTCGCACTTTTGCATGTCCATGTGGGCGAGATGCTGGCGCAGTTTATGCTGAAGTATCCGAAGGTAACGGTGCAGCTCGAAGAAACCAACCGCAGGGTGGACGTCCTGAATGAGAACATCGACCTTGCGATTCGCGTCCGTCCTCTGCCCCTTGAAGACAGCGAACTGGTTATGCGTAAACTGGCGACGCGTAATATGTGCCTGGTTGCCAGCCCGGATTTAGTCACCCGCTTCGGCCTGCCCGCCTCACCTGCCGATTTGCAGCACTGGCCGAGCCTGGCACGGGCTCGCGCGCAAAATCACTATCGCTGGGTTTTGACAGGGCCTGAGGGGCAGGAAGCCACTCTTCATCATCAGCCACGTTTTATCACCACCGATATGCTTGCGCTGAGGGCAGCCGCCGTAGCGGGAGTCGGCGTGGTCCAGCTGCCTTTATTGATGCTGGATGAACAGATGAGAGACGGGAAACTGGTGCGGCTGCTGCCGGAGTGGCGGGCGAAACCAGAAATCATTCATGTTGTATATCCTTCACGCCGTGGGCAACTGCCGGCGGTGCGGGCACTGATTGATTTTCTGGCTGAAGGTTATAACGCGTTAGTGGAAAGCTAAAGCAAAAAGGGCGACATTTCTGTCGCCCTTTCACCGTCATCAGAACGGCATCTTAAAGCCTGGCGGCAGCTGCATCCCGGAGGAGACAGAAGCCATTTTTTCTTTCTGGGTTTCTTCGATGCGGCGCGCGGCGTCGTTAAACGCGGCGGCAACCAGATCTTCCAGCATATCTTTGTCATCTTCGAGCAGGCTTGGGTCAATCTCAACGCGACGGCAGTTGTGCGCACCGTTAATGGTGACCTTCACCAGGCCTGCGCCAGACTCACCGGTCACTTCCAGTTGAGCGATCTCTTCCTGCGCTTTCTGCATTTTTTCTTGCATCTGCTGGGCCTGTTTCATCAGGTTACCCAGACCGCCTTTTCCACCAAACATAGGCTTATCTCTCAGTCAGTCATGTTAATAGGTTCAACCGCAAGACGGGCTTACGGTCAAATGGGTCGAATACTCTCTTCATCCAGATCCGCATCGAAAAAGCGGCGCAGGGTCTGGATGTTGTTATCGGCACTGATGGCCTCGCGCGCCTGCGCGAGCTTCTCTTCGTAAATGGCCTGACGCCACTCCAGCGGCGTTAATACCGCCGGATTATCATCTTCCACGATGGTCAGTTCAACCGCCGTGCCGTTTAACTCGCTCAGCGCATCCGTCAGCACCTTCTGCGCGCTGCCGTTATTGAGATGGCGCTGGCTCGGTCGCAGATGCAGGCAAACTGCCGCGCCGTTTTGCTCTTTCCAGGCGTTAAGCGCCACCTGTTCTACCAGTTTAGGCAATTTCATGCGGCTGATTTCTGCCGCCCAACCGTCGCGCTCGATGGATTCCACTGCCAGCTTCGCGGCGAGCTCCGGGGTTTTCTCATGCTCCAGCGCTTTTTTCAGCGCCTTCGGCGTGGCAACCGCTTCCTTCACCTCTTCCACAACGGTGGTTGCTTTCCAGCGGTAGGCTTCTTTTTTCTTTGGCTGCTGCTCTTCGAGCGCCGAAGGAGACGGGCGCGCCTGAACGCGTTCCGTGACCGAGGCCAGTCTCTCTAACGCAGCACTGTTCACCGGCCGCGCGCGGGATGCGGTGGCCGGTTCACTCTTTTTTGCTTTGGGTGCTCCCTGAGCCCGTTGCAGCTGGCTGCGGGCCGCCAGCACGGAGCTGGTGGAGTCCGGCAACGTTTCGCTTTGATACGCGGGTGCGGCAGGTGCCTGCTGCTGCGAAACCTGCGTCGGGTGCATCACCGCCGTGGGTGCCACAGGCGCGAACGACTGTGGTTGAACGTCCGGCTCAGGTAGCGGCTGACGAGGATGGAACGCCAGCGCACGCAGCAGGGTCATCTCAATACCCATTCTGCGGTCCGGCGCATAGGGCAGCTCTTTGCGGCCCATCAGCAGCGTCTGGTAATAGAGCTGAATATCGGCTGGCGGCACGGTTCGCGCCAGCTCGCGCATGCGGTGTTCGACCGCCGCCATGTCGCTGCCCAGCGCCGACGGCGACAGCTGCACCATTGCGATGCGGTGCAGCAGGCTTTGCATTTCCACCAGCAGCGCTTCCCACTCAATACCGCGGGATGCCGCTTCGTGAATAAGCGACATAACCTGTTCGCCGTTGGCGGCCACCAGCGCTTCAATCAGGGAAAGCGCCTGATCGTCATCCAGCGTGCCGAGCATGGTGCTGACAGTCGCGGCGGTCAGCTGCCCGTCACCGCTGGCAATCGCCTGATCGGTAAGGCTTAATGCGTCACGCAGGCTGCCGTCGGCGGCGCGCGCCAGCAGCTGCAGCGCGCGCGGCTCAGAAGCGATGTGCTCCTCGCCCAGAATATGTTCCAGCTGCTCGCGGATCTGATCGACGTCGAGCGCTTTAAGATGGAACTGCAGGCAGCGGGAAAGGATCGTCACCGGCAGCTTTTGCGGATCGGTGGTGGCCAGCAGGAATTTGACGTGCGACGGCGGCTCTTCCAGCGTTTTCAGCAGCGCGTTGAAGCTGTGACGGGAGAGCATGTGCACTTCATCGATCAGGTAGACCTTGAAGCGACCGCGGGCAGGCGCGTACTGCACGTTGTCCAGCAGGTCACGGGTATCTTCAACTTTGGTGCGCGAGGCGGCGTCAATCTCAATCAGATCGACAAAGCGCCCCTGCTCGATTTCACGACAGTTATCACACACGCCGCACGGCGTGGCGGTGATGCCGCTTTCGCAGTTCAGCCCTTTCGCCAACAGACGCGCGATGGAGGTTTTCCCCACCCCACGAGTGCCGGAAAACAGGTACGCATGATGGATACGACCGGACGCCAGGCCGTTCGCCAGTGCGGTCAGCACATGTTCCTGGCCGACGACGTCAGCAAAGGTTTGTGGTCGCCATTTTCGGGCTAAGACCTGATAACTCATTGGCAGGCTCTGAAACGCTGGAAGGTGGAATACAGGAGGGTAATGCTAACATAGCCTCGCGAATACGGCGAGGCTATGTGGGGATTTGATCAGTGTCCCGGGAAGGGTACCAGGCTGTAGCAATGAATACCCTGGCTTTCCAGACGCTGTTCACCGCCCAGATCGAACAGATTGATGATGAAGGCCGCGTCGGTCACTTCACCACCGAGACGGCGAATCAGCTTGACGGTGGCTTCAATGGTGCCGCCGGTCGCCAGCAGATCGTCAACCACCAGCACTTTATCACCCGGCTTGATGGCATCAACGTGGATTTCCAGCTGATCGGTGCCGTATTCCAGCTCATAGCTTTCTGCAATGGTTTCACGCGGCAGTTTGCGCGGTTTACGTACCGGCACGAATCCTACGCCCAGCGCCAACGCGACCGGTGCACCAAACAGGAAACCACGCGCCTCGGTACCCACCACTTTGGTGATACCCGCGTTTTTAAAGCGCTCCGTCAGCAATTCAATGCTGAGGGCATAGGCTTTCGGGTCTTCCAGCATGCTGGTGACATCGCGGAAAAGAATGCCAGGCTTTGGATAGTCCTGGATGCTTTTGATGCTGTTTTTCAGAAATTCAAGCTGCTGTGCAGTTGCGGTCATAGGTGTATGCCTGATTAAAACGGTGTAACTCACAAGGCGCATTTTGCTTAAGGTTAAAGTTACATTCGATTAACCTTTAACCAGCTTCGCCCGTGCTCGAAAACGCCAGAATGTACTGGCACTCAACGTTAAATGCAATAACTCAGACGAGCATTATTATTTTTGTTGTTTTGCATCAACCACCGGAATGCGCCACAAGAAAATCAGCAGGCAGGCGAGGATCGCCAGCAGCAAAAAGCGTACCCACACAATTTTCACCAGCCACAGCGAGATAGCGAAGGTTGCAATGGTGATGACGATCGCTCGCGGCTTTGCGCCAGGCGGCATCGCTTTATACTGCTGCCAGTGACGCAGATAGCCGCCGAACCACGACCTGTAGAGCAGCCATTCATGAAAACGTGGCGATGACTGAGCGAAGCACCAGGCCGCCAGCAGAATAAACGGAGTGGTTGGCAACAGCGGTAAAAACACGCCCAGCGTGCCTAACGCTACCGCCAGCCAGCCAATGATGTTTAGAATAGTCCGTTTCATCGTGAGAATCGTTATCAAACTGAACGGCAAATGTAGCACAGGCCACGGTCCTTTCGAGGGAGAAAATATGAAAACTGACCTGTTACTGCAATCGCTGGACACGCAGCTTTCCCGGCTTGAAGCAGAGGTGGCACCGATGGCGTTTCACGCCACCCTCGGGCCGCGTTTTGACAGACAGCTTTTCCGCACGCAGAGCGCTTTTTTGCAGGCGTGTGTAGAAGAAGCACGGAGTAACCTGAAGGCGCTGCGGCATGCCGTTGAGCAGCAGCAGATTGAGCAGGTGCAGTGGCTGGCAGAGCGTCTGGTTTCACAGCTCGAAGCGATTGCAAGAGAAAGTGCGGCCTGGCAGCTGCGGGGCTGGGATAACGGCTCGCCCGCCCTGACGCGCTGGCAGCGCAAACGTCTTCAGCATCAGGAATATGAACGTCGCCTGCTTGAAATGACGCAGCAGCGACGTCAGCTACTGGCACAGGCATCAACGCTTGAGGAGCAGCAACGGCTTGCGCGGGAAGTGGAGGCATTCAGCGCCAGGCTCACGCGTTGCCGCAGCGCACTGGAGAATATTGAAAATGTACTGGCGCGCATGACGCGCTGACAGGAGAAGCTATGTCGCTGGAAAACGCCCCGGACGATGTCAAACTGGCGGTCGATTTGATTATGCTGCTGGAAGAACACGCCATTGCGCCGGAAACGGTGCTGAGCGCGCTGGAAATAGTAAAGCGGGATTTTGAGCGGAAAATAGAGACTGCCGCTCAAAACCCTTAGGCCCGATAAGCAAAGCGCCATCGGGCGTCGAATCAAAATGCCCGGCGGCGCTTGGCTTTCCGGGCCTACAACTGTAGCACTTAAGCCCCTGCTGGCGTCGGATCGTCACCCTTCACGTCACGCTTCACTTCCGTCACTTCATCACCTTTTTCATTACGCAGGTGAACTTCGAGCTGGTTAAAGGCGATGTTGATGCCGTTTTCACGACAGAGTCTGTCGATGGTGCGGTTAATCTCATCCACGGTATAGCTGCGGTCGCGCAGTTCACGCACGTACAGGCGCAGTTCGTGATCCAGCGTACTCGGACCAAAGGTGGTAAAGAAGACCGACGGTTCCGGCTCGTGCATCACTTTCGGATGCTCCGAGGCCGCTTTCAGCAGCACTTCTTTGACTTTATCCAGATCCGATCCATACGCCACGCCGAGGCGGATCACCACGCGGGTGATGGTGTCGCTGAGCGACCAGTTGATCAGGCGCTCGGTCACAAACGCTTTGTTGGGAATGATCACTTCTTTGCGGTCAAAGTCGGTGATCGTGGTGGCACGAATACGAATCTTACTGACCGAGCCCGAGAAGGTGCCGATCGTAACGGTATCGCCGATGCGCACCGGACGTTCGAACAGAATAATCAGGCCAGAAACGAAGTTGCCGAAGATTTCGCCGAGGCCAAAACCAAGACCGACCGACAGCGCCGCCGCCAGCCACTGCAGCTTATCCCACGACACCCCAAGCGAACCGAACACCGTCATCGCACCAACGGCAATAATGACGTAGTTGAGGATCGTGGTGATGGCGTAAGACGCGCCCTGGCGCATCTTAAGGCGCGAAAGGACCAGCACTTCCAGCAGGCCCGGCAGGTTGCGGATCAGCGCCCAGGAGACAACCGCAGCGATTAGCGCAAACAGCAGGCTGCCGAGCGTGACGTTGCGCAGCACTTCCGTCCCCGCTTCGGTGGCGTTGTAGTGCCACAGCGTGATGCTGTCGAGATAGGCGAAGACGGTGATTAAGTCAGACCAGATAGCCCAGAACATCACGCCGAACAGCGCCACCATCACCAGCATGGTGATGCGCAGCGTCTGCTGGTTCACATCTTCCAGCGCAATCGCCGGCTCTTCCGTCGGCTCAGCCCCTTCCGCGCCCTCTTTCACCAGATGCTGGCGGCGTGCCAGCGCACGGCGGTAGGCAATACGCCGGGCCGCCACGCTCAGGCCACGCAGAACCGTCTGGTAAATCAGGTTCCAGATAATGACCAGATAGACGGTTTCAATCCAGCGCCCGGCCAGACGCAGCGTGGTGTAGAAATAGCCCGTGGCGGTGAGCACCAGTAGCGCAACCGGCACGATGGCGAGTGTGGTGATCGTCACCAGGCGCAGGCTATGTGATTCCTTATCACGCCAGCTGTCCCGACACATCGGCCATATCAGTACGGTGATCAGCAGCAGGTTGAGGAAAATGGCGAACTGACCGAGTACGTCATCCATCAGATGCAGTGGCGACAACTCTGCCTCAACAGACCAGAAGTGCAGCGGCAGCAACGCCAGACTGATACGGACAATCTGGCGACGCCAGTGGCTCGTCAGCTGCGGCGGCATGTTGAAGTGTGAAATCGCCACGCCGTCCTTTTCCAGCACTTTCCAGCACAGGCCAAAAATCAGCCAGAACAGCGCCAGCTTTTTACTGAACGCCCACAGCAGATCGCTAATGTTCAACTGCATTGTCAGCAGAATCAGCCCCACGGCAAGGATAATCATCACCACCGGCAGCGCGCGGATCAGGTCGAGAAGGATTGCCTTAGGCGTATGAAGCTGACTGTCGTTACGCAGCTGTCCGACTTCAGACGCCAGCTGCTGCTGATAGCCTTTCAGCCACGACAGCCGCCAGCGAATCAGCCCGGCGATCAGCAGCAGAGGAAGCCCCGCCAGAAACGCGATGAACACCGCGGGCCAGGCTTTTTCCCAGTTCACGGTGATGCTCATTTTGCTGAACTGCTCTTTCAGCGCTGACGGGAAAGATTTGATCCAGTCCCAGTCCATAGGCTTGTTACTGTTCACCCAGAAAATTTGCTGAGTGAGAATAGAGCGCAGGCTTTTTGAGACGCTCATCAGTTGCTGCTGATTCACCTGCAGGTTGATGGCCATCATCAGTTGGCTACCCAGCTGTTTGTTCATCTGATCCAGCAGTTCACGACGCATGTCGATAACCTGGTTCAGCGCATCGGTCACTTCATCATTGACGTCGCTGCTGTGGCCCTCTTCCAGCTTCGCAACGTAATCCTCGTTCTGAAACAGCGCATCGCGCTGCTGATTCACTTCAAACTGTTCCAGGCGCAGATCCGCGATGCGGTTGGTCATGTCTTCCAGTTCGTCGGCAGACGGCAGCGTCTGTTGCTCCTGATAAAGAATGCGCGACAGCAGCAGGCTGCCCTTGAGCATTGAGATCTGTTCTTTAATATTGCGTTCGGACTGCAGCGCGCGGTCGAGCCAGGTTTTGACGCGAATGTTTTGCTGCACCAGCTGGTTGCCGCTTTCCGTCGCCTTGATTAACCGTTCGCTCAGCTGATGGTTAATGTCCAGCTCCTGTTTCACCAGCGGATTAGCCTGAATGCGGGCTGCATCATCAGGGGAAACGGCTTCCTGTGCCGTTTTCTCCGTCAGCGTCAGTCGCTTGCTGCTGACGGCTTCCTGTAACAGCTGCAGCTGGTGCTGCAGGCGGTTACTGTTGGCGGTCACGTAATCTCGCTGTTTTTGCAGGGTATCCTGAAGCGTGGTGTTACCGGCGAGGCTTTTACGCTGCTGATCGAGTTCAGCATTGAGCAACGCCTGCTGCACCAACAGCATGGTTTGCTGCGTCGGACGCAGAGCGTCCTCACCGACGGTGGTGCCATTCAGGCGATTGCGGATTTGCTGTAGCTGTTGCGAGGCGTTGTACATCGTATTCTGTACGCGCTCTGGCTGAGTTTGCAGCGACACCAGCTGACTGTTGTAGGTTGAAAGATCGTTTTGCGCGGTTTGAAGCTGGTCGAGCACATCGTTGATGCGGGCTTCAAGCTGGCGAACAGAAAGCGTATTCAGTACTTTGCGCGTTTCGTCGTCGTTGTCCACATCGCCCAGCGCGCTCAGGCTGTCGGTGGCCTGACGCATTTTGGCTGGCGCCTGGTCTATCTGCTGCTTGAGCAGCGCGGTTTCATCTTTGATGCGATCGATTTTATCGAGCAGCTGCAGGGTATCCGACAGATCCTGCTCAACAAGTTTGTCCTGTGGCGTGAGCTCTTTTTTCTTGGTCAGCGTGGTGAGCTGTTTTTGCACGTCAGCGCGTTCGGGCAGATCGTTCGGCCCCTGCGCCCGCGCCGGGCTGATTCCCAGGACGGTAAAAGAGAAGATAAGGACGACAATTAACGCGGAGAGTGATTTCCGCCAGAATGTGTTGTGCAGCATAGTGTCAGCATGAATGAGTTCAGGGCCGGAATCGCCGGAAGAAAATGCCTGCGCAGAATAGCACTTCTCCTTTGCGCCGAATAGCGGCCCACCTTAGGAATATTCCCGTACTTTTGGGTCATGCGGCTCAGGCAGGCTGATGGGCTCGTAGCGTTGGGCAGAACTGGTACATTTCCAGCAGGATAGCAACGTAATCACGGGCTTCGGTTTTCAGGTTGAAGGTGTCCGGTGAGAAAAGCCAGTTTTCAACGATGCCGGAGATATAGCTACGCATCAAAATAGCGGCGCGGCGGGTCAGTAAATCCACAGGGAGCTGCCCCGCTTTAATGCACTCGTTCAGCGTCGCCTCAATGCGGTCATAGCTTTCCAGACAAAGGTCGCGCTGAGCCTGCTGCACCACGGCCATCTCACCCACAAATTCACATTTGTGAAAGATAATCTCCATCATCAAACGTCGGCGTTCTTCAATCACTGTGGCTTCAAGAATATAGACTAGAATCTCCCTAAGAACTGAGAGTGGATCGCCAGGGAATTTTGCCTGATACTCTGATTCGAGACTGCCGATACTGGATTCTGAGAGCTGCCAGATCTCGCTGAACAAATCTGATTTGTTCTTGAAATGCCAGTAGATTGCGCCTCGGGTGACGCCAGCCGCCTTTGCAATCTCAGCCAACGAGGTGGATGATACCCCCTGTTGAGAAAACAATCGCAGGGCAACATCGAGAATGTGTTGCCGTGTTTCCAACGCTTGTTGTTTGGTTTTTCGTGCCATAGGTTGGTGAATTTACAGAGGTTAGATTTACATACATTTGTGAATGTATGTACCATAGCACGACCATAATATAAAGCAGCAATGGGTTTGTGGACATTTGATCCATTGATCAATTTGAAATCGGACACTCGAGGTTTACATATGAACAAAAACAGAGGGTTAACGCCTCTGGCGGTCGTTCTGATGCTTTCAGGCAGCTTAGCGCTTACAGGATGTGACGACAAACAGGCTCAGCAAGGAGCAGCGCAGACCCCAGAAGTCGGTGTTGTGACGCTCAAAACTGAACCTCTTCAAATCACCACTGAATTACCTGGCCGCACCAGTGCTTTCCGTATCGCAGAAGTTCGCCCTCAGGTGAGCGGTATTATCCTGAAGCGTAACTTTACGGAAGGCGGCGAAATTAAGGCCGGTGAGTCTCTTTATCAGATTGATCCCGCAACCTATCAGGCCTCTTACGACAGCGCTAAAGGCGATTTAGCCAAAGCCGAAGCCGCAGCGAAAGTGGCTCAGCTGACTGCGAGCCGCTACCAAAAGCTGCTGGGCACACAGTACGTCAGCCGTCAGGACTATGACACCGCGCTGTCTGATTCCCTGCAGGCAAATGCTGCCGTCGTGGCTGCAAAAGCCGCAGTGGAAACGGCGCGCATTAACCTCGCCTATACCAAGGTGACTTCACCCATTAGCGGTCGTATCGGTAAATCTTCCGTCACGGAAGGTGCGCTGGTGCAAAACGGCCAGGCTGATGCACTCGCCACCGTTCAGCAGCTCGATCCGATTTATGTTGACGTGACGCAGTCCAGCAACGATTTCCTGCGTCTGAAACAGGAACTCGCCAGCGGGACTCTGCAGCAGGTGAACGGTAAAGCGAAAGTCGATCTCGTCACGCAGGACGGCATCAAATATTCGCAGAGCGGTTCTCTGGAATTCTCCGACGTCACCGTCGATCAGACCACCGGTTCTATCACGCTGCGCGCCGTCTTCCCGAACCCGGACCATACCCTGCTGCCGGGTATGTTCGTACGCGCGAAGCTTGAAGAAGGGACGAACCCTAACGCATTGCTGGTTCCTCAGCAGGGCGTAACCCGTACTCCGCGTGGCGATGCCAGCGCGATGGTGGTGGGTGAAGGCGATAAGGTTGAAGTCCGTCAAATCACCGCCAGTCAGGCTATCGGCGACAAATGGCTGGTTACTGACGGTCTGAAATCCGGCGACCGCGTCATTATTACCGGTTTGCAGAAAGTCAGACCGGGCGCTCAGGTAAAAGCGCAGGAAGTCACTTCTGACAAAGAGCAACAAACCGCAGGTAATGCGGCGTCAGAACAGCCTAAGTCTTAACTTAAACAGGAGCCGTTAAGACATGCCTAATTTCTTTATCGATCGCCCCATATTCGCATGGGTGATCGCCATCATTATTATGCTGGCAGGGGGACTTGCGATCCTCAAATTGCCGGTCGCGCAGTATCCAACGATTGCGCCACCGGCGATTGCCATCACGGCCGTCTATCCCGGAGCGGATGCTGAGACCGTGCAGAATACCGTGACTCAGGTTATCGAACAGAACATGAACGGCATCGATCACCTGATGTACATGTCCTCGAACGGTGACTCCACGGGCACTGCCACCATCACGCTGACTTTTGAATCCGGTACTGACCCGGACATCGCGCAGGTTCAGGTGCAGAACAAACTGCAGCTGGCGATG
This sequence comes from Scandinavium sp., assembly GCF_032012665.1. NCBI lineage: Bacteria > Pseudomonadati > Pseudomonadota > Gammaproteobacteria > Enterobacterales > Enterobacteriaceae > Scandinavium > Scandinavium sp. The sequence continues at coordinate 231,751 of NZ_DALZVG010000001.1, forward strand.
CCGCTTCTGCCGCAGGAAGTTCAGCAGCAGGGCGTGAGCGTTGAAAAAGCATCAAGCAGCTTCCTGATGGTTGTCGGCGTTATCAACACCGATGGTACCATGACCCAGGACGACATCTCCGACTACGTCGCCGCCAACATGAAAGATCCGATCAGCCGTACTTCCGGCGTCGGTGACGTTCAGCTGTTCGGTTCCCAGTACGCGATGCGTATCTGGATGGACCCGAACAAGCTGAATAACTTCCAGTTGACGCCGGTTGACGTGATCAGCGCCCTGAAAGCACAGAACGCCCAGGTCGCAGCCGGTCAGTTAGGCGGTACGCCACCGGTAAAAGGCCAGCAGCTGAACGCCTCAATTGTGGCGCAGACCCGTCTGACCAACACCGAAGAGTTTGGCAAAATTCTGCTGAAGGTGAATCCGGACGGTTCGCAGGTTCGCCTGCGCGACGTGGCGAAAATTGAGCTTGGCGGTGAGAACTATGACATCATCGCGAAGTACAATAACCAGCCGGCATCAGGCCTGGGGATTAAACTGGCCACCGGTGCAAACGCGCTGAACACCGCCGATGCGATTCGCGCTGAGCTGAAGCGTATGGAGCCTTTCTTCCCGTCAGGGATGAAAATTGTTTACCCATACGACACCACCCCGTTCGTGAAAATCTCCATTCATGAAGTGGTGAAAACGCTGGTCGAAGCGATCATCCTGGTGTTCCTCGTGATGTATCTGTTCCTGCAGAACTTCCGTGCGACGCTGATCCCAACCATCGCCGTACCGGTTGTGCTGTTAGGCACGTTCGCGGTGCTTGCAGCCTTCAACTACTCGATAAACACCCTGACGATGTTCGGGATGGTGCTCGCCATCGGCCTGCTGGTAGATGACGCCATCGTGGTGGTGGAAAACGTCGAGCGTGTAATGGCCGAGGAAGGCTTGCCGCCAAAAGAAGCGACCCGTAAATCCATGGGCCAGATTCAGGGCGCGCTGGTCGGGATCGCGATGGTGCTCTCTGCAGTATTCATCCCGATGGCGTTCTTTGGCGGGTCAACCGGCGCGATTTACCGTCAGTTCTCGATCACTATCGTTTCGGCGATGGCGCTGTCGGTACTGGTAGCGTTGATCCTGACCCCTGCCCTGTGTGCCACCATGCTGAAGCCTATTCAGAAAGGCGGCCACGGCGAGCACAAAGGCTTCTTCGGCTGGTTTAACCGCATGTTCGAGAAGAGCACGCACCACTACACCGACAGCGTGGGGAACATTCTGCGCAGCACCGGGCGTTATTTGCTGCTCTATATCATCATCGTGGTCGGCATGGCTTACCTGTTCGTCCGCCTGCCAAGTTCGTTCCTGCCGGATGAAGACCAGGGCGTGTTCCTGAGTATGGCCCAGCTACCAGCCGGGGCAACGCAGGAACGCACGCAGAAAGTGCTGGATGAGATGACCAATTACTATCTCACCAAAGAAAAAGCCAACGTGGAATCCGTGTTCGCGGTTAACGGCTTCGGCTTCGCCGGCCGTGGTCAGAACACCGGTATCGCGTTCGTTTCGCTGAAGGACTGGAGCGAACGTCCGGGCGATGAGAACAAAGTGGAAGCTATCACTGGCCGGGCAATGGCGCGCTTCTCGCAGATAAAAGATGCGATGGTGTTTGCCTTCAACCTGCCGGCGATTGTGGAGCTGGGTACGGCAACCGGCTTCGACTTCCAGCTTATCGACCAGGCGGGCCTCGGCCACGAAAAACTGACTCAGGCGCGTAACCAGCTGTTTGGCGAAATTGCCAAACATCCTGACGTGCTGGTCGGTGTGCGTCCGAACGGTCTGGAAGATACGCCACAGTTCAAAATCGATATCGATCAGGAAAAAGCACAGGCGCTGGGCGTCTCCATTAGCGACATCAACACTACGCTGGGTGCGGCCTGGGGTGGCAGCTACGTCAACGACTTCGTTGACCGTGGACGCGTGAAGAAAGTGTACCTGATGTCAGAAGCGCCATACCGTATGCTGCCGAGCGATATTGGCAACTGGTACGTTCGTGGCAGCAATGGCCAGATGGTTCCGTTCTCCGCCTTCTCAACCTCGCGCTGGGAATACGGTTCACCGCGTCTGGAACGTTACAACGGTCTGCCATCGATGGAAATTCTCGGCCAGGCAGCACCGGGTAAGAGTACCGGTGAAGCCATGCTGATGATGGAACAGTTAGCCAGCAAACTGCCAACCGGCGTCGGCTATGACTGGACGGGTATGTCCTATCAGGAACGTCTGTCCGGCAACCAGGCCCCTGCCCTGTACGCCATTTCTCTGATTGTGGTGTTCCTGTGTCTGGCTGCGCTGTATGAGAGCTGGTCAATTCCGTTCTCAGTCATGCTGGTTGTACCGCTTGGTGTGGTCGGGGCGCTGTTAGCCGCCACAATGCGTGGGCTGACCAACGACGTTTACTTCCAGGTAGGCCTGCTGACAACCATTGGCTTGTCGGCGAAGAACGCGATTCTTATCGTGGAATTCGCCAAAGACCTGATGGAGAAAGAAGGCAAAGGGCTTATTGAATCCACGCTTGAAGCCGTGCGTATGCGTCTGCGTCCGATTCTGATGACCTCGCTGGCCTTTATCCTCGGCGTAATGCCGCTGGTTATCAGCACTGGTGCAGGCTCCGGTGCACAGAACGCCGTCGGTACTGGCGTAATGGGCGGGATGGTCACGGCAACCGTGCTGGCAATCTTCTTCGTTCCGGTATTCTTCGTGGTGGTTCGCCGCCGATTCAGCAAGAAAACCGATGATCTGGAGCACAGCCATCCGGTAGAGCGCCATTAATACGGGCAAGGCAAAATGAAAAGGGTCGCGAAAGCGGCCCTTCTTTTTTACACCGGACAAATTTTATCGCTCAGGTTTATTTAACTAAGATTTGTATTAAGAAATAATCTTAATAGCGAGGTTAATTCTCCGGACAATATGCGAGGACTCTGATTTATTTTCAGACAACTCCTTAGGACTCTTCCGAATTTCGGATCGGATACTCAGGATAAATCACCTTGTCATTGGGTGGTCATATACATAACCTAATGAAAAATAAGATGGTCCATAGATATTTAACGTTTTTAATCTGGCTTGTCAGCTATTAGGCGAGATAAAAAATTGGCGACATCTCAGGTGAATAACCGGTAATTGTAATTTTTCGTAATAGCGCGGTGAAATCTTTTTCAGAGTAGATTATAGTTAACGTATCAGGTCACAGCGTATGTTCCGGGTCAGACAGTAGTATCCATCCCACACGGTGTTTGTTGGTTAATCATAAGGGGATGCGTTATGGACGAATACTCGCCAAAAAGACATGATATCGCACAGCTTAAATTTCTCTGTGAAACCTTGTATCATGACTGTCTTGCTAACCTTGAAGAGAATCGCGCAGGCTGGGTGAATGACCCTACGTCAGCCCTTAATCTTCAGCTCAACGAACTGATCGAGCATATTGCTACTTTCGCACTTAATTACAAAATTAAGTACAATGAAGACAATAAACTGATCGCGCAAATTGATGAATATCTGGACGATACTTTTATGTTGTTCAGCAACTATGGCATTAACGCAGAGGATCTGCAGAAATGGCGCAAGTCTGGTAACAGACTGTTTCGCTGTTTCGTCAATCTGAGCCGGACGAACCCGGTCAGCCTCTCTTGTTAAAATTATTACAAGCAAAAAGGTGAAGTTATGTCAGATAAACCTTTAACAAAAATCGATTATTTGATGCGACTACGACGTTGCCAGACGCTCGATACATTAGAACGTGTTATTGAAAAAAATAAATATGAACTTTCCGACAATGAACTGGCTGTTTTTTACTCAGCGGCCGATCACCGTCTTGCCGAACTCACTATGAATAAGCTCTACGACAAAATCCCATCATCTGTATGGAAATTTATTCGCTAATTATCACAACCTGAGATCGTCACCCCTCACCTTCTTTGATAAATAACGCAAAGAGTACTGTGCGACATAAGTCACACACTGACACAGGGAACGTTCCCAATTCATCAGCGAATCGCTACTGTGAGTCTCAGCCTAAGAGGAGAATCACATGAGTGAAGAAAAACGTAAAATGATCGCCGGAGAGCTGTATCGTCCGGGTGATGTCACCCTCCGTGCCGACCGTTTACGCGCCAGAACCCTTCTGCACAGTTACAATCATTCCACGCCTGAGGAAAAAGCTCTGCGCAGTCGCTTGCTGGGTGAACTGCTGGGCCGTGCTCAGGACGCCTATATCGAGCCAACTTTTCGCTGCGATTACGGCTATAACATTTTTCTCGGCAATAATTTCTACGCCAACTTCGACTGCGTAATGCTCGACGTCTGCCCAATCACTATCGGCGACAATTGCATGCTCGCGCCCGGCGTGCATATTTATACTGCCACGCACCCACTGAACGCCGATGAACGCAACAGCGGCGCCGAGTTCGGTAAACCCGTTACCATCGGCAACAGCGTCTGGATTGGCGGGCGCGCCATCATCAACCCGGGCATCACAATCGGCGATAATGCGGTAATCGCTTCCGGCGCCGTGGTCGTTAAGGATGTACTGGCGAATGCGGTGGTAGGCGGCAACCCGGCGAAGATCATCAAAATGCTCGCCTGACTGTTATGCTTTTCTGCAACCAAACTGTTACTTTTCGCCTGAATCCACGCAACATAAAATGAAGCATCACCCAATTCAGGCATAACAGAAGGCGCAGATGAGCGAAATCCAGCAGCTGCTTACGCAAACCATCAACGAGCTGAACCACGCTGAAAAGCGCGATAACCGTCCGCGCTTCAGTATCAGCTTCATTCGCCGTTTTCCAGGTTTGTTTATCGCCATGTATCTCGGTTTTCTCGCGACATGGGTGGTCATGTACCGTTCGGAAACACTGGCCGATTCGCAATGGCTGCTTGTGGTGCTCTTCATTGTCCTGAACGGCTTCTTCTTTTTCGACGTGGCCCCACGCTATCGCTACGAGGATATCGACGTCCTCGATTTTCGCGTCTGTTACAACGGCGAGTGGTACAACACCCGCTTCGTGCCTGAAGCCCTTATCGACACCATTCTGCACTCTCCGCGCGTGGCGCAGCCGCAGAAAGCTCAACTGCAAAAAATGGTCGCCACCAAGGGTGAGCTGTCGTTCTACGACATCTTTACCCTCGCCCGGGCCGAGTCTGCGCAATCAGCCGGTTAAGCACGCGAATACCAGAGGCAAACCCGGAAGCGGACGTATTGCCGTAGCCCAGTACCAGCCCGGTTTCACCGCACGCAGGGTCGAGATAAAAGCGGCTCAGCGCTGCCGGAGCCATCTGGTACTGGCGCGCCAGATCGACAACCGCCCCGTCATCAATTTCCGCGATTTTTACCGTCAGATGCATCCCGCCCTCTCCTGCAGAAACCTGATGCGGTACGGTGAGTTCCTCTTTCAGCGCAGCCCGCAGCTGAGTCTGGCGTTTGCGATATAAGCGGCGCATCGACGCCAGATGCCGCGCGTAATGTCCTTCCTCAATAAACAGCGCCAGTGCCCGCTGCTCAGCCCGATGTCCTCCACGTAGCAGAGATTCGATGGCCGGCTGCACCGAAGCGGCTAATGCCTTTGGCATCACCATAAAACCAATTCTCAGCGAAGGGAAAAGCGTTTTGCTGAAGGTGCCAAGGTAAACCACCGGTGCGTCAGGCACCATGCCGAGCATCGCCGGGATCGGCACACCGCTGTAGCGAAACTCGCTGTCGTAATCGTCCTCAATAATCCAGGCTTTCGCCTTGCGGGCAAACTCCAGCAGCGCCAGGCGCCGGGTAGCGCTCATTAACGTGCCGAGGGGAAACTGGTGTGAAGGCGATGCGAAGATGAGGCGCGGCGCTGACACATCCATGGTCTGGAAGCACATGCCTTCCTCGTCCACCGGTAAGCCACGGAAGGCAAGGCCGGCAGCGATAAATGCGCTACGGGCACCGAAATAACCTGGATCTTCCAGCCAGGCAAGCTGGCCCCGTTCGCTTAATAACTGCGTACAGAGATTAAGCCCTTCCCGGGCACCTTCGGTGATGACAATCTGACTGGCATCACAGTTGATACCACGCGACAACGCGAGATGACGGGCAATGGCAACCCGCAGCGACGGCTCTCCGGCGGAATCACCATAACCCAACAGCATACTCCCTTCCTCCCTCAGCACGCGGTCAAGCAGGCGTCTCCACAACGGTAAGGGGAAATAGTTGACCGCAGGCATGCCCGGTGTAAAAGCGAGGGTCGGAGAATCTCGTCTTGTACCGGGAGGCAGCAGGTTCAGGTGAGGCGATAATCCAATAACAGGGTGAGAATCAGGGGAGGAAACTGTCGCCTGAGGCAGCGCGGCCACCTGCGATCCTTGCCGATCGCGCAGCAAAAAACCTTCCGTTGTCAGTTGTTCAAGCGCCGCGTTGACGGTATTGCGCGATAAATGCAGCTGTTGCGCAATAGTGCGTGAACCGGGCAAACGACACTGAGGATGGAGCGTCCCCTTAAGAATCGCCTGCCGCAGGGCGTGATAGAGCGTTCGCTGCAGCGTCTCTTCTGCTCGCCGCTGCAGAGCCTGGGTTAATAATGCATAAAATGCGTCGTCCGGGATATTCATCGCGCCTCCTTGTGGTACCACAAGAAGATACGTCAGTGGTTCTTTTTATGGAACCATCCACGCCCTATTCTGCGATGGTGCGTTCACAAAGGAGTCACTATGAGTCAAAAGAATCAGTTTGGTCAGCCCGTTGGTGATGCTTTGCCTGACTGGCAGCCCCGCCCACATCCGCAGCGCGAAACGCTTGATGGCCGGTTATGCCGTCTGGAACCCCTTAGCCAGCACCACGCCGAAGCGCTGTTTGCTGCTTATCAGCTGGCCGAAGACACGCGGGCCTGGACCTGGCTGCTGCGGGAGCCGGACGTAACGCCGGAAAGCTACGCCGCCTGGGTGGAATCGGTACTGGCGCTTCAGGATCCGATTCACTTCGCGGTTATTGATAAACAAACGGGGCAGCCGGTCGGCACGCTCGCGCTGATGCGCATCGACAGCAAAAACGGCGTCGTGGAAGTGGGCCATGTGCACTTTTCACCTCTGCTGAGCCGCACGCCGATGTCCACTGAAGCGCAGTGGCTACTGATGCGCTACGCGTTTGAGACGCTCGGCTATCGCCGCTATGAGTGGAAATGCAACAGCCTGAACGAGCCGTCACGACGCGCCGCGCTGCGTATGGGTTTTCAGTATGAAGGACGTTTTCGCCAGGCGTTGGTCATTAAAGGCCATAACCGCGACACAGACTGGTTCTCGATTATCGACAGTGAATGGCCAGGAGTGAATGGGGCGATGCAGAAATGGCTTGCCGCCGATAATTTCGATACCGACGGCAAGCAGTTGAGTTCCCTGGAAAGTTGGCGACAGCCTTAAAAACTAACGTTTTTTCTTACGCCCCTGCACGGCCTTAAAGCGGGGGTTGGTTTTACAAATCACATACAGCCGCCCTTTGCGCCGTACAATCTGGCAATCCGGGTGGCGCTGTTTGGCGCTTTTAAGCGAGTTCAGAACCTGCATAACTAGCTCCGTTTCGCATCAATAAATCCGCCAAAACGCTGACGGAAGCGCGCCATACTGCCTTCGCTGGAGGCCGCTCTTTGCTTCCCGGTATAAAACGGGTGCGACTTCGATGACACGTCCAGAGTGATATACGGGAAAGTTTCCCCTTCCAACTCAATTTCCTTATCGGTTTTGATCGTTGAACCGACTTTGAAATATTCGTTGGCGCTGGTGTCGTGGAAGACCACGGTGCGGTAGTGCGGATGAATACCGGCTTTCATGATTAACCTCACTTGTTATATTATAACATAACACAAAGATACGCCGACGTTGGCACAAGATCAACCCTGTAAACAAAGCGGTTTTTTGAACGTAAAAAAGGGCGACTGTTGTCGCCCAGATTGATGAATTAAAAGCCTGGGTTATCGTACTGACTCTGCGTAGCGGGCGTTTTCCTGCTGCTTTTGTTCCCGACCGACAAGCCACGTGGTCAGCACGAAAGACAGCACCAGCGCAATCGCCACGCCCGACAGCGCAAACATAAAATACGGGCCGATATACGCAGGCAGGCTGAAAATGCTCGACAGAATGTAGCCGTACAGGCGCACGCCAAAGAAGGCAATAAACGCAGAGGCCAGCGAACTGGCGATCGTCGCGGCAATAAACGCCTTTTTATAGCGGGTCAGCACGCCGAACAACGCCGGCTCGGTAATGCCCAGCAGCGCAGACACCGCCGCCGAAAGCGTTACGGTTCTGTCCTGACGGTCCTTGCTGAGCCGCCAGATGGCAAACGTTGCCCCGGCAATCGCCATATTGGCCATAAACATCATCGGCATCAGCATGTCATAGCCGCGATCGCTGAAGTTTTGCAGCGCAATCGGCGTCATCGCGTGGTGCATACCGGTCAGGATCGCTATCGGACGGATAGCGCCAACCACCAGCCCGGCGAAACTTGCCGAGATGCCGAACAGGCCTTCGATAAACAGCGCCAGCCCTTTACCCAGCCAGATACCAATCGGGCCAATCACCACCAGCGCCGCCAGCGCGCCAATAAACAGCGTCAGCGTCGGCGTGAAGACCGTTTTGAGCACGTCAGGCATAATGCTGTCGACCCATTTATGGATGTACTTCAGCGCCAGCACCGAGAAAATCACCGGAATAACGCTTGAGGCATAGTTAAAGACCGACACCGGAATGGCATTCATCAGCCACAGTACGGAAGCGGCGTCCGGCTGGTGCGCCGCCAGCGCTTTTGCCGCATCGATAAGCGTCGGATACATCAGGCAGGCGGCCACCGCCGCGGCCAGGTACTCATTGGTTTTAAAGATTTTCGCCGCCGACACTGCGAGGAAAAACGGCAGGAACCAGAACACGCCGCTGGCGATCAAATCGATAATCATCACCGTATCGCTTTTCGGTGACACCACCTTCAGCGCAATCAGCCCCGCCAGCAGGCCTTTAATCATCCCTGCCCCGGCGATAGCCGGCACGATTGGGCCAAACACACCGGACACCGTGTCCATAAACATCGACACCAGACTCTTACGTCCCTTATTCGTGGCAGCAGGTTCTGCTATTTGCTGGCCGAGTCGGGCCTGCAAGGACTCATACCATTCATTGACCTTCGGTCCGATGATTATCTGAAACTGGTCGCTCTGAAGCTGTGCGCCCAGCACGCCGGGCAGCGTTTTGATTTCACGCAGTTCGATTTTGCTATCATCAATCAAATCAAAGCGTAAGCGGGTCATGCAGTGCCAGACTTTATTGATATTCTCATGCCCACCAACCCGCTGAATAATCTGGTCGATGACGTCTTGCGTCCCCATAGTGACTCCTGCGAAGTGTTCTTTTTTTGGTTATCAGCATCGTAATAAAGCCTGAACAGCAAAACAAACCAATAAAACTTGAAACCGCTCACACTTCGCTACAAGAAAGGATTAAAGAAGCAGAATTATTGATTATTGGTCTGGTTTTTAATTCAATTCCCTCCTCATTTCAGACCAAAATATTTATTCCAGAAAAGAGTTTACTGCTGCCTAAAAATAGGGCGAAGATAACGCATCATTTAATTATTTTCCGTCTTATGCAGGGAGAGATTTTCGTGGAACCGACTCTGATTACCGCCATCGACTGCTTTATCACCCGCCCGGATCGTCACAACCTGGTGACGGTGAGAGTGACGACCGACAAAGGCATCGTCGGCCTCGGCTGCGCCACGTTCCAGCAGCGCCCGCTGGCGGTGAAAACGCTGGTTGATGAGTATCTGCGCCCGCTGCTGCTCGGTCGCGACGCCAACAATATCGAAGATCTCTGGCAGATGATGAACGTGAACGCCTACTGGCGAAACGGCCCGGCAATGAATAACGCCATTGCGGGCGTCGACATGGCGCTGTGGGACATCAAAGCCACGCTCGCCCAAATGCCGCTCTACCAGCTGTTTGGCGGGAAATCCCGCGACGCGATTGCCGCCTATACCCACGCCAGCGGCGAAACGCTGGAACAACTCTATGCTGCGGTCGACATTCTGCTCGAGCAAGGCTACCGCCATATCCGCTGCCAGCTCGGTTTTTATGGCGGAACGCCCACGGATTTACACGCCCCGGAAAATCCGTCGCCGGGGGCCTGGTTCGATCAGGATCAATACATGCGCAATACCGTGGAGATGTTCCGCGCCCTGCGTGAGCGTTACGGCCACCGCTTCCATATTCTGCACGACGTACACGAACGCCTGTTCCCACAGCAGGCCGTTCAGCTGGCAAAACAGCTTGAACCGTACCAGCCGTACTTTATTGAAGATATTCTGCCGCCGCAGCAGACGCCGTGGCTGACGCAAATCCGCCAGCAGAGCAGCGTGCCGCTGGCGCTCGGCGAACTGTTCAATAATCCGGCGGAGTGGCACGATCTGATCGTTAACCGACAGATCGATTTTATTCGCTGCCACGTCTCACAGATTGGCGGCATCACGCCAGCGCTCAAGCTGGCTGTACTGTGCCAGGCCTTTGGCGTGCGACTTGCGTGGCATGGCCCGGGAGACATGACGCCCATCGGCGTGGCGGTAAATACGCACCTCAATATTCATCTGCACAACGCCGCGATTCAGGAATTCATTCCACGCTCGGCCACCACCAATGCGGTGTTCCCCGGCGCACCGGCAGTGAAAGAGGGTTACGTCTACCCGCCGCAGGCTATCGGCATTGGCGTGGGCTTTAATGAAGAGCTGGCCGCGCTTCACCCGGTGGTTTATCGCCCGCATGAATGGACGCAAAGCCGCCTGCCAGACGGCACGATGCACACCCCGTAATCATCCGGGAAGCTGGCGGAAGGCAAGGTTATCGCGGTTGTGTGGAATGACGTAAGTGCAGGTGTAATTGATATCAATAATATCGCTGATCTCATACACCTCACCGCCTTCCAGAATACCGCGGTTGTTGATGTGCATAGCCGGGCTGCCCTTTTTGCAGCCCAGCAGTTCAGCCTGTTCCCGGCTGACGCTCACCGCCCGGTAGGTCGTCAGCATATGCGAAATCAGATAGCCCTTTTGCAGGACATATTGCTGTAACGATCCTTCGATAACCTGCTGATTAAGGTCCGTGAATGCCGCCGAGGGCATACGCGACACCTCAATTTGCACTGGGCTGTCGTCCACATAGCGCAGACGGCAGAACTGCCAGATAAAATCATCCTCCGTTAGCCCGAATATCTGTTGCTCCTCACGGTTCGGACGTTTTTTATGCAGGCTTATCATCCGGTAACGCATCTGGTCGAAACGCTTTTCGGTGATGGAGTTATACACCAGCGGGTTGTTGCGCGCCCGATCGTTAATCCAGCAGCCAGAACCCTGCACAATGCTGACTACGCCAATACTGGCGAGCTTCTCCAGCGCCTGCCTCACCGTAAAGCGCGACACGCCATATTCCTCCGCAAGCTTCCGCTCCGGGGGAAGCTTGCGCGGGCCACCGTCGCCCTGCTGATAAATCTTGCTGAGCAGATCCTGGGTGACGAACTCATTTTTCTTCATCGGGCGCGTCCTGATGATTTCTTTGAAAAAAGACAGTCAGCATTATCATTGCATCTGATGGGCAAACATAACGATTTCAGCAATAAAAGGAAGAGAGGCCCATGACAAGCCACAAGAGATGAAGGCTAAAACGGCTGGCGGCACGCCGCACAGCCGTTATGGCTTACTCGTCGAGGATCGGCGCAAAGCCGCCGTAAATCATCCGTTTACCGTCGAAAGGCATGCTTTCCCCCATCTCCTTCATCCGGGGATCGGCCATCATCTTCGCATTGGCCGCGTCCCGGGCCTCTTTCGACGGGTACTCAATCCAGCTGAATACCACCGCTTCATTCTCTTCCGCTTTGACCGCCATGCGGAAGTCCGTGAGCTTGCCGTCAGGCACGTCGTCCGCCCAGCACTCCACTACGCGAGTTGCCCCAAACTCCTTAAATAACGGAGCAGCCTTTGCCGCAAGCGCGAGATATTCCTCCTTTTTGTCCGCCGGAACGGCAACGACAAAACCATCAACATACTTCATGAGAGAACCTCCGAAGTGAACGGCGCGGCCAGCGGTTCTGACCGCGTCCGGCGTTGATAAGTTTAGTCGCGGCCCCAGCTGAACGCATAGCGCAGACGACGTTCGGGCAGCAGGAATTCCGGCGCAACGCTCGGGCTCCAGGAATCATCCCCGCCAACCCCCATATGAAACGCATCCAGATTCAGCCAGCAGCCCTCTTCTTCGCGCAGCAGATGATTATGGGTCGTTTCGCGGAGCTGCTGCTGGCCGTAGCGGCTAAGACCGAAGTGGAAATTGCCCTGCCAGCAGTTTGTGCCATAGCGCAGCTCACGCGTGTCGCAGCGCAGGCCATTTTCCGTTGGGAAAATGTAAGGTGTGTGCATCCCTTCAAGCGGCACAGTCCAGCGCCCGTGACGGGCAGATAGCTTACGATCCGGGTAGTTTTCATGCGGTCCAAGCCCCAGCCAGGATGCAGAAGGAGCCACTTCCGCAAGCTGGCAGCAAATGCCAATCCGCGGCGGCTCGGGTATATCCGCGGCCACAGTAACCTCGATATCCGCATGCAGCATGCCGTGCCCGTCAATGCGCCAACGCTTGTCGGAAATAAACAGCACCCTTTGCTGATGCTTCAAGGCGTGGCGGGTCACGATGATCACGCTATCGCCCTGAGTTTGCGCTTCACAGTGCAGTAAAGTCGCCGTCATGTCATACAGCCCCGCCGCTTTCCAGCGCTCCACCCAGGCATTGGGATCAATGCGGGTCGCTTCGCTCACGCCAATATCGTTATCGAGCGGCGCGCGGGTAAAGTTATCCAGCACCGGCGACAGCAGCCCCGACTGTTCGTTGCGCCACCACTGCTCCAGATGCCCGCTTTCACGGCTGAAATCCCAGCGCTGATGACCATGGCTAACGGTAAAGGTTACGTCATTGGCGTTAAGGAGCGGAGCGTCGCCTGCGGCGGGCCATTCCGGCAACGCCAGCGGGGAAGGTATTCGCCACTGATCCCACGCACAGAGGTGCTGCGCATCGGACCAGGTCGTGGCATCGGTTTGCCACACTTCGACGTTCAGCCAGATTTCGCCTTTGCCAGCGGATAAAGGGGGTGCCGCCAGCTCAATCGTCTGCGTTCCTTGCGGGAGAATATCGAGCGTGCACTCTCCTTCGACCAGCGTTTCACCGTCACGGGCCAGCCACCAGCGCAGGCGTTCGTTGTCGCTGCGGCGGAACAGGTATTCGCTGACGATGTCAATTTTCAGCGGTGAAGCGGACAGCAAACGGAACTGGAAGAACTGCTGCGCGCGCTTCGCTTCGAACAGCGCAGGATGGGGCTTGCGATCCGGGAAGACCAGACCATTCATGCAGAACTGGCGATCGTTCGGCGTATCACCAAAGTCGCCGCCGTAGGCCCAGAAGGTGTTACCCTGCTCGTCCGTTTTGCACAGCGCCTGGTCGACCCAGTCCCAGACGAAGCCGCCCTGCAAACGTGGATAGTTACGAAACGCCTGCCAGTATTTTGCAAAGCCGCCAAAGCTGTTGCCCATCGCGTGAGCATATTCGCAAAGGATCAGCGGGCGTGTTTCGCCCGGAAGGCCAATCCACTTGCTGAGCGACCATTTCGGCACCGCCGGGAACGGCTGATCCTGATCGACCCGTGCATACATAGGGCAAATAATGTCGGTGGCTGCGGTGTCTGCCCCGCCGCCTTCATACTGCACCGGACGTGAAGGATCGGTGGTTTTCAGCCAGCGATAAAGGGCATCGTGATTAGCGCCATGCCCCGACTCGTTGCCGAGCGACCAGATAACGATCGACGGATGGTTGCGATCGCGGGCCACCATGCGCGTGACGCGCTCGCTCATCGCAGGCAGCCACTGTGGATCGTCTGCCAGACGGCCCATCGGCACCATCCCGTGCGTTTCGATATTAGCTTCGTCCACCACGTACAAGCCGTAGCGATCGCACAGCTGGTACCACAGCGGATGATTAGGGTAATGCGAGCAGCGCACCGCGTTGAAATTATTCTGCTTCATCAGCAGAATGTCCTGACGCATGGTGGCTTCATCCACGGCCTGGCCCGCCTGTGGATGATGCTCGTGACGGTTCACGCCACGGATCAAAAGCGCTTTGCCGTTGAGCGTCAGCAGACCGTTGGCGATCGCCACTTTGCGAAACCCTACGTCACAGGCTTCCGTTTCCAGCACCACGCCATCGGCATTGCGCAGGGTTATCGTCAGGCGATAGAGATTCGGTATTTCTGCGCTCCAGAGATCCGGCGATGCTACCGGGATCGCCAGCGCCAGGCGCTCCGCCCAGCTACCGCGCTCGTCGACAATCGCTGAGCCAGGCTTCTGCCGCTGACGACCGACTTCTTTGCCTTCGCGCCACAACACCGCCTCCACTTCTGCGTCAGCAAATCGCTCACCTTCCAGCATGACGTTCAGCTTCAGCACACCGTGAGTAAAATCCTCGTTCAGATCGGTCGTGTGATGGTAATCAGCAATGCGGGTGGCGGGTTTATGCAGCAGAGAAACATCGCGGAAAATGCCGCTCATCCGCCACATATCCTGATCTTCCAGATAGCTGCCGTCACACCAGCGCAGCACCAGCACCGCCAGGCGGTTGCGTCCGACGACCAGCACTTTACTCAGATCGAATTCAGCGGGCAGACGGCTGTCCTGGGAATAGCCGATCCACTGACCGTTGCACCACAAATGGAAAGCCGAGTTCACGCCGTCAAAAACGACTCGCGTTTGCCCTTCGTTCAGCCAGCCTGGCGGCACGTCAAACTCGCGGGAATAACAGCCCGTTGGATTATCGACCGGGACCTGCGGCGGAGTAACGGGAATGGGATAGGTAACGTTGGTGTAAATCGGTGTATCAAAGCCCTGCATCTGCCAGTTCGACGGCACGGGCATTGCCACCGACTCCGCTAAGTCCTTTTCCAGCCAGACCTCCGGCACCGCTTCCGGCGCGGGGAAAAAGCTGAAACGCCACTCGCCGTTGAGCAATAAACGGGAGGCGGAAGTCGCATCGCGCAGGGCCTCCTGCTCATTACGCCAGCTGAACATTGGCGTATGGGCCGCTAAACGGTGCCACTGGGTGACGACCGGGTTTTCCCAGTCACGGCGGGCCAGCTGCAGGGCAAGAGCGGAAGGTGCTGCTGTCATCGGTTAATCCTCTTTGCGAAGCGCTCACAATTTCATGCAAGCATGAACCGCCCGATGGCCGTGGTAAAGGATCCGATCGGCAAGAAGCGAGGAGGATCACAAAGCGATCAGCGTAAACCGAGTTTGTCGGCAAACGCCGCGAGTTCCTGAAGTCGGCTGGCCAGATCGTCCGTGGATTCCGCCCCGGAAACCGCTGTTGATCCACGCACGACTAACGTAACGGGTAACCGCGTCTGGCTCAGCTTTTGCGGGTCATGTTTCCCGATAAGCCAGTCCACGCCCTGTTCACCTGCGGTACGGAACGCCTGACGAACGGTGGTGAGCGGCGGCGTAAACCAGGCGCTGTCGGTAGTGTCATCATAGCCGACGACCGACAGCTGGCGTGGAACGCTGATGCCTTTTTCCGCGCAGGCCCGCAGCACGCCGAGCGCCATCTGGTCGTTCGCCACCAGAATGGCATCCGGTTTCACCGCGCTCGCCAGCAGGCTGTGCGCTTTTTCATAGCCGGACTGGGCGCTCCAGTCACCGCTGGCGACAGCGCATGCTTCAATTCCGGCCTCAGCCAGCGCGTGATGCCAGCCCTGAAGGCGGGCGCGGGCGGAAACAGAACTCTCCGGCCCGGCCAGCAGCGCGATGCGCGAATGCCCCTGCTCCAGCAAATGCGCCACGCCAAGCGTTGCGCCCTGAGCGGGGCTGAAGACAAGGCTGTTGACCTGTGCCTGCTCGCTGACGTCGAGGAACAGCACCGGCAGCGGCGCTGCCAGGTCAGACAAACGCCGTGCCGCATCTTCTTTCAATGGCACGTTCACGATAAGACCATCAACGCGCTGGGCCAGAAGCTCCTGCACCGCTTCCCGGCAGGCCGCTTCCGCATAGTTTGTCACCATGGAGATCAGCACCGCGTAGCCCCGCTCGCTCGCCCGGCTTTTGACGGCAGAAGCAATCTGTGACGGCGCATGCAGCGCCAAATCAGCGCTCACCAGCCCCAAAGCCAGCTGCCGCTTTCCGGCGAGCAGCTGTGCCCCACGGTTAGGTACATAGTTCAGATCTTCCATCGCCCTCTGCACTTTCTCCCGGGTGCGAGCCGAGACGTGTTCCGCCTGGTTGATCACGCGGGAAACGGTCTGGTAGGAGACGCCCGCCACGCGGGCGACATCATAGAGAGTGATGGCTTTCATTATTCAGTTCCCGAAACACAATGTCCCCAGTGTAACGGAAAAATGGCATCGCGACCGTGAGCGCTTCGTAATTTAGCTTAATACTTTCTCTTTTTTCAGCGGTGATACCGCCGAAGGCTTAACCTGGAACCAGGGCAAGCAGAGCTGGATCAGCGGGCCAATGGCCAGCGCATAAACCAGCGTACCGACGCCCACGCTGCCGCCAAGAAAGTACCCAATGACCAGCACGGTGACTTCAATGGTGGTGCGAATAGCGCGAATAGACCAGCCGGTGCGGGCGTGAATGCCGGTCATCAGCCCATCTCGCGGCCCCGGACCAAACCCCGCACCGATGTACATTCCTGTCGCCAGCGCATTGAGCACGACGGCGGCAATGAGCAAGCCACTTTTCAGCCACAGGGAATCAGGCGTACCCAGCACGCTCAGCGTGGCGTTTGCTGCAAGACCAAGCACAATAACGTTACTGATCGTGCCGAGGCCGGGACGCTGGCGAATCGGGATCCACAGCAGCAGCACCAGCGCACCGGTAACAATCATTACCGTGCCGAAATCAGCCGACAGCTGACGACTCACTCCAAGATGAAACACATCCCAGGGATCGACCCCCAGTCCGGCACGGATATACATCGCAATAGAAACCCCGTACAGGCAGAGCCCGACGTACAGTTGCAGCAAACGGCGCAGCATACAAACCTCATATTCAGTTGCTGAAAACCGCATCATCGATAAAAATGGACTGATTATTAATGGCCAGTTTTATAAAAGTGGACTGCTATGTCGCTACGTCGCTCCGGAAGTCAGTCTCTGGTGAGCCTGCTGGGCCACTGGCAAGAAAGTACCTCCCGTACCCCGCTCTGGCGCCAGCTCGCCGGGGCGTTACGGCTGCTAATCCTTGACGGGCGCCTGGCGCTCGACAGCCGCCTGCCCGGCGAACGCGAGCTGGCAACGGCGCTGAACGTCAGCCGGACCACCGTCGCCAGCGCCCTTGCTCAGCTCAGGGATGAAGGCTACGTGGTGAGCCGCCACGGCAGCGGCTCGCGGGTGATTCTGCCTGCGCAGCGAGCGCAGGTACCTACGCGAATGAACGCCGTTCAGGCGCTGGATTTATCGACGGCGGCGCTCAGCGCCGGGCCGGAAATTCATCAGGCCTACAGTCATGCGCTAAGCAGCATGCCGCAGCATCTCACCAGCACCGGCTATGACCAGCAGGGCCTGCCCGCTTTACGCGAAGCCATCGCCCGGCGCTATACCGCTCGTGGCCTCCGAACGAGTGCGGATGAAATCATGGTGGTTAACGGCGCAGTCAGCGGGCTGGCGCTGATTCTGCGGCTGCTTACCGGGCCTGGCGATCGGGTGGTCGTGGAGAATCCAACCTATCCGCTCGCTATCGCCGCCATCCAGGGTGCATCCTGTCGCCCGGTGGGCGTGTCGCTTCCTGATGAGGGCTGGGACGTGAACGGTCTTGCCGCCGCATTTGCGCAGACCTCTCCGCGGCTGGCCTATCTGATGCCGGATTTTCATAATCCGACCGGCCGCTGTATGGATACGCCAACTCGCCAGCGCATTGCCGACCTCGCCGCAAATACCCGAACCACGCTGGCGATCGATGAAACGATGGTCGACCTCTGGTATAACGCCCCCCCTCCACCGCCGCTGGCTGCTTTTAACCCCGATGCGCCGATAATCACCCTGGGATCAACCGGTAAAAGCTTCTGGGGCGGCCTGCGTTTGGGCTGGATTCGAGCCTCAACGCGTACGCTGGCCTCGCTGGTACAGGCCCGCGACACGATGGATTTAGGCTCTCCACTGCTGGAACAATTGGCAACTCTCTGGCTGCTGAATAACGCCGACAGTTTCCTGCCGGGCAGACGCAGCATGCTCGCCGCGCGTCGCGATATGTGCAGCGCACTGATGAGCGAATACTTCCCACAGTGGCGTTACATTCAGCCTGACGGCGGACTCTCTTTTTGGGTGGAATTGCCGGACATGGTAGCAACGCAGTTCGCTGCGCGAGCAGAAAGCGTGGGAATTCATCTGGGCACGGGAACGCGTTTTGGCCTGGCCGGAGCGTTCGACCGCTGGCTGAGGCTGCCCTTCACGCTGGATGATGAAGCTCTACGGGTCGCCTTTAAGACGCTACAACCGCTGTGGAATTCCCTGAACGGTCAGCAGAATACTTTGCGTACACGAAAAATTATTTAATAAAATGGCGACGAGCCGATACCGGATATCGGCTCGTCTAATATATCGTCCGTGATGGCATGAGATGATTGTGTCTTTGTTATCGCCGAAGATTATCCCGTTCTCAGGCTTCAGCAATATGACATGACGTTGATGTTTTTATTAATGCTGGCGCGGAATTGGAAATCCCTTTATCGAAATAATGAAACTGTCACCGTCTTTTTTTATTTTCGCGCCGGTCTCACACCACTCTGAGGCAATGCGAAAGAACTCATCGCTGCCGACATTCCAGTTCAGACGTACATGCTTGACGTATCCGGAGCGGAGCATTTCACAGGCTTCGCCATAGTTACTGGCCGTGGAAAATTGTTGTTTCATTTTCTCTTCTTCAAAAATTTTCGCAATGCTTTGATTTCTTTAGGAGTAAGAGGGGATGATTCTTCTTCGGTATGCTGACTGTCTACCTCACCTTCGGATACTCCCGCCTCTGACGCGACTTCAAATGCCAGCTGTAGCAGCTTTTGCGTTGCTGCGCTCAGCGTCTCGTTATGGACTTCCGCATAATGCCGTAATTGCTCTTTCAGATCGCCGTCAATTTTAACATTCAGAACTGCAGTGCTCATAGTCTCGCTTCCCGCGCAATAAATTCAGATAATTAATACACGAACAGCCATTGGCGATCCAGAAATACTTTTCTCATAAAAATAAAACAAATAATTACCCAGATTTATTATCTGCCTAATATATGACAGCCAGATGACAGATATATTTCAATCAGGTGACGAATGATTATTGCTAAAAAAGAAGGTAATGCCTCCAATCAGTAGAACATGTATTTTTCGATGAAAGTGCCAATAACTTTTTCATGAAGCTCAACAGAACGTGAGAAGCTGTTGGTTTTGCGGACCTGCCGTTTGATTCGGGTTCTTAGCGTCAGATTGTTATGCTCAATACGCTGAGTAAAGATTTACCGGTCTGATGCCCGTCCTTCGGGACTTATCTGGCATAGCGGCCTCAGTCATCGCAGGTTAGCATACCGATGTTGAATGGCACGAGCAGGGCCATTCACCTCAAAACGGCGATGTTTCTCGCTTCGACATTCAGCGACGTGATAGAGGACACTGGAAAGATTTCACCGAAACGTAAGCAGACAGGCTGAATAACAGTAATTACAGACGTGATAAAGGGGCGACGGCGCGCCCCTGGTAAACCCAATAATCAGGAAACTAATTGAGTGATCACGCCGAACTCATTGAAGATTGACCACTCTTGCTGGATCACCCCGCCCTGAATACGGTATTGGCTAATCCCCACCAAATGCACTTCTTTGCCAGTAGGTTTGCCATAAATCCCGTTACCCAGGTGGGTACCCTGGGCACTCCAGCGAGTAGAAACCAAATAGCCACTCTGGTCATTGCCCATCCAGTAAACATCATCAACCGAAAAGGTCAGGTCCGGGAACATCGACAGCAGAGATAAAATCCACGACTTGTAGTTGCCCAGCCCTTGGTACACGCGCTCCGTTGGCCCCTGATAGGCAATATTCGGCGAGCAGAAATCAGTCAGAGAACGCAGCATTCTGCGGTTCCAGACGTTCTGATAAAAGGCTTCGATGAAGGCGCGAACATCCAGCTTATTGCCCTGTGGCATTGGCAGCATGGCGGGTTTGCCCTGCCCTGGAACGCGGAAAGGCTCACTCGCCCCAAAATCACGCGCCAGCGGGTTTTCACCATGTTTGGTCATCATGTCGCGTGCCACATCAAACACATTCAGACCGAGCTGCTGAATCAGGCTGGCGGTGTTGTGCATCACGTGCTCATAGAAGATTTCATTTTCCAGCATCACGCAGTTGGCGATACACATAAAACGAACCGGTTTGTTGGTCGGTGCGCCAAACTCACTGAAACCGGTGTTAGTGCCCATGATGTAGCTGCGATGGGACGAGTGAAAGCCCACATTTTCGTCCCCGGCCCAAATCACTTCATCCCCTAAGATGCGAATATCCGGATAAGCATTGAGGGTACGCGCGGTACCTGCCACCACTCGGTCACGCCCAACATGCAAACCCACATCATCCCACACATTACAGTCATGGCTGTAGGTGTCGTAGATGTAGCCGATATCTCCTTCTTCCCAGATGCGATGGGTGATACGGATAATGTAATCGATAATGTTGACGTACTCTTTGTCAAACCCGCGCATTGGGTGGCGATGCAGGTGAGACGGAGCCTGAGCCAGAAACTTATCTGTGCCGCCGCGTTTATAGCTGTCCCAGGAGATGTTGAAATCAGACGGCATATGCTGCGCGTCCAGCTGTCTTGGCAAACGGTTCAACGAAGAAGGTGATATTTTCTTATCCATTTGATTTTCATTTTTATTATCGGCTTTTACATCATGAGTGCCTTTGCTTTCGCTGATATCGTTGACTACCTGTGGTTTGTTCATCGTACCCTCTTCAATTGGTTCTGGTGTGATTAACAGTTGTCTTTCAAGCGATTATCTACATCGACTCTTTCAATTCTCAGCCTGCTTACGGCTTAACCACACGTTGACCATTTGTTGACTACGTGTTGTTTAAGTAAAGTTTTTACGTTAAAAACAACTTAAATCAACATAATTATCACAATCAAAATGGTTTTGGTGATCCAACTCACATTAAGGAAATCGAGGGTTGTTGATACGATCATTTTTTCCAAACCCACTCCCCACCAGGTTGTTTTTTGCCCTAAAATGTGACTTATGTGTTGTATTTTGTTGTTTTTATCATCAATAATTGTTGTTACCATGTTGTTTTGTTGTTGTGAATTGTGAGCTATCGGCAGGGACGACATGAGAGACAATAGAGAGGCGGCCGGTATGAATAAAATAAGATGAGTATTACCTGCAACATTGCCCGCTATGACTGAGGGGTTTTTATAAAAGATTCGTTCTAATGGGCATAATGACAAATCAGGATGCGAATATGTTTAAACAATTATTCACCCGCCGGGAAATTTACCTTTTCTTTATAATGAGCTTGTTATTTTTTATCTGCATTAATGGTTATGATGCATTTCTTGCTTCCTATATGGTGCAACATAATATCCCACCTGAAATTATTGGTTTAATTATGGGAGCCACAGGTCTGGCGACGGTGTTATTACGTTTCCCATTGAGTGTGGTGTCGGGGACATTGCATAACCGCAAGATTTTTATCCAGCTTAGTCTTATATTGCCGATGATTATGTGGCCTATTGCCTATATCCATACCAATGATATAACCCTCTATATCGCCAAAACCTCATCGGGCATCGCCTCCGCGACCTGGGTGCTTTATAACATCATGTTTATTCGCTATTTCAGTAAGCATGAAGCCCCGGCGGCTGTTGCCCTGCTGGCACTCGCAAGCCCTGTCGGCGTTTTTTTAGGAAATACGCTGTGTGGCATCATCGTGCAGAACTTCCCGCCAAATCTTGGCTTCTTGATCCCAAGCATTGCGGCCTTGGCGGCGCTACTTATCTCTTTGTTCTTAAAGGAACATATCGAAACCCCGGTAAAATCCAGACTGGAAGACTGCTTCAAAAGTGCATGGGGTCAGCTGACCGATCGCACCATTTGGCTGGTGGGGATATTGTGCGCGATTGTGCTACTGGTGCCTTTCGCCACGCGCGATACTCTGACGCCGATTTATATGCTGAAGCTGGGCAATAAGGGCATTTTGATCGCCGCGCTGAGCAACCTTCATTTGTTGTTCTATGCACTGGCCGTCGCGCTGTGCAGCGCCTTCTTCTATCCGCGTTTGGGGTTAGTCAAAACGGCGGTGATGGGTTCTCTGCTACAAGCTATTGCCGCACTGGGTATTCCCATGACGCAAAACTATGTGGCGATTTTCGCCTTTCAGGCACTGGCAGGCTTTTCGTTTGGCATGGCTTTCGCCGTCATGATGTCACTCAGCGTGGTCAATACCACCCCTGAAGAGCAAACCGCACGGATGGGGCTGTTCCAGACTATCTACTCGACGGGAATGTTCTGGGGGCCGGTACTGATGGGGGTCATGTTGAAATACTTCAGCATGCAGGCGGGGTATATGCTGATTGCGGCCCTGTCCTGCATTGCCGCTCTGCTGATTGCCCTGGCGGCAAGGCTGGTTCAACAGAGGACGCCGCGCTACCCCATTGAAATTGGAGCAGAAAAAAGGGCTTAACAGTCAGTGGAAAATAATAATGGCCGTGGTGGAACACACCGCGGCCATTTTCACCTGGGAGCAAAAAACCGGATGATTACTCCGCGTCGGCCTTAGCGAAGGTCACGCGCACATTGGCTGGGAACCTGCCTTTTTTGGCAGAAGCGCCTTCATTGGTGGTAAAAAGGTAGTGAATTTTCTCCCAACCGCTGACCAGCGTGGTCGCGTGGTTATGCAGCTTGTGCCCATCCGCCAGAACGACCGTGCGGCTGCTATTTTCAATCATTTGCCGGGCGACTGAGGCTTCATTGATGTCCTGGTCCATCACGCCCACCTCCGCATGGACTGCCCCGGCGCCTATCACGGCATAATCCACAAAGAAGCGTTTGATGTTTTCCAGAGCAATGGCACCGACACATTCAAATTTTGAGCTGATGAACTCGCCGCCTATCAAAATGGTTTTTATGGTGTCATTTTCATGCAGCACATTGGCGATGAGTGGCGAATTGGTAATGACGGTTAGCTCATTGACTTCAACCAGTTGGCGGGTAAATTCCAGTGTGGTACTCCCGAAGTCGACGAAAAGCGAATCGCCGGGTTTAAACAGTGTTACCGCGCTACGGGCAATGGCTTTTTTCTCTGACGCCGCAATTTTTGCGCGCTCATTGAACTCCATTTCGAAAGCAAATTGGCTGCTGACCGCCCCACCGTGGATTTTCTTTATTAGGCGCTGCTCTTCCAGTCTATTCAAATCGCGCCTTATCGTTTCCTGAGAAACCTGAAATATGTCAGCAAGCTCATTCACAAAAACTTGACCATTACTTTTTAGTTTTTCCAGAATGATGGCTCTTCTCTCCGAAGAGCTGACGACTTCAGTATTCATTTATGTTTCCTGATCGCTTTATTTTTTCTCAAGGCAGGACATAGAGAAATGCCCAGCATATTTTCCAGCATGGCAATTATACATTACCAGCATAAACGTCCTTATCCTTTTGTGTAACACTTATCCTGTCCGGACAAATTAAAACACCTCGTAAAAGTGATCTTAGTCACAAATTGTCGCTGCGCCACGCCTTTATGTTGCCTTTATGTGACTTTTATGTAATTTTCAACATAAAAACAACACACAAACAACAATTAAATCACACCATCAAGTGAGAAAGCTATGTTGAACCAGCGTTATGCCGCTATTGACCAGGGAACAACCGGGACACGCGTGGTGGTCTTTTCTGAAGACGGAAAGCACCACTCACCCGCCAGCGTTTCCCATAAACAAATCACACCCAATCCAGGCTGGGTTGAGCACGATCCCCTTGAAATTCTGCGTAACATCCGCAATTGCCTCGGCAGTTGCAACGTGGTTGACGCTATTGGCCTGGCGCATCAAGGGGAGAGCGTCGTCGCGTGGGATTCACGCAGCGGGCAGCCCCTCTACAATGCCATTATCTGGCAAGATCAGCGCACTGAAAACGTCGTCCGCGCCCTGAAGCACGACGGCGTGGAAGAGATGGTCAAAGCTCGCTCTGGCCTGCCCCTGGACACCTATTTCTCAGCCAGCAAATTGGGCTGGATCATGCGCAATGTACCGGGTGCGGAGTCCTTGTCCAGGCAGGGGCGCCTGCGCCTTGGTACCATGGATGCATTCTTCCTGTTTCACCTGTGCGGCGAACATGCGACCGACTACAACTCTGCTTCGCGCACCTCATTGTTTAACATTCATACGCTGAAATGGGACGAAGAACTGTGCCGCCTGTTCGGCGTGCCGATTGATGCGCTGCCGAAAGTCAAAGATAACGTCGGTCACTTTGGCGATGTCACCCTTAATGGCAACACCATGCCGCTGACTGCCTGCATCGTGGACCAATTCGCTGGCACTTATGGTCACGGCTGCCTGTCTGCGGGCCAGATGAAAATCACCTTTGGCACTGGCGCGTTCCTGCAATCCATTACCGGGCATCAAATTCCTGACCCAAAAGACTCCGGGCTGCTGCCCACGCTGTGCTGGAAAATGCCAGGCGAAGCCCCGGTCTATGGGCTTGACGGCGGGGTTTACAATGCCGCTTCCGCCATTAACTGGGCGCGGAAAATCGGCCTGTTTACCGATATCGAAGAGTTCAGCGATTTCCCTACAGAGCCTGCCATCTCACGCGGGCTGGCCTTTGTTCCGGCGTTATCGGGGCTGGGTTGCCCCT
Source organism: Scandinavium sp. (assembly GCF_032012665.1). Lineage (NCBI taxonomy): Bacteria > Pseudomonadati > Pseudomonadota > Gammaproteobacteria > Enterobacterales > Enterobacteriaceae > Scandinavium > Scandinavium sp. Next base: position 256,690 of record NZ_DALZVG010000001.1, read on the forward strand.
ATTGGGATCGCTCCGCCGCGGGCCTTTGGGCGGGCCTGTCTCTGGAAACCGAACGCAAAGATATGCTGCAATCCATTCTGGAAGGCATTGCCGTTCGCTCCGCCGAAGTCATTGCCGCTATGGAAAAAGTCGGGCTGGTGGGCAAGTCAATTTCAGTCGATGGCGGGCTGGCAACCAATCATTATTTCAAGCAATTCCTGGCCAATTTACTGCAAAAAAACATTGTTACCCCGAGCAACAAAGAGATGACGGCTCAGGGCGTAGCAATGCTGGCGCGCCGGGGCTTAGGGGTTGAGCGCGAATTAAAAATCAACAGCCAGTACGAAGTGATTAAACCCTTGGGAAATGACCTGTCGCACCTGTTCCTGCGCTATCAGGACATTATTTCCCGCGCCCGTAATTTGCGTCAGGAATAAGGGGGAACGATGTCGGAAATCGGCAATTTCATTATCTATATCATCATGGCGGGCACGCTACTGGGGGCATTCGCGTCAGTGGTACGCCCCGAAAGCGGGCTTGGCCGTGAGTTCGTCAACGGCATTCACTCCATCGGCCCGGTGTTTTTAGCGCAAGCGGGCATCATGGCGGCGCTCCCCCTGCTGACCCACCTCATCATGCAAACCGTGGGGCCGCTGTTTCAGGCTATGGGGTCAAATGCCGCCATCGCGGCGCTGTCGGTGATTGCCGTCGATATGGGAGGATACCAGCTGGCGAACGCGCTGTCTGCCAACCGGGATATGTGGATCACCGCCATGCTGGTGGGCTATACCTCCGGTGCCAGCATTGTATATCTCATCCCCGTTGGGCTGATTATGCTCAAGAAAGCCGACCATAAGTACCTGGCATTGGGGGCAATGGCTGGGCTGATTAGCATCCCGTTTGGTGTGCTGATTTCCCTGATGGCCATCACCTTTTATAACGTGCCGGTCAGGGAGATTATATCCACCACGTCGTCCATCAATTACGCGCTCACTATCGATTTCTTCACCGCGCTTAAACTGCTGGCTCCGCTGTTTGCTTTCTGTTTCATTCTGGCGATTGGTCTAAAATATTGGCCGATTCTCATGGTTAACGCTTTCCTTATTTTCGGCAAGCTGATAGACGCTTTTATCAAAATCGTCCTCGCGCTTTGCATCATCGAACACTTTACGGGGGTGTTTTCGCGGCTGTTTGGTGGCTGGATTTTCGACCCGCTGTTTGCCGACGAAAAAAGCTTATACCGTTCAATCGAAATCGCCGGTTACATTGGCATCATGCTGGCAGGCACCTTCCCGATTTGCTTCCTGTTCCAAAAATACTGCCAGAAACCAATGCGTTATATCGGGAAAACTCTTCGTCTGACCGACGCTGGCGCGCTGGGGCTTATCATGGTTCTGGCCAATATCATTGCCGTTTACCACCTGTTTCGCGAGATGCGCGCCAGAGACAAAGTGTTATGCATCGCCTTTGGCATCTGCGCGCAGGCCACCCTGGGCGACCATCTGGCGTTCACGGCTAATTTCCAGCCTTCTTTGGTGATCCCCATCATGGCAGGTAAGTTCTTTGCGGGAGTCCTCGCCATTGGCATCGCCATCGTAATTTCCGTGCCAGCTGCCGAGCAGCTGGAAGCAGACACCGCACCGCCCGAACCCGCAAAAGATCTGATCGCCTGAATGGCCTCGATTCTCTCTTTACATCACTACTCCCCCTATAAATATGGAGCCGACACCTCATGAGAAAGATTTTTCTAGCCTGCCCTTATAGCCACGCTGATGCCAATGTCGTCAATCAGCGTTTTGAAGTCTGTAATCAGGTAGCGGCAGCCATTATTGAGTCAGGTAATGCCGTTTTCAGCCAGGTCACCATGTCCCACCCCATTAATCTGGCTTTTCAGCACACAGAGAAAAGCGAAGTTGGCAAACGCTGGGCGCCCGTTGACGCCCTGTTCATGGACGCCATGGAAGAGCTCATCATTATTGACCTGCCGGGCTGGGATAAAAGCGTGGGAATTCAGCGCGAAATTGCCTTCTTCAAACAGCGTGGGCAGCGCGTGAGTCTGTGGTCAGAAAGCCAGAATGAGTTTGTTAATAGCTGAGTGAATTGTTTGAACTGAATTTATTGAATTGAATAAATGAAAAAAGGGGCCAATGGCCCCTTTTGCTTACAGATAAATTCACTTTATTTGGCTTCGATTGAAATACGCAGTGCGCTGTGTTCCGTCACGCCACTCATATCAATGTCCTTAAGCATAATACGGCGTTCAGGCATGCAGCGATAACGGCGGCGATACAGCTCCTTATCGCCATCACGCACCACCACGTCTCCCTTCACCGGGCGCTGCACGCGAATGTTAAAGGTGGTTTTGCTGTCAGTATCATCAAGGCGTACTACGCTCGGCGCCGAAATGCGGATCACCTCGTCGTGCTGTACCGCCACGAATGTCGACGTGTCGCGCACGGACTGCAATGAATGGGCGATAGTCGCGCCAATGCGTATCCCTTCCTGGTAGCACTGGTCGCCCATATCGGCGGGGTGAGTCATGTTACCAACGGCGTAATAATTGGCATCCGAGCAGGCGCCGTGCTGATCAAACAGTGGCCGCCCGGTGGTAGCGTCGAACGCCAAATGGCTTTTTCGCACCAGAGTATATTCGCCGGTAAATTTGCCGGTGAAAATCACACTATCGCAGGCCAATGTTTGCTGGGTGCCCTTGCCCGATATCTCAATTCCTTCAACCCGCCCGCTGCCGACAATGCGCGATACGTGGCTGTTCAGGTAAACCGGTACATTAAGCAATTTGGCGAACAGTAAACAGAGACGCCAGGCCGTGGGGCGCGGGCCCTCTTCAACCATCGCCACGGCGCGTACTCCTGCGCTTCTCAGCGTCCAGATGGCGGAGAAGCTCACCAGCTCCGTGCCGACAATCACCGGATGGTTACCGGGCTTAAGCCCACGCAGATAGACGAATTGCTGCAATGCACCCGCCGTCAGCACACCTTGCGGGCGAACACCGCTGACCAACCTTGGGTGACGTGGCGTTTCCCGGACCCCTGTCGCCAATACGATTTTCCGCGCCCGCAGGGTCTCTATGCCGCCATCTGACGAGATTTCGATCTGCCCATCGGGTAGCAAGGCGGTCACCGTGGTGGCAGTCCGAATCGGATAGTGCACATATTCCAGCAGCTTTTTGGCCCAGGTATGCCCTTTCATTGGCCGCCAAAAGGTCTGCAAACCAAAGGTCGGGTGACGACAATGCTTTGGCACCCCGCCCGGCTGACTTTCTCGCTCGACCAGCAGCACGTCTTTCACGCCAGCGTCTTGCAATGCTCGCGCCACGCCCAGCCCGGCCGGACCTGCGCCAATGATAATAACGTCATACAACTTGCTCATTTTACCTGCCCCGTGATCAGCGTGTTGTCCATCCGCTCGCCGATGATCTCAGCCACATTGTTGCTACAGAAAAATCCGTTGCAGCGCCCCATCATGACCCGTGTGCGGCGGCGCAACCCGCCAATACAGCCCGGAGGAACAGCAGAATCAAACGCCGCCTCAAGCTCGCGCCGCGTAACCAATTCACAGTGGCAAACCACGCCCCCATTGCCAGAACAGGTGTAGTCGCGCGGCGAGTATTCCGACAGCATCGGCATCGTCGGCCATTCCAATACGGCAGGCGGCGTCATAGCAAACAGGGCGGGGAAACGCTGGAGGTACTGAGTTTCCAGATGGCTGGCAATACCTAGCGCGGCAGTCAGCCCGGTGGAACGAATGCCACCGACGGTGATCCACTGTTTCTCGGGATAAGGGCAAATTCGGTACTCTTTCAGCTCAGTCGCCGGGCGCAACCCGGCATAGGTGGCAGTCACGCTGTAGTCGGTCAGAGAAGGCAGGATGCGCTTCCCCTGAGCAATCAGCGATTTCAGCACCTCTTCGTTGACCTCCGCGCGATCGCGGTCGACCTGCTCCTCCGCCGTAGGCCCGAGTAACAGATTGCCAAAGATGGTTTTCGACAGCAAAACGCCCTTACTGCGTGCCGTGGGCACGGGCAGGATAATGGCATTGATTTGCGCGGAGGCCGGTTTGTCGAACACTAAAAATTGGCCTTTGCGCGGTTTGATTTCAAACTCCGGCGTATGCCACAGCGCATCGACATGGTCGCCATGATTTCCCGCGCAGTTGATGACTAACGCCGCGCGATACAACGCGCTCTGGGTTCGCAGCGCCCACTGACCATCATTGAATTCGGCACCCAGCACCTCGGCGTTAAAACGATACTGTCCACCGTGCTTCACGGCTTGGGTCATGTAAGCCAGCGGGCTGCTCCAGGGGTCAATAATCCCTTCGCCGGGGACGATAACGCCGCCCAGAGCCCCTGCTGCCAGATGGGGTTCACGCTGGTAAACCTCTTCTGAGGACAGCTGGCGAACATCCAAAACACCATTTTCATGTGCCTGCTGAATGATGCCCGGCAGCGCCGCTAACTGCTCGTCATTCCACGCCACCACGATGGCACCGGTTTCCAGCAGCGGCAGGTTCATTTTTTGGTGAATGGCTTTGTATTCGGCATAACCTGCCTGCATGCAAGCCAGCTCAAGGCTGCCCGGCGGGGCGTCAAAGCCGGTATGAAGAATGGCGCTGTTCGCTTTACTGGCACCAGAGAGGATATCTTCGCCCTTCTCCAGCAACAGTGTGCGTGCCCCCATTAGCGTGAAACGGCGAAAAACCGCACAACCAATAACTCCGCCACCAATGATGACGACATCAAAATCCTGAGTCTTCTGCTCCATAGAAATTAGCCCATGCCTGAATGATGACCTAATATCACCACGAAACAACACCAAAAACAACATTAACAATAAAAAAACAACACAAAAACCACAGATGAAAATTAAAATTACAGAAACAAAAAAGCCACCTGCAATGCAGGTGGCTTTTAGAGAAGCACGGAACAACGCCAGCTGGGCTACTTGTCGAGGCGAGCCAGATAGGCATGATGGGCGTTTATCGCGACTTTGCGCGCCGTCAGCGGCAGGACATCGGCGGAGGCAATGTAGCCATCAGGATCCAGCACCCAGCCCTTCTGCTCGGCCGCCGCAATAATGTCTTCATCCCAGTAAAGTGCTTTGCGCTGATCGCCACGAGTAGTGAGCGTGACTTCGCACTCGCCTTCCAGGGTACGATACTGCCGCCAGCTGTTCTCTGGAATCGAGATAACAGAACGCTCCGGTGCCACCAGCACCACTTCTTCGCCATCCCGGTTAAAAGTCACCTCCAAAGTCCCTTTGAATACCATGATGACCTGCACCTGCTCGCAGCGATGGCGCCCTATCTTGCCGCCCGCCGCCAGCTTCAGCCACTCCACAGAGAAGCCATGCGGGCGAATAATCTTCGGCTGATTATTGCGATCCTGGCTGATACCAAAGCCAATTACCGGCGCAATTTCGGCCCCGTGGCCGGGCAGAATAGCATCCAGCAAGCCCTGGGAAGACCACACGCGCTGTTCGCCGGTCACAGCAAATTCGGCCATCTGCTGCGGTGAATAGTGCGTCAGAGAATCAATGTAAGATTGCGCCAGTTCCGGCATCAGCTGTGCTTCATCCGGGATCGCCTCGCCCTTTTCGGTATCAATCAGCATGTTGTCGCGGCTGAGGTACAACCCATATTCCTTCGCGGCCTGCATGACCGACGGGTGCCAGATGATGCCGCCGGTATTGTCTCCGCCAAGCACGGTGAACACCCAGCCGTTGGTGTCCGTCGGGGAAGCGTTGGTAAAGCCACGGAAAATCCACGTAGGAATAGACAAAATAGTCGGTGCGCTAAATGTCGCCTCATTTTCGCCGTTTGCCCCCCAGCGGAACCGCCAGCTTCCCTCGTGAATCAAGAAAACTTCCGCCGTGAAGTGCAGGTGCAGGTTGTTAGTCACGCCCTTTGGCATCGCCGCTGCGCCAATATTAAAACCGTGCGGCAAAGGGATATTGATCACCTGCTCAGAGGATTGGGTCACGCCAGGCCCGATAAAGGAGTAGTTCTGCTTGAGGTTCGACCCCGGCAGTTTACAGTCAATAAAAGCCACGCTGCACGACACCATATCTTCTGGCGTAACCAGACGTTTACGGGCTTCTTCGGTAGTCAGAATCGTGTTTTTCATAAGTTTTCCATCCATTAATAGCCGGAACCGGAACGGGCTGGAGGGATTTCGCCGCGGGCCTGTGCTACGGCATCACGTCCAGCCTGAGAAAGTTGCATGACATCGTTCGCGGGAGTGACCAGAGTGAAACCTTGCGCAATACGGTCTGCCGCAGCCTTACCAGAGGTGCAGAAGATCCCGGCGATTTTTTTGGCGGCGCGCGTGCGATCCAGAACGTACTCTATCGCCGCCAACATGTCTGGATGCTGTGACTCGGCACTGGCCGTGCCGGTCAGCGTCAGGGAAAGGTCGTTAGGGCCAATGAAAATGCCGTCCAGCCCGTCCACCTCAAGAATGGCGTCGAGATTTTTCAACCCGTCGCGCGTTTCAATCATCGCCAGCGTCAGGATCTGCTCATTGGCGTGCTGCGGGTAATCTTTGCCGCCATAGAGCAAGGCCCGGGCTGGCCCAAAGGAGCGATTCCCCAGCGGCGGGTAGCGGCAGGCAGCGACAAAACGACGGGCCTCCTCGGCGCTGGAGACCATCGGGCAGATGATGCCGTAAGCTCCCGCATCAAGCAGTTGCATGATCAACGCGCCGTCGTTGTGCGACACGCGAGCGATTGGCGTAGCGGGCGTGGAGGACAAAGCCTGAAGCATGGTCAATGCTGAGGCGAAGTCAATCATGCCGTGTTGCATATCAACCGTAACCGAGTCATAACCGTGATGGCCGACGATTTCAGCACTGTAGCTGCCTGGAATGGCCAGCCAGCCGTTGATGATGGGTTGCTTGCGCTGTTTTAGCGGGTTGAGTCGCATAAAAAAACCTCGTTTATCCATGAATGTAAGGCGGTGGCTGTATCTTGCGCTGCCTCGAGCGGCACAAAATGGCCCACCGAAGGCAATACTTTCCAATGTGCCAAAGGTGCGGCCTGCTGCACCGCGCGATGATGTTCAGTCGTGCAAATCGGGTCTTCTTCCCCACTGAGAATCAAGACAGGAACCTTGAGACTCCCCAGTGATTCCCGATGGTCCACGCGGCTAATGGCGATTTCCGTTTGCGCGGCAAACACCTCGACACCGCTGCGTTGCGCCATCGCCACAATCCGCTGCTGCAATGCAGTATCCGATTGCCGCTGGCGGGCGACATAACGCGGCCAGAGCTGCTCGGCGATAAACGTCCCCATCCCCTGCACTCTGGCTTGCGCCACGGCGGCTCGCCTGATGGGGGCATTTTCGGGGCGGTCAGCAAACGGATTGACGGAAATCAGCGCCAACCCGGCGACACGAGCCGGCGCGATGGACTGTATTTCCAACGCCACCATCGCTCCCAGTGAGAAGCCGCACAGGCAGAATCGAGCAGGTAAAACCGCCAGCAGGCGTTCAGCCGCGGCTTTAGCCGAATCATCCCCCTGCAGCGTGAAACAGTGCACGCTGCTGACGTTAAGTTGCGCCAGCATCGGCTGCCAGAGTTGCTCGTCGCACAGGGTGCCGCCAAGCAGAATTAACGGAACAGAAACATTGCTGATAGGTTGCATCATAGAGCGGGCGCAGTGTCAGGTTCAGGTTCGCGGCGAGCTTCCACCATACGAATTATTTGTTGGATCAACAAGATAGAGATAATGGAGATAATGCCGACCACCAGAAAACCCTGCTTAATCGCAAAGTAGTATTTGATGTAGCCCACCATTACTGGCCCGAAGAAAATGCCGGCGGAGTAGACGCTTTGATATAACCCGACGCGGGTTGACTGCTGCCAGACGGGAGTATGAGTCACAATCAGCGAGTTGAGCACGGTGAGGATCATACCGAAAGCCACCCCGGCCAGCGCCTGCAAACCATACAGCACCATAATGTTGGGCGCGTAAGGCATCGCCATGGCAATGACTCCCTGCAGCACGCCGCCAATCATCGCCGTTTTCGCTAACCCGAGTCGGCGGTAAAACACCGGGGCGCAGAGTGCGGTAGACAGTGCGTAAAAGACCAGGTGGATACTGCTCAGTGTCGCCAGCGAAGCCGATGCCATACCAAAACCTTCTGCCAGCAGGGGCGTCAGGGTGTCTCGCGTGGCGAACGGCACCATCATCACCACTGCGCACAGGCCGCCGAGATACCAGACGGATTTATCCGTCAGTTGGCTGCGTACTGCCGATTGGGCCGCCTCTTTCCGCGCCCTTTCTGGCCGACGTTCACGAATAAAGAAGGTCAGAACCAGCGCCAGCGTCGCGGCCATCGACGCTACCAGGAAACTCGACTGCGGGCCAAAGTGGCGCGCCATAAAACCGGCAAGCGTGATACCAATAAAGGTGCCGACCGGCGAGGTGACACTCAGCAACGCGATGGCCGCCGCCGCCTCCAGCGGCGGGAAAAACGCCACAAACATCACGTTGTAAATCACCCACGTAGCGCTGGTGACACCATCGGCAAGCTTGGCGATAAACAGCGTTTCAGCCGTCGGGTGTATAAAGACCATCGGCCACGACAAAATGGTGAACAGCAGGCCAATTTGAATGATGCATTTACGGTTGTGAAACTTATCTGAGAGTATCCCTGTGGGGAATCGCAGCAGCATCGACGCCAGCCCGGTAGCCCCGATAATCACCCCCATGGTTCGCGCTTCGACATTCAGCGACGTGATATAGGGCGCTAAAAACGGATCAAATGCATGAATGCTCACAAAAAAAAGCAAACTGATAATAAAGAACAGCACGACGTCACGACGTAAGATTTTCAGCGACATAATTACCTCCAGATTCAGGACGCGGTCCAGCCACCATCGACCATTAATGCGGTGCCGGTGATCAGCGCTGAGGCCGGTGAAACAAGGAAAACCACTGGCCCCATCACATCTTCCAACTGTCCTAATCTCCCCAGTTTGATGTTACTCAGAACTTGCTGATGGAAAGCCGGGTCAGCCAGAGAGATGCGCGAAAGCTCGGTTTCGATGAAGGTCGGGCATAGGGTATTGACACGAATGCCGCAGGGGCCAAGTTCAATCGCCATGGCGCGGGTCATGCCCTCCAGAGCAAATTTCGAAGCGCAGTAGACACTGCGCATCGTGCCGCCCACATGGCCCATTTGTGACGAGATGTGCACGATAGATCCATGAATTCCAGCGTCTTTCATTTTGCGCACCACCTGCTGAGATACAAAGAACGTGGCGCGCACGTTGACGTCCATCACCGCGTCGTAATCTTCACGATTCACCTCGGTGAAGTGCTGATGCCGTGCCAGCCCGGCGCTGTTGATCAGAATATCCAACGCCGGTAATTGTTCGAGTGCGTGCTGGACGTCGGCAGGCTGGGTGATATCAACCGCTACCGAATGGAGCTGCAGACCTGCCTCCCTGGCCGTACTCACCGCGAGATCCAACTGGGCGCGATCTCGTGCAGCAATCCACACTTCAGCGCCAGCCTCGGCCAACGCCAGCCCGGCGGCAAATCCTATGCCGCGCGAGCCTCCTGTCACTAAAGCGCGTTTTCCATCCAGACGAAAACTCGGGGTTTTTGGCAACGACATAGTTACTTCCTTATTCAACAATACCGGCGTAAGGAACATTTTTATGACCATAGCGGCGAACACGAATATTGGCCTGCTCGCCGTGACCGGCAAAGCCTTCCAGTGCACACAGGCGCGAACAATATTCGCCGACACAGGCCGAAGCTTCATCCGTCAGCACTTTTTGATAGGAGCAGGTTTTGAGGAATTTGCCTACCCACAGGCCGCCGGTGTAACGCGCTGCTTGCCTGGTCGGCAATGTATGGTTGGTGCCAATGACCTTGTCGCCATAGGCCACATTGGTGCGTGGGCCAAGGAACAGCGCACCGAAATTACTCAAATTCTGTAAGAACCAGTCAGGATTGCGCGTCATCACCTGAACATGTTCGAAAGCCAGCCCGTTGGCGATATCACGCATTTCTTCATCATTCTCGGCTACAATCACTTCGCCAAATTTAGCCCAAGACTGCCGCGCGATGTGTGCCGTAGGTAAAATCTCCAACAGACGTTCAATTTCCGCCAGCGTTTCTATCGCAAGTTTTTCTGAAGTGGTCAGCAAAATGGCCGGAGAGTCCGGCCCGTGCTCGGCCTGGCCTAATAAATCAGTGGCACAGAGTTCGCCATCAACGCTGTCATCGGCAATCACCAGGGTTTCCGTCGGTCCAGCAAACAGGTCAATCCCCACGCGTCCGAACAGCTGACGTTTGGCTTCGGCCACAAAGGCATTGCCGGGTCCCACCAGCATATCGACAGGGGAAATGGATTCGGTGCCAATGGCCATTGCCGCCACGGCCTGAATGCCGCCGAGGCAGTAAATTTCATCGGCTCCCGCCATATGCTGCGCCACCACAATGGCGGGCGCAGGCTTACCGTTAAAAGGCGGCGCGCAGGTGATGATGCGCGGCACGCCCGCCACTTTGGCCGTGATAACCGACATATGGGCCGACGCCAAAAGAGGATATTTTCCCCCCGGCACATAACAGCCAGCCGCGTTAACCGGGATGTTTTTATGGCCCAGGATCACCCCCGGCAGGGTTTCAACTTCAATGTCGACCATGCTGTTGCGCTGGTGCCGGGCAAAATTGCGCACTTGCTCCTGAGCAAAGGCGATATCAGCAATATCGCGTTCTGACAGCTGCTCGTAGCAGTCTGCAATCTCTTCTTTGGTCAGCCGATAGCTGTCACGATCAAGGTTATCGAAACGAATGGAAAGCTCGCGAACTGCCTGATCTCCGCGTTCGGCAATATCGGCCAGAATACTTTCTACCGTTTCCCGCACCTTGCGATCTGCAGTTTTAATCGCCTCTGCTTCTGCCCCTTGTTTAAGCCACTTTGCCATAATTTTTACTCCAGAATGTGTCGCTCACGGTAAATGAATTCGAATGCAATACATATATAGTCACGGCTAAATACGGAAATAAACCCCTAATGCATTCGAATGCAACACGGATCGCAAAAATTATGCATCGCCGCTGCAATCCCCCATAATGTCGTTCACGGTATTTTTATCAGAAGGGAGCTCTTTATGTCTGAACGCATGCGCCGCCCCGTCACCAGTTACGATGTCGCGAAATTGGCCGGTGTTTCACAATCTGCGGTATCACGTGCTTTCACCGAAGGGGGAAAAGTCTCGGCCTCCACCCGTGAGAAAATCAAAGAAGCTGCAGCGCAGCTTGGCTATCGCCCAAGCTTTGTCGCCCGCTCGCTGATAACTCGCCGCTCGAACCTGGTTGGCGTGGTCGTGCCCGGCTTGATGAATCCGTTTTATGCGGGCCTGGTTGACAAATTATCATATGTATTCAATGAGATGGGATATAGCATCCTGCTTTTTTCCATGCATAGTGATGGCAGTACCGACCCGATTATGGAAGATGTATTGCGCCATCGGGTCGAAGCGCTGATTTTGGTTTCCACCATGCTCTCTTCACGTTTTGCCGAAGAATGTCAGCAAAATGGCCTGCCGGTACTGCTTTTAAATCGTACCAATGGCAGCAAAAATGTTTCCAGTGTGACCAGCGACAATATTCGAGGCGGCGCGCAAATCGCCGATTTTCTGGTGGCGGGTAAACACCGCCAATTGGCCTTTATGGCCGGGCTGGATACCTCCTCCACCAGCCGCGACCGTGAGCAGGGATTCATTGAACGTCTGCAGTGGCACGGCGTGGCACCGCCGCTAAGAGTCCAGGGCTTGTACACTCTTGAAACCGCGATGGAAGCGACACGCAGTCTGCTCAAGGGCAAAAAACGCCCCGACGGCCTCTTCTGCGCCAACGACATTATGGCGATCGGCGCACTGAACGTGGCGGTCGGCGAGTTCGGTTTGGTGGCTGGACAAGACATATCGATCATTGGTTTTGATGATATTGTGATGGCTGACTGGCCGTTATTCAAACTCACCACCTATGTTCAGCCCATGGACGAAATGGTGAACTCCGCCGTGCGCATCATTACCCAGCAATTTGCCGACCCGGGCTCTCCCGCCGTGCAACAGGTCCTGACCGGCAAGCTGGTGGTACGCCGTAGCGCCCGCCTGCCGATATAGTGCCCTTCCCCGTTATGCCACGTACTAATTCATTTTGCTCTAATACCAGAATGATCGACCCAGAATGAGGTATATCTTTAGGACTTGACGTTTCTTTGTTAGCAACTCTCTCTGGTTGATTTAGAGATTACGGGATGGACTGCGGTACGCAGTAAGGATAGTAGTACCAGACCCCATGACGGGAGAGCATAAGAGACATCGTGCAGTCCAACTATAGGGCAGGATCGTCTACCGGGGCGGGGTCAGTCCAAAAAGCCATGTACAAACTTTGCTAACCCCTCTGACAGAAGACACCTCAACTCCATGTATGCAAGGTGGAAGACAACCATTTGCTGGTACTTCCTGCCATAACTGAGTAACCTCGTTCAATCAGTGAACAAAAGGAAACATTATGGAATTCCTCCAAGGCAAAGACAGCTTTAACGAGATGGCAACTGGAATCCTGGTGAAACTGTTTGCGGACTATCCGGCTTACTCATCTTTCGATTTTTCAGACTTCGGTTGGAAGCCCAGAGAAGACAGAACTCAGATTGACCTGCTGTGCAACACACTCCAGGCTCTCAGCGATATGGGTTATATCGAAATAATCTCTTCAACCGATATGGACAGCGCCGCCAAGTTAACACCTCGTGGTTTGAATTTACTTCAACAGCAGGCACCTGGTGCAGGCGATGCAGTTATTAACGTTCTCAAAGGAGCAGCAGGTGAGACCCGCTCTGCGGTAATCGGTGCCATCATCGGTTGGATTTTTGGCGGGAAATAATTGGGTTTAAATACCCGTTAATTGCGGTTAATTGATAGAAAATCCTGTCTGTTGTCACTGGCTCGCCTGTAGGGTGTGGTGATCGTTATGTATCCGATACATAACGAAGCCAGTAATAGCGCGGCTTCGGAAGATTTGCCATTCATGGCGTGGCTAAACACAATCACCGATCCGCCCTTCCATAGCGTAAAAATTAATTTTCTTCGCAAAAACAACAGAAAACCCTCCATTCCTGGGCCTGTGACAGCCTCTCAGCACGGCGCTGTGCTATCGGTGTGTCACCGATTGTGTGGAGATATCGCCGCTACGGGCTTTTGGTGGAGCGTACGGACTATTGGTGGGGCAGTTCACAATTGTGTGGAAAAAGGTATGCATCTGTGACCGCTGGGACGGGAGAATTTCGCCAGGTGATGGCAGACCTTCAACCCGTTGTGGTAACGTCACTGTAGTGTCTTTGTGTCTGCTGGTAAACAGAAAAATGTGCTTTTATGGCGTTTGATACGCTGGCAGAATCAAAGGCCTGAAACCTGAAGTTGTGGGGTGACCAGACAAACTCATTCAAAATCCTTGAACAAGAGAACTCACCTCAAATCCTCCCGAATGCTTTCCTTCTGTTGATGAAATTGCTGTTGTGTCCCCTGCTTCACCTCAACGCTCCGAAAGGGAATACCTGACTAAAACAGTCAAGTACATGCAAGATACAATATGTTAAATCACTGCACAATTAGCGACCAATGGCACTCCAAAACATCAAGTTATCTCCCTAGCGTCACTACATAGCGGCCTTGTGTCACTGCACTACCTGTTGTGGGGAAGCGCGTCGCTGAAGGCATCACGTAGTGATATTTGGTGAAGAAAAGCGCTTTTTACCGAGGGCCTGGCGCTGACGGTCCAGCACATGGCCCCAAGAGCCGGGGATTTTTCATATCTACAGCGGCAGTCAGTAACAAATTGATCAAATTAAGGAAGTTTTGGTTACGTCCTGACCAGTGTATGATGGAGAAATAACCATCGTAAAATCAGGGAGAACAGGATGAAAATGGTGCTGCCAATTGACGGCTACCGATCCACTTCGGAATTCATGGCTGCTATGCAGGGAAGTAAAGGCGACTCATACTGGTTGATGAAACCAGCAGAGCACTGGCACGGTGGTATTCATTTCTATGAGAATTTTGCTGGTAATGCCATTTTCAAACCTGGCAACCACGGTCTAAAGTGCATGACCGACGGGCACGTAGTGGCCTGGCGTCTGAATGATGAGTACCAAACTGCGCCATTCGGGAAAAAAGCACCAAAATTCAGCTCCACCTTTGTCCTCATCAAGTCCACCTGCACCCCGGATAAGGATAAACCCGATAATGCACTGGATTTCTACACCCTGTGGATGCAGATAGCTCCACTGTCTGAGTACGGTATCACTGATACCCCAACCGCAACGGTGAGTGCCAGCGCATTGAAAATCCGTCAGGACAATACATTCTCCGGCTGGATGCGCAACGGGATCACTGAAGGCATTAATATTCCCCACAATTCACAGCACTACTATGAAGCTCCTCAGGATTCACATACCACATTGCCTCGCGGTTCTGTTGTGGAAATTAAACAAGAAGCCACTTTTCTGCTCAATGGCAAGGCTGCCCCCTTTATTTTTATCAAAGTAATGTCAGTGCCTGAAGGGGCTAAAACCGGGTTATCAGTGGGGGAGTCTGGTTGGATTTCCGGGCTGGATAAATTTGTTAGACGTCAGGAAAACATACTGCCTGCCTGGATGCAAAAAGCTCGTGAGCATGGTGTATTTAATCAGGTGGTCACAACTTCCGGAAATGAGATAGCCGTTCAGGCCGGGGAGACCATTGGGCACCTGAGCTTAGATGAAAGCCCTTATAGTGGTCCGCAGTATTTCTGCCATCTGGAGGTATTCAGTCAGGATCCCCGAATGAAAGATTTTCTGGCGAATAAAGCTGGGGTAACGGTCGGGGCAGCAGAGTTGCACACGCTTGCAGATAAACCCCGCTGGCAGCATCGAGAGAGGGACAATTCTTTTGTAGTGGCAGGTGTTGGTGGCGATCCCTCGCCAAGTACAGCAGAACGCTACACGCAGGAAAGCGAATGCCAGAAACTAGAAGTTGACGGAAAAACCTGGTATTACATTCCTGGCGAACATGCCTGGATGTCAGAGACTGACGTTGAAAGAGCTAATCAGTTTGACCTCGAAAAACGAGGCTTTATTCCTCTGGAACAGGAGGATGCACCACAAAGTATCTTCAAGACGCCAAAAGAAGGTTGGCTGCGAAATGTATTCGGGCGCCTCGAAGAACTGGCACGAGCAGAAACCCGTGATATGTACTCGTTAAGCTACACAGAGAAGTACCAGAGGTTGCTGAAACAGATTGATTCGAACCAGGATGGTGTTATTGATGCAGGCGAACTATGGCGCTTTTTACATAACAGCCAGCCACATATCCAGTATCAGGTGCAGCGTCTGGTTGTGAAACACCACAGCGAATGGCTTAAGGACGGCATGTCAGCCTTGTGGCAAGCGGCTCTGGATGAACAGGCAAAGAAATATCCCAGCATGGCACTCTTCAACCGTGACTTCATCAATAAACTGGTGTGGATGAAGGATGTACCGGAGATCCGCAGTGGTGAGGCTTTGTGGCATATGCACCCTTTGGTGTTTCTTGATGCGATAAAAGTCGCTGGGTACGATTTCTCGTCAAGAGAAAGCACGATTCGAGCCATCGTAGAAGAAAGCAAGAAACAGGGTTTCACTCTTAACACCCAAATTGCATACATATTAGCCACCGTTAAACGTGAAACAGGTGATACATTCAAACCTGTAAGAGAGGGGGATTGGATCGGCCACACCTCGACAGACGAATACAGACGCACCCATTACCGATATTATCCATATTACGGTCGTGGGTTTGTCCAAATCACCTGGGACTACAACTATCGAGCATATTCAGAAAAGTTAGGAATCGATCTGAT
This sequence comes from Scandinavium sp., assembly GCF_032012665.1. Lineage (NCBI taxonomy): Bacteria > Pseudomonadati > Pseudomonadota > Gammaproteobacteria > Enterobacterales > Enterobacteriaceae > Scandinavium > Scandinavium sp. Next base: position 272,586 of record NZ_DALZVG010000001.1, read on the forward strand.
TGCGGACCCAGACAAAGCATTAGATCCTGATAATGCTCTATTTATTCTTATCGATGGTTTCAAGAACGGTGTGTTCACAGGTAAGAAATTAACCGATTATGTCAACAGTACGAACACAGATTTTTTTCATGCAAGACGGTGCATAAACGGCCTCGACCATGCAGAACAGATCAAAAGTTTCGCTGTTGACTTTTTAAGCAAGCTGGATGCAGGAGAATGGCAATGAGAAAAATTTTACCATTGGCCTTACTGATTTTAAGCAGTCATGCTTTTGCCAGTGAGTTGCGGTGCGGCTGGTTGCAAAACCCTACACCAGCCAACCAATGGCTTATTGATAAAGATGGTACTTGGGATATTTCGTTGCAAGGTGGATATTCTGCCCCAGGTATCGAAAAATTAAAGGATTTCCCGGATGACCAATTTGTTAAAACCAACGGCAACTATGGGTATGGTTGCTCATGTATTCGAGTTGACGTAAATAAAAACGATAAGAAGGTGACACAGATCTACAGCTCTAAAATTCTGCCTCTTAGCCGTTGCGAAACAGACAAGACCCTCCCAAAACCGTAATATCGAGCCTGAGCGGAGGAAATTCAGCCTCCGCTTTGCACTCACATAGTTTTTTGTTCTAAAGAGCCTCCACCAGTTCAACCAGCCGCGAAACATCAACGCCTTTCCCGTATCGGTTATAAGTAATTGTAGCGTTTGAGTGCCCGAGTACCTGGGAGGTGAACTGCTCAGGGAAGCCATGTTGCTTAAATGTTGTGGCGGCGTAGTGGCGTAATGAATGATACTCAGGCAAACCATGCTTACCCCGGAACCGTGTAAACCAACGGCTGAAATAGTGACCATAGCTGCCCAAGTGCAAGGTTAGCTCAGAGAATAAATGCCCTTTTCTCTCTCTGATGAAACCCAGCAAGCCAAGCGCCAACAACTGAGAATGGATCGGCACAAACCGCCGCGAACTTTCCGTTTTTAGCGTCTGATTTGGGTTCAGATTGTCTACACGGAAGCACCAGACCCCGTCTACTTTCATCACATCATTGTCGTAAAGCTGGCAGATTTCATTCTGCCTCATACCGGAATAGCGCCCGATAAGAATGATCCAGCGCTTCCAATCCTTCAGACCAATCATAGCGATGTGCAAGCGTTTCAAATCGTTGAGCGTATACGCAGGCCGGCGATCCATTGGTGCAGTGGTTTCCTTCACTCCCATTCCTTCGAATGGGTTTCGAACATCTTCATCCGTGCGAGTGGCAAGCCATTTGAAAAACGCTGAATTCTTCTTGATGTAGCGGTTTCTGGTAGATGCAGAACCCTCAAGGCCATCAAAAAACGCCGCCGCGCTTCTCTTGCTGAAAGGCTCTTTTGTGGAACTCAGATAAGCATTCACGCACCTGTTGATCGTCAGTATTTCCCTTTCACCAACGGACCCCGCTTTGCTTTTCGTATACTTATCAAGCTCACTCTTCAGGCTCTTGAATGGCCTTTTTTGTTGTGGTTGTTGGAAGGAAGCAGACGGGGTTGCAGTGTGTGACGGGATGGACTGCGGAACGCAGTGGAAAGGTTGTGAGATGATGTATTGCTCTGCACGTTGCATGGCTTCACGTTTGGAACGTGTACGAAGAGAAATACGAATTTCACGGCGTTTCCGAGGTGTCAGGTAGCCCCTACGGTAGTACCAGATCCCGTGACGGGAAAGCATAAGATGCGACATTGATTAGCGTCCTAAGTGATACACAAAAGTTGTATCACCGCCGTTTCAATGCACGAAAAACAGTAGTTACATGATGAATATCATGCACTTAGCAGAAATGGGTGGGGGCCCTGCCAGCTACATCCCGGCACACACGTCGTCTGCCCTGGCTGCTTCCTTCCGGACCTGACCTGGTGAACAGAGTAGCGTTGCGGGAGAACCAACAGAGCCCCCATTGAGAGCGTCATTTCTGACGCGCTGGCGCATTATCCCTGTGCGGCCCGGCAATTGCAACCCACGGCGGTCCGGATGATGGTTTATTGTCCGATGTGTTCTCCATCTCCCCTTTTTGGGAACGTGTCGATATTGCGAAGTGGCTCCAGTAAATCGCCGGGCAGCGTTCAGACTATCCGATACTCTGGGTGTTTCTCTCTTCTTTATGGGGTCAATCATGATCAAATCACCGCCTTCACCACTGATGCTACCGATGCCTACAGCACCGCAACCAGAAAGTTGAAATTCCTTGAAAATCAAATGGTCAAACCCGACAAATTTGCGCCAGGCGCCTCGCAGGTGATTGGCCTGGCGCTGGAGTTTACCTTCCAGCAGCCAGACTAACGTCGCGCTTCACATCCCCCGGAGCCTCCATTATTCTGTGCTTTTCCCCTCAGGAAAGCGCAATGGAACCTGTTGATACATTCCCGCACAGGGTGTGGCAAATTGTCGCTGCAATCCCCGAAGGATCGGTCACCACCTACGGTGAGGTCGCCCGGCTCGCCGGGTCACCCCGCGCGGCTCGTCAGGTCGGTGGTGTGCTGCGCCGATTACCGGAAGGATCAACGCTACCCTGGCATCGTGTCGTTAACCGTCATGGTAATATTTCACTGACCGGCCCGGATCTTCAGCGCCAGCGCCAGGCGCTGCTCTCTGAAGGCGTTCAGGTATCGGGCAGTGGAAAAATTGATATGCAGAAGTATCGCTGGATTTACTGACTCCCTCCCCCGGGCGGAGGAGGGAAAGCGCCGTTAAGGAATCTGAGTTGGCGCCGGGACGGCAGAAGAAGGATTCACCTGCGTCGGGGATGTCGATGGAACTGTGGTTGCAGCACCTCCGGTCGCATTCACCGGTACGGCGGTTTGCTGCACTGGCACCAGCGTCAGATCGGCTTTGGTCCCGCCCTGGTTAATCACCTGCTGTACGGTATCGGTGATAAACACCAGCTTATCGTTTACCGTTACCGCAGCGCTCAGCAGAATGCGCGCGTTCGGCTGGATATCGGCCGGGTTAAACGGCAGCACGAAGCTGAACGGTGCCTGTTTCCCTTCGGTACGCGTCACCTTCTGCGAAATCACTTTTGAAGGCGCATCGGCGAGTGAGGCATCCGACAGGGTAACGGTCAGGACGGCATCCGGTGGCAGAGCCACTTTCTGGCGGATCCACACCGTACCAGAAACGTTAGGTTGCTGAATGACAGGCTGTGTAGCCTCAGAGGGATTTGGGCTTGGCGCTGGGGTTTTAATATCCGCGCTTTTCTGAGCACAGGCGGACAGTGCCACCGCAACCGCTAAACCACTTAACACGTGCACGAGTTTCATTATGTTCTCCTTATCATCCATGCGCTCGCGGGATGAAATCCTGCGAGAGTGCGTAGTTAAAACATTTGTGACGGAGTAAGTGTGGCACAGATCTCAGATTTTTGCCTGTAATCGCGCCGTTATTCAGACAATTGCACCCATCGGACCACTTCGAAAACTGCGTTATACTGTGGCTATTCCCGCGTACCGCGCGGTCTTTTTATCTTTGAGGACATTTATGAGTCAGGCTCTCTCTAATCTGCTAACCCTGTTAAATCTCGAAAAAATCGAAGAGGGATTGTTCCGCGGCCAGAGTGAGGATCTGGGCTTACGTCAGGTTTTTGGCGGCCAGGTTGTCGGTCAGGCGCTGTACGCCGCTAAAGAAACCGTTCCCGCCGATCGGCTGGTGCACTCATTCCATAGCTATTTCCTCCGTCCGGGAGACAGCCAAAAGCCGATCGTTTACGACGTGGAAGTGCTGCGCGATGGCAACAGCTTCAGCGCCCGTCGCGTTGCGGCTATTCAGCATGGCAAACCGATTTTTTACATGACGGCGTCGTTCCAGGCTCCGGAACCAGGCTACGAGCATCAAAAGCAAATGCCGCCCGCTCCGGCACCTGATTCTCTGCCATCGGAAACCGATATCGCCCGCCAGCTTGCGCATCTGCTGCCACCTCAGGCGAAAGAGAAGTTTTTATGCGACAAGCCGCTGGAGATCCGCCCGGTCGAGTTCCACAACCCGCTGAAAGGCCACGTCGCTGAACCGAAACGACAAGTGTGGATCCGCGCCAACGGCACGGTAGCCGATGATTTTCGCGTACATCAGTATCTGCTGGGCTACGCCTCCGATTTCAACTTCCTGCCCGTTGCGCTGCAGCCCCACGGCGTCGGCTTCCTCGAAAAAGGGATGCAGGTTGCCACCATCGACCACTCCATGTGGTTCCACCGTCCGTTCAATATGAATGAGTGGTTGCTGTACAGTGTGGAGAGCACGTCAGCGTCCAGCGCCCGCGGATTTGTACGCGGCGAGTTTTACACTCAGGACGGCGTACTGGTGGCCTCGACCGTGCAGGAAGGGGTAATGCGTAACCGCAACTGACGGTGCGTAATTGCCGGGTGGCGCTAATGCTTACCCGGCCTACAACTGCGCTTACCCGACCTACTTCGGGCATGCTGGCCGGGCAAACGCAGTACCGCCCGGGAATAGATAAACAAAAGCCTCCGAATCGGAGGCTTTTGTCGCTATGGAGATTATTCAACAATCAAGCGTTATAAGCATTCTCGCCGTGGCTGTTGACGTCCAGCCCTTCGCGCTCCTGCTCTTCCGGTACGCGCAGGCCCACGGTCAGGTCAGCCAGCTTGTAGCCGATAAAGGCAACAACCGCAGACCAGACGATAGTGACGGCGACGCTTTCCAGCTGCACCAGAACCTGATGGCCCATGGTTACGCCTTCCGCATAGCCCACGCCGCCCAGTGAGGTCGCCGCGAAGATGCCTGTCAGGATGCAACCAACGATACCGCAGACGCCGTGCACGCCGAATACATCGCAAGGATCATCCACGCGCAGCCAGCGTTTCAGCGCCGTGACACCCCACAGGCCAGCCAGACCGGCTGCGATCCCGACAATCAGCGAACCACCCACGCCGATATAGCCACAGGCAGGCGTTACCGCAACCAGACCCGCGATGGCACCGGAACAGGCACCCAGCAGAGAAGGCTTGCCGCGCAGCGCCCACTCACCGAAGACCCAGGCCAGAATCGCCGCTGCTGTTGCTACTACGGTGTTCACGAACGCCAGACCCGCAATTTCGTTCGCCGCGCTCGCGGAACCGGCGTTGAAGCCGAACCAGCCCACGTAGAGGATTGCCGTGCCGGTGAAGACCATTGGCAGGTTATGCGGTTTGAACGCTTCTTTGCCAAAGCCCGCACGTTTACCAACCAGATAAGCCCCAACCAGACCCGCTACGGCGGCGTTGATATGCACCACGGTGCCGCCTGCGAAGTCCAGAGCACCATGCGTCGCCAGCAGACCACCGCCCCACACCATGTGCGCAATCGGCACGTAGGAGAAGGTCATCCACACCACCACGAAAATCAGTACCGCGGAGAAGCGAATACGCTCCGCCAGAGAACCAACAATAAGGCCGACGGTGATACAGGCAAAGGAGCCCTGGAAAGCGACATGGATGTACTGATAGAAGGTGCCCATCAGCGCTTTAATGTCGATGCCTTTCAGCAGCACCCAGTCGAAGCTGCCGAAGAAGTTACCGCCGGTGCCAAAGGCCAGCGTATAGCCGTAAACCACCCACAGCACGCAGACCAACGCGAAGGAGACCGTGACCTGCGTCAGCATAGAGAGGACATTCTTCCCGCGGATCAGGCCGCCGTAGAACAGCGCGATGCCGGGGATACTCATAAACAGCACCAGCGCGGTGCTGATCATCATGAAAGCGTTGTCTGCTTTATCCGCGACGGCAGGTGCCGCCATCGCCAGACCCGGCAGCAGAGCCAGGAGACCAGGGGCAAATTTCAGTACTTTGTTCATGTTCTCGATCCCTATCACTGTGTGGTCTGAGAATTACAGAGCCGCTTCGTCGGCTTCGCCGGTACGAATGCGAATCACGCGCTGCAGCTCGGCGACAAAGATTTTGCCGTCGCCAATCTTGCCGGTGTAGGCCGCTTTGCTGATCACGTCGATCACTTCCTCAAGCTGATCGTCGGCGATCGCCACGTCAATTTTCACCTTTGGTAAAAAGTTGACGCTGTACTCGGCACCGCGGTAGAGCTCGGCATGCCCTTTCTGACGTCCGAAACCTTTTACTTCGGTCACGGTCAGCCCCTGAATACCAATTGAAGACAGTGCTTCACGAACGTCTTCGAGTTTGAATGGTTTAATCACCACGGTAACCAGCTTCATAGATCCCCTCCAGTCAGAATTCAGTAATGGCCGCAGCTAACACGTATGAGGTAAAGCAAGCAGCGTGCCAGAAATAAAAAATCAGCGTTTTCCGACGGTTTCTGTGGGATGCGTAGCAGGCAAATTCGTGATGAAGGAGTCATAAGGCGGGAGATGAAACAAAAACGCACCAGCGTAGTGCATGGTGCGTCGAGGGAATGCACCAGCGCGCGCTGGTGTTAGCAAAATGCTTAACGGTGGTGCATCAGGCGATAAGTGACTCTTCTTCGATGCTGGCCGCCAGCTCTTCGCCGGCCAGCTGAAGCTGATACATCTGCCAGTAACGTCCTTTCGCTTCAAGCAGCTGCTGATGCGTGCCACGCTCTACCGCCTGCCCGCGATGCAGCACCAGAATGGTGTCCGCCTCCACGATGGTCGACAGGCGATGTGCGATCACCACCAGCGTTGTGTGCTGACGAACTGCCGCCAGCGCGTGCTGAATGGCCTGCTCGGTGCCGGAATCGATGTTGGCCGTCGCTTCATCAAGGATCAGGATTTGCGGCGTATCCACCAGCACGCGGGCCAGCGCCAGCAGCTGTTTCTGCCCAACGGAGAGATTATTGCCCTGCTCGCCGAGCTGGGTATATATCCCGTTACTCATACCGCGGGCCAATTCCGCCAGCTGCACGGTTTCCAGCGCCTGCCAGACCTGCTCTTCGCTGATATCGCGCCCAAGCGCGACGTTAGCAAAAAACGTATCGGCCATAACCACGGGATCCTGCTGTACCATCGCCACGCCCTGCCGCAGGACGCTGTGATCGAGCGTAGGGAGCGGCCGTCCGTCAAGGCGAATTTCGCCTTTGGTCAGCGGGTAATAGCCCATTAACAGGCTGGCGAGCGTGCTTTTTCCGCTGCCGGTATGGCCGACCAGCGCCACGAAGCTTCGCGTCGGAATGGTAAGATCGATATCCTGCAACACCAGCCTGTCGCCGCGATAGGCAAACGACACGTTATCCACTTCAATCGATCCGCTTTGCAACGGCGCAGCGTCGTGGCCATAAACCTGGCGTGGCTTATCCATCAGCTCAAAGACGCGCTCCCCCGCTACCACGGCCTGTTGCAGCATCGACTGCTGAGTCGTGAGTTCAATCAGCGGCTCATTGAGGCGCCCGAGATAGCTGATAAACGCGTACAGCACGCCCACTTCAATGGTGCCTTTGGTGGTCAGGCCGAACAGCATCAGCAGGCCGCACAGGATCAGCGAGGAAAATAAACTCAGCAGCGGGCGCAGCAGGAAACCGTCCAGGCGCAGCGTCTGCATCCTCGCCATGTAGTGTGAACGGCTCGCTTCGCCCATGCGTTCGCCAAAGCGCGCCTGCTGGCGGAACTGCTGGATAACGCTCATGCCGTTGATGACTTCATTGAAGCCGTCGTTGATATCGGCCAGATAGGCGCGCACGCGGCGCACAATTGGCGTGCTGTAGCGTTGATAAATCACCATCACCACAATCACCGCCGGGAAAATGGCAATGGCCACCAGCGCCATGCGCCAGTCGAGGCTGAACATCGCCACCAGCATTGCACCAATCAGCGCTGCGCTGCGCAGAACCGTGGAGACCACGGTGACGTAGAGATCGCGGATCACTTCGGTATCGTTGGTCACGCGGGAAATCAACTGTCCGACAGGTTGCACGTCAAATTCGCTGAGCGGCTGGCGCAGCGCGGCATCCATCACGTCCGTGCGCAACTGCTGAACCACCCCCACCGCCGCCCGGTTAAACAGCAGTGATTGCACGTAGTGCAGCGACGCCGCCAGCAGCTGCAATCCGACATAGGCCGCTGCAAGGCCGCCGACAATGCCCCACGGCAGGTCGCTTTTCGCCACCATGTTATCAATGAAATAGCTGATGAGCAGCGGGCCGCTAACCTCTGCGGCGGCGGCAATCCACATGATCACCATGCCTATAGTCAGGGGCTTGCGCCACGGTGAACCGTACGCCAGGAGGCGTTTCAGCGTCGGCCAGAGCTGTCCAAAATTACGCATCGGCTTCCTCCTCGCGCTGTTCTTCCGGAACGTCGTCGAGCGCCGCCTCCAGCTGCTGATAGCGGTACATATCGCGATACCAGCCCGGCTGCGTCGCCAGCTGCTCGTGAGCACCGCGCTGGGCAATGTGTCCGTGCTGCATGACGATAATTTCGCTCGCCTCGGTTAACGCCGACAGACGATGGGCGCTGATGATCACCGTGCGCCCTTCGCCCCATTGCCGCAAATTGTGCAGGATTTGGTGCTCGGTCCGCCCGTCGACGGCGGAAAGCGCGTCGTCGAGGATCAGGATTTCCGCGTTCAGCAGCAGCGCACGGGCAATGGAGATACGCTGTTTTTGCCCGCCCGAGAGCATCACACCGCGCTCGCCGACTTCAGTATCGTAGCCCTGCGGCAGGCGCAGAATATCTTCATGCACGCTGGCAAGCCGCGCCACGTGCTCAATCTCTTCCTGCGTGGCCCCCGGATTACCCAGCGCAATGTTGTTCCCGACGGTGTCGGAAAACAGGAACGGCGTCTGGTTCACCACCGCCAGACGACTACGCCAGCCGTCAAGCTGGAGCACAGTCAGCGGCTTATCCTGAAAACGAATATCACCCTGAGTCACGTCAAAATGACGCTGAATCAGCGACAGCACCGTGCTCTTCCCGGCGCCCGTCGGACCACAAATGCCCAGCATCTGGCCCGGAGCAAGGCGGAACGCCACGTTGCTCAGGGTGGGTTTATCCGTTTGTGGATAGCGAAACTCATGGATATCCACGGCCAGGGTGCCGCGTTCAGGTGCCAGCGCTTCGCTACCGTCGTTCACCACCGGCGCTTCCGCCAGCATGGCGCGGATACGGGTGTAGGCCGCGCTGCCACGCTCAACGATATTGAACATCCAGGCCAGCGCCAGCATCGGCCAAATCATCAGGCCGAGGTACATCATAAAGCTGGTGAGCTGCCCGAGCGTCAGGCTGCCGTGCACCACCATCCAGCTGCCGCCGCCGATGGCCAACAGGTTTGCCATACCGATGGCGATATAGATCGTCGGGTCAAAACGTGCATCCACGCGGGCTACGCGCATATTTTTTGCACCCGTGTCCTCAGCATCTGCCGCAAACTGCGCCGACTGCCTGTCTTCCAGGCCAAAGGCTTTGATCATGCGGATGCTGGTCAGGCTTTCCTGCGTGCGATCGTTCAGGCCGGAAAAGGCAGCCTGCGCAAGCTTAAAGCGCTCGTGCAGCGTGTCGCCGTTGCGTTTGATCGCCAGCGCCATGATCGGCATTGGCAGCAGCGCCAGCAGCGTCAGCTCCCAGCTGATTTGCGTGGACATGACGATCAGCACCGCGCAGCCCATCACCAGCGAGTCCACCAGCGTAAGCACGCCTTCACCTGCGGCAAACACCACGCGGTCAACATCGTTGGTGGCGCGGGCAATCAAATCCCCGGTGCGGTGGCGCAGATAAAATTCGGGATGCTGGCGGCTGAGCTGGCGGTAATAATCTTCGCGCAGCTCCACCGCAAGCTGGTAGGACGCGCCAAACAGCAGCACGCGCCAGACGTAGCGCAGCAGATACACCACCACCGCAATCAGCGCCAGCGTGCCCACCCACATCATGACTCGCGTGGCGGTATAGTGATTTTTTGTTACGCCATCGACCACGTAGCCCACCACCTTCGGCGGGATAAGCTGCAGAATGGCAATAATAATAAGCAGCAGGACCGCACCGAGATAGCGACGCCACTCCCGGCGGAAGTACCAGCTGAGTTGAGCAAATAATCGCACGCAGAATTACCCAGAGAATGATTCGATCGGCAGCGCGGTAGTGTATTTGATCTGTTCCATCGCAAAGCTGGATGTGACGTCAGATAACCCCGGTACGCTGTTCACCAGTCGTTTATAAAAATCGTCGTAGCGTTTCATGTCCGCCACCTGAACCCGCAGCAGATAATCGTACTCGCCCGCCATGCGCCAGAAGCCTAACACTTCCGGCATTTGCGTCACCTGGGACACAAAGCGGCTGTACCATTCGCTGCTGTGATGCTGGGTTTTAATCAGCACGAAGGCCGTGAGCCCGAGGCCCAGTTTTTCCGCATCCAGCAGCGCCACCCGACCGCGTAAAATGCCTTCGTCTTCGAGACGTTTGAGGCGTTTCCAGCAGGGAGTGGTGGTCAGATTAACGGCATCGGCCAGCGCCTGCAAAGAGAGGGTGCAGTCTTCCTGCAGCAGCGCCAGCAGCTTACGGTCAATTTTATCTATCATCAGCCCATCACAGAGAAAATTATTCTCCTTTCATTGTATTTCAAAGGCCATATTGCAACAATTTTTTCCGTGCTTTCCAGTAAGCTGGGCACAAAATGACAAACGGAAAAAGCACCATGAACAGCACCTGGGTAAAACACGCCATCAGTGAGATTAACGCCGACTATCAGCGCTCCGCCGACACGCACCTGATTCGTCTGGCGCTGCCCGGGTTTCCGGGCATTCAGCTCTACCTGAAAGACGAGAGCACGCATCCGACCGGCAGCCTGAAGCACCGCCTGGCGCGCTCGCTGTTTTTATACGGACTGTGCAACGGCTGGATCAAAGAAGGCACCACGATTATCGAGGCTTCGTCTGGCTCAACCGCCGTCTCCGAAGCCTACTTCGCTCGCCTGCTCGGCCTGCCGTTTATCGCCGTCATGCCCTCCTGCACGGCAAAACGCAAAATTGAGCAGATAGAATTTTACGGCGGACGCTGCCACTTTGTGGAAAGCGCCTGTGAGATCTATGAAGCATCTGAGAAGCTCGCCCGTGAGCTGAACGGCCATTATATGGATCAGTTCACCTTCGCCGAGCGGGCAACCGACTGGCGCGGCAACAATAATATTGCCGACAGCATTTTCCGCCAGATGCAGCATGAGCCGAATCCCGTTCCGTCGCATATCGTGATGAGCGCGGGTACCGGCGGCACGTCGGCCACCATTGGACGCTATATTCGCTGTCAGGGGTATGACACAAAGTTAACCGTGGTCGATCCGCAGAATTCAGTGTTTATGGACTTCTGGCAAAGCCGCGATGCCACGCTTCGCAGCCCGGTGGGCAGTAAAATCGAAGGGATCGGCCGCCCACGCGTGGAGCCGTCATTTATTCCTGACGTGGTCGATAATATGCTGCGCGTGCCGGATGCAGCGAGCGTTGCCACCGCGCACTGGCTGGAAACGCAGCTGGGCCGCAAAGTGGGCGCATCGACCGGCACCAACATGTGGGGTGCACTCGAAATCGCGGCTCAGATGCGCAGTGAAGGCCGGACAGGTTCCATTGTCACGCTGCTGTGCGACAGCGGTGAACGTTATCTGGAAACCTACTACAACCCGCAATGGATTGAGGCCAATATTGGCTCGCTGGCATCGTGGAAAGCAAAGCTGGCTGAACGGCTGGGGTGAGAATAAAAGGCGTAGGCACTCAAGTGAATACGCCGATTTCTTTAACCAATCAATAGCAGGCAGGAGAGATCGTCCCCGGCATTGATCATATCGATCGCTTTCTCCATCCGGCGGTCGATCGTTGACGAATGCAGGGTATGCTCTGCAAGACTTGCCACGATCTTCAGTACCGCCTTTTCGTCCGGCACTTCTTCCAGCGATTTCACACTCAGCAAATGCTTAATATAGAAATAGTCGAGGATCAGACGGTAAACCTGGCGCATGGCCTTTGAGTAATCCACCCCGGGGAAATGGCTGTGGTAAATTTTGTAGGTCAGCAAATTACGCAGCACATGCGGGGCGCTAAGGCAGGAATCCTGGCACACTAGCTGCCATTGCTTATCCAGTGCGGCAAATTTGTCAGCGAGCACTTGCAGGTCCGGACTTTCGGCGACGTCTAAATACGTTGCCATCTGCCGGTGCGCCTCACCGATAATGCCATCCCTCGCGCTATTTCTCGCGATCAGCGAACCCAGCACGGACAGTGCACGCACCTTCAGTCCAACCGAGTCCGTAGCCGATGGGCGATGGATCAGGTTCGCGCCATGCGCCAGATCGTTTAATAGCTGCTGATGGAGCTGCTCTGCCTGCGCGAAATGGCGGTGCAGGTCGAACTCAATGCGTTGCAGGTACACCATAAAGTGCGCCAACGCCATCAGATTCTGTTCAACGTTCACCGAAGGCGCCTGCAGGAGGTGCCAGGCAAAGAGATGGACAACCTGGTGGATTTGATTAACCGGTTGCCGCTGGCCGATAAGGTTGATTTTCGCCTTCGCCAGCAGCTCATCCTGTTCATGTACTAACATGCTGTTTGCATCGAACAACACCAGCCTCGCAACCTCCGGGCATGAGAGCGTCATTAAATGACGTGTTTCATCAGCGTAGCGTATTTTAGAACGTGGATAGGTTGAACAGGTGACTGAAAGCGCCTTTTCCCCAAGCTCCCGGTGGACCAGGCATAACTTATTTTCGTCGATAAACGGACACTGTCCCTGCTCGTCCAGCTTGATCATCGAATAATTGCTTTTACCTTTTCGCACCCGCAGCAGGCTCTCTTTTGCCAGAGCGGCAATTTCTGGCTGTTCAGCGTTGAGGTAAGCATGATGGGTTTTCTTGTCGATGGATATCTTCCATCCCTGACAGCAGGAGATCAGGCATTCGGGGCCGACGCAGGCAAACTTCTTCACGAACTCCGGTTTGATCACTTTATGGATTTGCATAGCATTCTTCACGTGTAAAAGGCGAAAAATAGCACGCTGTCAGAAAAGATTAATAACACCATAACCTGACGTTTTAACGAGCATTTCGCCCGTTCCGGAGCGCCAAAGAAAAAAGCCAGACCTCATCAGAGGGCTGGCTTGCCGGAAGGGTCTCATTCATTCGGGGGAATAAGGGAGATGTGGAGTATCCAGCCAATGCGTTAAATAGTGGGAGACCGCCTGATTCTGGCAGTGCCCGATTACCGGTAAGTGCGGCAGCGCCGCTTTCAGCTGCGGCATGGCGTTGCCCATAATCAACCCCTTCCCTACCAGCCCCAGCATTTCGCTGTCGTTCATCGCATCACCAAACGCCATACAGTCAGCCATTGTCATGCCCAGGTGACCGCTAAGGGCGGTGAGCGCCGCTCCTTTGTTACAGCCAACCGGCAGCACTTCCAGACATTCAAATGCAGAAAACGTGAGGTGCGCGCGATCGCCGATGGCGTCATTCAGCTGGATGCGCAGGCGGCTGAGATCGTCATGATCGCCGCAGAAACAGATTTTAGTGACGTCATGGGCGGGCAGCCGTTTGAAATCACAGAGCTGATAGCGGAAGCCGCTGTAAACATGCGCCTGGAGCATGTCAGGAATATCCCGGTCGGTAAGCCAGCCGCTGTCGTTGAATACGTGCATGCTCGCCTGCGTATCCCAGTGGCCGTGCAGAACCAGATCGGCCACTTCCGGATTAAGATCGCTACGATGGAGAACATCCCCTTCCAGCGAGTGAATGCGCGTGCCGTTGCCGGTAATGAGGAAAGCATCGAGAGAAAAATTACCGATCAGGTGGCGCATTTCGAGCACGTGGCGGCCTGTGGCAAACGTCAGCGTGATTTCCCGCTCGTGCAGGCGCTTCAGGGTACTTAACGTTTTTTCACCCAGGCGATGGTCGGGCATCAGCAGTGTTCCGTCCATATCAAATGCAGCCAGTCGTGCCATATGCTTCCCCGAAAGTATGATGTAAGTCGCTTGTCCAAAAGTATCGCCTGAGATATACGGAAGGAATAGTGAATGAATGTTCTTTATTGTTCCGGGTTTATCAGGACAGAAGCGATGCGGCAACTCAACAGACTCAATCAATTCCAACGCCTGTGGCAACCCTCCGCCGGAGCGCCGCAGCAGATTACCGTAGCAGAGCTGGCGGAACGCTGTTTTTGCAGCGAAAGGCACGTGCGTACCCTGCTGCGCCAGGCGCAGGACGCGGGATGGCTGAGCTGGCAGGCACAGTCCGGTCGTGGCAAGCGCGGCACGCTGACCTTTCATGTGACACCAGAAAACCTGCGCAATGAGATGATGGAGCGGGCGCTGGAGCTTGGCCAGCAACAAAATGCCCTGGAGCTGGCGCAGCTGGCCGCGCCGGAGCTGCGGGCGCTGCTGCATCCTTTTTTAGGCGGTCAGTGGCAGAACAACACCCCGACGCTTCGCATTCCTTACTACCGCACGCTTGAACCGCTGCATCCCGGCTTTTTACCGGGGCGTGCCGAGCAGCATCTGGCCGGGCAAGTGTTCTCGGGTCTGACGCGTTTTGCTCATGATAAAGATGAGCCAGTGGGCGATCTGGCGCATCACTGGGAAGTCTCCGACGACGGGCTGCGCTGGCACTTTTATATCCGCTCAACGCTGTACTGGCATAACGGCGATCCGGTGGATACCACACAGCTCTGGCGTCGGCTGGAAATGTTGCTCACTCTGCCAGCGCTGCGGACGCTGTTCGCCAGCGTGCAGAACATTGCCGTAACGCACGCACAGTGCCTGACCTTCACGCTGGTGAAGCCAGACTATTGGCTGGCTTATCGTCTCGCCAGCTACTGCAGCGTACTTGCGCACCCGGACAATGCCGCTCTTGGCACCGGCCCTTTCCGTCTGAACGTATTCGAGCCTGAACTGGTACGGCTGGAGAGCCACAGCCGCTATCATCTCAGCCACCCACTGCTACAGGCCATTGAGTACTGGATCACGCCACAGCTGTTTGCCCAGGATCTGGGGACCAGCTGTCGTCATCCGGTTCAGCTTGCCATTGGTGAAGCAGATGATTTGCGTAATTTACGCCCCGTCAGCGACAGCATCAGCCTGGGGTTCTGCTATCTGACGCTCAGAAAAAGCCCGCGTTTGACAACCGCTCAGGCGCAGAAGCTGATTGCGCTTATCCACCAGACGTCGTTGATGCAGACCCTGCCGCTGGACGAAAACCTGATCACCCCAAGCCAGGAACTGCTGCCGGGCTGGGCGATTCCTCTGGCGGCAGAGACGGATTCCGTTATATTTCCGCCAGCGCTGACGCTGATTTATCATCTCCCCGTTGAGCTGCATACGATGGCAGAACAGCTGCGACAGGCACTTGCTCTGGCAGGATGTGAGCTGACGGTCATTTTCTACGACGCCAAAACCTGGGACGGCTGCGTTGAACTGGCAAAGGCCGATTTGGTGATGGGCGACAGGCTCATTGGTGACACGCCGGAGTATACCCTTGAGCAGTGGCTGCGCTGCGATCCGCTCTGGCCGCATACCTTGAGCGCTGCACAATATGCCCACCTTCAGGCAACGCTGGATGCAGTACAAACCCAACGGCAAGCGGCATCGCGACACGCTGCACTGCAAAACGTCTTCCACCATTTGATGGAAGATGCCGTGCTGACGCCGCTGTTTAACTATCAGTACAGAATCAGCGCGCCGCCTGGCGTCAACGGGATACGACTGAACGCGCGGGGCTGGTTTGATTTCACCGAAGCGTGGCTTCCGGCATCCACATCGACGTAAAGCACGTGTTGTCGCTGGTGGACGTAACGCTCAGGCGTTACCATAGCGTTTTCTCAGAATTGACAGGATTTGCTATGAAACGCGCCGTTGTGGTTTTCAGCGGAGGTCAGGACTCCACCACCTGCCTGGTACAGGCTCTCCAGCAGTATGACGAAGTGCACTGCGTAACCTTTGATTACGGGCAGCGCCATCGTGCAGAGATCGACGTGGCGCG
The DNA here is from genome assembly GCF_032012665.1 of Scandinavium sp. Lineage (NCBI taxonomy): Bacteria > Pseudomonadati > Pseudomonadota > Gammaproteobacteria > Enterobacterales > Enterobacteriaceae > Scandinavium > Scandinavium sp. The sequence goes on from NZ_DALZVG010000001.1 coordinate 288,471, forward strand.
TGAACTGGCATTAAAACTCGGCGCCCGTGCCCACAAAGTCCTGGACGTGACGTTGCTTAACGAACTGGCTGTCAGCAGCCTGACGCGCGACAGCATTCCTGTACCGGACTACGAGCCGGAGGCTGACGGCATTCCGAATACGTTCGTTCCCGGCCGCAATATTCTGTTTCTGACGCTGACCGCGATTTATGCCTATCAAGTTAAAGCCGAAGCGGTGATTACCGGCGTGTGCGAGACCGATTTTTCCGGCTACCCGGACTGCCGGGATGAGTTCGTGAAAGCACTCAACCACGCGGTCAATCTCGGCATGGCCAAAGAGATTCGCTTTGAAACCCCACTGATGTGGATTGATAAAGCCGAAACCTGGGCGCTGGCTGATTACTGGGGACATCTCGAGCTGGTGCGAAGCGAAACCCTTACCTGCTATAACGGCATTAAGGGTGACGGCTGTGGGCACTGTGCCGCCTGTACCCTGCGCGCCAATGGCCTGAATCACTATCTGGCAGACAAAGCTGGCGTGATGGCAGCCATGAAGGCGAAAACGGGTCTGAAATAACCCATCATCCCCGGCGGTAAAAATGCCAGCCGGGGATTATCTCGCCGAATTACCCCACCATTGCTTCCAGATGTTCGCGAAGCTCACCTTCCAGCGCCAGCGCCTTTTGCGTTTTCAGATCGATGCAAACAAACGTGATTTGTGCGTCTGCCACCACTTCGCCCTCAGGCTCCAGGGTCACGACCTGGCTCAACACGCCGCTTTTACCGTTTAGCTGCTGCACCTTGCTGGTGACGGAGAGCAAATCGCCCAGCACCGCAGGGCGGCGATAGTTGATGTTGATATTCACCACCACAAACGCGATGTTGTGCTTCGTCATCCACTGGAATCCGGAGCTGTTTTCCAGCCCGTCCCAGCGGGCTTCTTCTAAAAACTCCAGATAGCGGGCGTTATTGACGTGCTGGTAGACATCGAGGTGATATCCGCGAACTTTGATTTGAGTCTGCATAGCGCAATAGCCTTTCTTATTAATAGAGTCAGAGGTCGCACACTGGTACGACCTCTTTAGTCTGGCATTTTTTTACAACTGTGCAACCTCTTGCCGGGGTCAGAGCATCAGATGCGAAAGATTTCTTTCAACCAGGGCGCCTCCCATCCCCGGCACCTGACGCAAATCATCGATACTTTTAAAAGGGCCGAACTCCTCACGGTAGCTGATAATAGCCTGGGCTTTTTTGAGCCCGACGCCGTTCATCACGCGGGCAAGCTCTTCAGCGCTGCCGGTATTAATGCTGACCTTATCGCCGTTGCCCCGATCGTTTTTGGTGGATGCAGCACTTTTCTCAGTTCCGGGGGACATTGTCGCCGCGGCTTTGACATCTGGCGGCGCTTTTCCCGTGGCGGTGGCCGCAAGGGTCTGCGAGCTGAAACCTGAGCCGATAAGCATTAAGACGAAAAGTAGCGTTTTGATTCCTGTTTTCATGCTGTTATCTCCTTGTTTGTTGACAGCGAGGTCACCATAACCGGACAGCGAAAACAGCGCTAAGGGCAGATTTCAAAAATGGAAAAGGCCGCGAAAGCGGCCTTTTGTTATTGCAGTTCGTTACGAAAATCTGCGAGCGTGCCCGAATTATTGCTGCTGTTCAGCAATGTCACCCAGCTTGATTTTCGCTTCTTTGCGCAGGTTCGCCATCAGTGCTTCAAAGGCCACCTGAGCATTGTTCTGAGTGATGCCCTGCACCATCGCTTTTTTCTGCTCTTCCGGCATGGTGCCATCTTTCACTTCATCCAGCGAAACCAGAACCACGTTACCCTGCATGTCAGAGCCAACGCCATAGCTTGCCTTATCCTTCTGCGGTAACGGCAGCGTGAACGCAGTCTGGCTCAGCGGATCCTGACCGGTACGGCTCAGCGTTTTTGCTGCACTGAAGCTCAGGTTAGCGGCTTTCATGGCCTCATCGCCTTTGCCCGCTTTCAGGTCGGCCAGCAGCTTCTCAGCCGTCAGGTTAGCCTGCTGCGTTGCTTTGGTGTGCTTCACGATATCCGTGACCTGATCCTTCACCTCAGCCAGAGGCTTAACGGCTTCTGCTTTATGCTCGCTAACGCGCAGAACAAACGCACGGTCACCGTCGACGGTGATGATGTCGGAGTTACTGCCAGGCGTGCCGTTTTCACCTACCAGGCCACCGTTGAAGATAGCATCAGAAACGGGTTTGAAGTTCAGCTCCGCCGGGAGATTATCATGACCAAACCAGCCGGTTTCGATCGCTTTGATACCGGATGCCTGCTCGGCGCCCGCCAGGGATTCGTTATCGTTGCTGGCCGCATCGCTGACTTTCTGCTGCATTGCGTAGTAGGCATCAAGCGCTTTTTCCTGCTTCACTTTCGCCGCGATTTCATCACGTACTTCTGCCAGCGGTTTCACCTTCGCAGGCACCACGTCATCAAGACGGGCAACCAGGAAACCCACGCTGGATTTGATCACACCAGACAGCTGACCTTTCTCTTTCAGACCGGCATTTTTCAGCTCGTCCGGCGTGGTAGAGGCTTCCAGCCAGCCCATGTCGCCACCATTTTTGGCGGAGATGATATCGGTGGATTTTGCCTTCGCAACGTCAGCAAAATTCGCCCCTTTGTTGATTTCATCCAACGCAGCTTTCGCATCGGATTCTGTTTTGGTCTGTATGACGCTGTAGCGCACGCGCTGTGGCTGGGTGAACTGATCCTGATGCTGATCGTACCAGGACTGAATATCCGCGTCAGAGGCCGTTTCCTGCAGGCTGGCAGCATCCAGTTTGATGTAGCTGACGCGGAACTGCTCCGGTGCGACAAACTGGTTTTTATGCTGCTCGTAGTAGCTGGTAATTTCCTGATCGCTGACCTGCTGCTTCGCTGCCAGCGCATTTACATCAATCGTGGCTTCACGGACGACACGCTGCTGAGAAACAAGAGCCGCCAGCTGGTCAGTTTCGCCGGGTAGCATGAATTCAGAGCCAACAATGGCGTTGATCAGCTGCTGGGTCACCAGCTGGTTACGCAGCGCCTGCGCATACTGATCGGTGGTCATGCCCATCTGGCCGACGATCCCGCTGAAGCGCTGGTTGTCGAATTTGCCGTTAGACTGGAAAGCCTGAGTCTGGAAAATCGCCTGCTTCACCTGATCGTCGCTGATGCCGAGATTCAGATGTCTGGCGTACTGGTCGAGGAGCGATTCATCAATCAGGCGGTTGAGCACCTGCTGACGCATCGTTTTCATATAATTTTCGTTAGAAGCCAGCTCGGAGAACCGATCGCCTAACTGCTGCTGCATGCGATTTCTTTCGCTGGCAACGGCATTCTCATACTGCGCGCGACCAATTTCCTGGCCATTCACTTTTGCGGCATATTCTTTGTTACCGCCAATCAGGTAGCTACTCACGCCGGTCAAAATGAACGACACGATAATGATACCGAAAATAATCTTGAGCACGACGCTATTGGCTGCCGTACGTAAGGAGTCCATCATGGTGTAACAACGCTCCGCTGTAGGTGACTTTAAACCTTGCACAGCATAGCACGAGAGCGGCTGCGCACGATGACGTATTTTGGCAAGAAACGAGGGGTATTGTCAGCCTGAAAGTCGCCTGAAGCCGCTGAAAATCAGACTAAACAAATAAAAAAGGCACATCTGATGATGCGCCCTTGTACTTTGTCACGTTCCCGGGGAGGGAAAGCGATCAGTTTACCGCGTCTTTCAGTGCCTTACCTGCACGGAAACCCGGAACTTTAGCAGCAGCAATGGTGATCTCTTTACCGGTTTGCGGGTTGCGACCAGTACGGGCAGCACGCTCTTTAACAGCAAAAGTACCAAAACCTACCAGCGCAACGTCATCCCCAGCCTGCAGAGACTCAGTAACGGAAGCGATCAAAGCATCTAACGCACGGCCAGCAGCAGCTTTAGAAATATCCGCACCTGCAGCAATTTTGTCAATCAGTTGAGATTTGTTCACTGTTCTCTTCCTCTCTTTATAATTTATATCGCACTGGAATCCTTCGCAGTACGACGGCGCAGCAGTTATATCAGGAGTGTCATGCCCTTACAACACCCGTTGCCTATGACATACCCAACCAGCAATCTAAATTAGCTATACAAAAAAAGGCTGGCAAGTGCGAAATCACTTCCCAGCCCCATTTTTATTAACGCTCTTTGCGCGAAGTCACTATTTTGCGCTTACAACCTGCATGCCGTAAGGAGCATTTTGCAGTGCAAGGGCAAGAACCTCTTCAATGCGCTTGACCGGATGGATGTCCAGATCGGCAATCACGTTATCCGGAATCTCTTCCAGATCGCGTTTGTTTTCATCCGGAATCAGAACAGTCTTAATGCCACCGCGGTGTGCCGCCAGCAGTTTTTCCTTCAGACCGCCGATCGGCAGAACCTGACCGCGCAGCGTGATTTCACCAGTCATGGCAACATCGGCTCTCACCGGGTTACCCGTCAGGCATGAAACCAGCGCGGTACACATAGCAATACCCGCACTCGGACCGTCTTTCGGCGTTGCGCCTTCCGGCACGTGAACGTGGATGTCGCGTTTTTCGTAGAAGTCGCCGTTGATGCCGAGCTTCTCTGCACGCGCGCGAACGACGGTCAGCGCCGCCTGGATGGATTCCTGCATCACTTCGCCAAGGGAGCCGGTATAAGTCAGCTTACCTTTGCCCGGCACGCATGCTGTTTCGATGGTCAGCAGATCGCCGCCCACTTCGGTCCACGCGAGGCCCGTTACCTGACCGACACGGTTTTCATCATCCGCACGACCATAGTCGAAGCGCTGCACGCCAAGGTAATCATGCAGGTTGTCACCGTCGATGGTGATGTGCTTGAGCGTCTTATCCAGCAGCAGCTGTTTCACCGCTTTACGGCACAGTTTGGAGATTTCACGCTCCAGGCTACGCACGCCCGCTTCACGGGTGTAGTAACGAATGATGCCGATGATTGCGCTGTCTTCAACCGTGATTTCGCCTTTTTTCAGGGCGTTACGCTCAATCTGTTTTGGCAACAGGTGACGTTTCGCGATGTTCAGCTTTTCATCTTCGGTATAGCCGGAGAGGCGAATCACTTCCATACGATCCAGCAGCGGCGCCGGAATATTCATGGAGTTAGAGGTCGCCACAAACATCACATCGCTGAGATCGTAATCGACTTCCAGATAGTGATCGCTGAACGCCACGTTCTGTTCTGGATCAAGCACTTCCAGCAGCGCAGATGCCGGGTCGCCGCGCATGTCCGAAGACATTTTGTCGATTTCATCCAGCAGGAACAGCGGGTTTTTAACGCCCACTTTCGCCATTTTCTGAATCAGCTTGCCCGGCATGGAACCGATATAAGTACGGCGGTGACCACGAATTTCCGCTTCGTCACGCACGCCGCCCAGCGCCATACGAATGTACTTACGCCCTGTTGCTTTGGCGATGGACTGGCCCAGAGAGGTTTTACCCACACCAGGAGGCCCAACCAGGCACAGAATTGGCCCTTTAAGCTTGTTAACGCGGCTCTGGACTGCGAGATACTCAAGGATGCGATCTTTCACGCGTTCCAGACCGTAGTGGTCGGTATCGAGGATCTCCTGCGCCTGGCGCAGATCCTTTTTAACTTTACTGCGCGCGTTCCACGGAACCTGAACCATCCAGTCGATATAGCCGCGCACGACGGTCGCTTCTGCGGACATAGGCGACATCATTTTCAGCTTCTGAAGCTCGGCTTCCGCCTTCTCTTTTGCCTCTTTCGGCATCTTAGCGGCGTCGATTTTACGCTTCAGCGCTTCGTTTTCGTCCGGCGCATCGTCCATCTCACCGAGCTCTTTCTGAATGGCTTTCATTTGCTCGTTCAGATAGTACTCGCGCTGAGATTTTTCCATCTGTTTTTTGACGCGATTACGGATACGTTTCTCAACCTGCAGCAGGTCAATTTCCGATTCCATCATCGCCATCAGGTATTCCAGACGCTCGTTGATGTCAGACATTTCCAGTACAGACTGCTTGTCCGACAGCTTAAGCGGCATGTGTGCAGCAATGGTGTCTGCCAGACGAGCTGGATCGTCGATGCTGTTCAGCGACGTCAGCACTTCCGGTGGGATTTTCTTGTTCAGCTTGATATAGCCTTCAAACTGGCTAATCGCCGTGCGCACCAGCACTTCCTGCTCGCGCTCTTCGATATCCGGCGAATCAAGGTATTCAGCCTTCGCCGAGAAATGCTCGCCGTTGTCTGACAATGCGGAAATGCGCGCACGCTGAAGGCCTTCGACCAGCACTTTTACGGTGCCGTCAGGCAGTTTCAGCATCTGCAAAATAGAGGCCACGGTCCCGACGGTGAAAAGATCGTTTACACCCGGCTCATCCGTTGACGCGTCTTTCTGAGCAACCAGCATGATTTTTTTATCATGGTCCATGGCAGCTTCGAGACAACGGATAGATTTTTCCCGCCCTACAAATAAGGGAATGACCATGTGCGGATAAACCACCACATCGCGCAACGGCAATACGGGGATTTCAATGCGTTCAGAACGCTCAGGATTCATAGAGCTCTCTCTTAGTTTAATGTCCGCCAGGGTAGTCAGTGGCGTTACTGTGATGACGCCACCGTTAACATGTAATCCAGTATATGGGGATGTTTCCCACACATTCAACGGCAGGAATACAGGAAAAGCAAAAGGGGGATAAAATATCCCCCTTTTCGTTAACTAACTGAGTAATTTGGTGAATTATTCGCCAGATGCCTGCTGCGTTTCGCTGGTACCGTAAATCAACAGCGGCTTGGTCTGGCCGTCGATAACGGACTCGTCGATCACCACTTTTTCGACGTCTTCCATGGAAGGCAGATCGTACATAGTGTCGAGGAGAGCGGCTTCAACGATAGAACGCAAGCCACGGGCACCGGTTTTACGGGCCATCGCTTTGCGGGCAATCGCGTCCAGCGCTTCATCGCGGAACTCAAGATCCACACCTTCAAGACTGAACAGCGCCTGATACTGCTTGGTCAGCGCATTTTTCGGCTCTTTCAGGATCTGAATCAGCGCGTCTTCACTCAATTCGTTGAGCGTTGCGACAACCGGCAGACGACCAATGAACTCAGGGATCAAACCGAATTTAATCAGGTCACCCGGTTCAACCTGCTCCAGCAGCTCGCCTTCGTTCGCTTTTTCAGATTTTGCCTTCACCGTTGCGCCGAAACCGATGCCAGAACCTGTTTCAACGCGGTTAGCGATCACTTTATCCAGGCCGGCAAACGCACCGCCGCAGATAAAGAGAATCTTAGAGGTATCGACCTGCAGGAACTCCTGCTGTGGATGCTTACGTCCGCCCTGTGGTGGAACCGCAGCCACGGTGCCCTCGATAAGCTTCAACAGAGCCTGCTGAACGCCCTCGCCGGACACGTCACGGGTAATCGACGGGTTATCCGATTTACGGGAAATTTTGTCGATTTCATCGATATACACGATACCGCGCTGCGCTTTCTGTACGTCATAGTCGCACTTCTGCAGCAGCTTCTGGATGATGTTTTCCACGTCTTCACCCACGTAACCAGCTTCGGTCAGGGTGGTGGCATCCGCCATGGTAAATGGCACATCCAGTAGACGCGCCAGCGTTTCAGCCAGCAGCGTTTTACCGGAACCGGTTGGGCCAATCAGCAGAATGTTACTTTTGCCGAGCTCCACGCCGTTGCTGGTATCGCCGTTACGCAGACGTTTGTAGTGGTTGTATACCGCCACGGCCAGCACTTTCTTCGCTCTTTCCTGACCGATAACGTAATCGTCCAGGTGATGACGAATTTCATGCGGCGTCGGCAGTGCACTGCGCTCACGATGCGGAGCGACTTCCTTAATTTCTTCGCGAATGATGTCGTTACATAAATCAACGCATTCGTCGCAGATATACACTGACGGACCGGCGATCAGCTTGCGCACTTCATGCTGGCTTTTGCCGCAAAAAGAGCAGTACAACAGTTTGCCTGAACCGTCTTTGCGTTTATCTGTCATGAGTCCAAACCTCTTTCTATGTTCTTTGTGCCGCACATGACGACGCAAATGCCAGTCTTAACGGAATGCCACCCTTCTACAGTATAGCGGCACTCATCATAGTGGCATTAATTACGATGGGTCAAAATGGAGTCGACCAGTCCGTACTCCACGGCTTCTGCCGCGGACAGGAAGCGATCGCGCTCCGTATCGCGCTCAATCTGCTCAAGAGAGTGCCCCGTGTGATGCGCCATAAGTTCATTCATGCGCGCTTTAACTTTCAGGATTTCTTTCGCGTGGATCTCAATGTCCGTCGCCTGACCCTGGTAGCCGCCCAGCGGCTGGTGAATCATTACGCGGGAGTTTGGCAGGCAGAAACGCTTGCCCTTCGCCCCGGCGGTCAGCAGGAATGCGCCCATGGAACAGGCCTGCCCCATACAAATAGTGCTGACGTCTGGCTTGATGAACTGCATAGTGTCGTAAATCGACATGCCTGCGGTGATCACGCCGCCCGGTGAGTTGATGTACAGGTAAATGTCTTTTTCCGGGTTTTCCGCTTCCAGAAACAGCATCTGCGCTACGATCAGGTTTGCCATGTGGTCTTCCACCTGGCCGGTCAGAAAGATAACGCGCTCCTTCAGAAGACGAGAATAGATATCAAAAGAACGTTCGCCGCGTGAGGTCTGTTCGATGACCATTGGCACCAGGGCCATATGGGGTGCAAAGTTATCTCGTTCGCCACTGTATGACATGTCCGTCTCCTGGATAAAAAGTGAATATACCTGCTGTACTGATTGTAACCTTGCGGACGGATCATCAGCCAGTCTGTCTGTTGCTTCCCCTTTTATGGGGGCGGCAGTGCCCTGTTTCAAGCATAACAATATTTTGCTGTAACGCTAACACCGAAACCGCGTTTTGGCACGCTTCGTCATCTATTACAGCAATAAAAAAACCCGTCACCAGAAGGTAACGGGTTTTTCGCTCAAACTTTAAACGGCAAAGGCGTTAATTACGCCTGCTGGTTCATCAGTTCGTTGAAAGTAGTGGCTTTTTCAGACACTTTCGCTTTGTTCAGAACGGCTTCAACAGCCTGCTCTTCCAGCGCGACGTTACGCATGTTGTCCATCAGCTCTTTATTTTTGCTGTAGAACTCGATCACTTCTTTCGGATCTTCGTAAGCAGAAGCCATCTCTTCGATCAGGCCTTTAACGCGGTCTTCGTCAGCTTTCAGCTCGTTGGTGCGAATCACTTCGCCCAGCAGCAGACCAACAACAACGCGGCGTTTAGCCTGCTCTTCGAACAGCTCGCGCGGCAGCTCCATCGCTTGTTTAGCGTTACCGCCAAAGCGCTGCGCAGCCTGCTGGCGCAGAACATCGATTTCACCGTCAATCAGGGCTGCTGGCACGTCGATGTTGTTGGCGTTAACCAAACCTTCGATTGCCTGAGACTTGATGCGGTTTTTCACCGCGCCTTTCAGCTCGCGATCCATGTTTTTACGCACTTCAGCACGCAGGCCGTCTACGGAACCATCTTCAACGCCGAAACGCTTAATGAATTCTGCAGTCAGTTCTGGCAGCTCACGCTCTTCGACTTTCTTCAGGTTGATAGCGAATTTCGCTGCTTTACCTTTCAGATTTTCTGCATGGTACTCTTCAGGGAAGGTCACGTCGATGGTGAACTCTTCGCCCGCTTTATGGCCTTTGATTCCGTCTTCAAAGCCTGGGATCATACGACCCTGGCCCATTGCCAGGACGAAATCAGTGGCTTTGCCGCCTTCGAACTCTTCACCGTCTACGGAACCAGAGAAGTCAACGGTCACGCGATCTTCATCAGCAACAGCGCCGTCTTTCTCTTTCCAGGTCGCCTGCTGCTTGCGCAGGGTCTCCAGCATGCCGTCAACGTCAGCATCGGTCACTTCAACCACTGGTTTTTCAACTTCGATAGCTTCCAGACCCTGCAGTTCAACTTCCGGATACACTTCGAACTCAACGGCATAGGTGAAGTCTTCACCCTGTTTGTACTCACCTGGAACGTAGTTCGGGGAGCCAGCCGGGTTGATTTTCTCTTTGATGATCGCATCAACGAAGTTGCGGCTCATCAGGTCGCCCAGCACGTCCTGGCGAACAGAGGCGCCATAGCGCTGAGCAACAACATTCATCGGTACTTTCCCTTTACGGAAACCGTCGATGCGAACTTTTTTCGCTACGTTGACCAGCTCGCTTTTAACAGCGTTTTCGATGCTGTCAGCAGCGATAGTAATCGTTACACGGCGGCCAAGGCCCTGAGTGGTTTCAACTGAAACTTGCATCTTGTTACCTCAAAAAAATCACAGTGCTCGGTCAACTCTGGAAGCGCGTATCGCAAACTTCGCAGAACCGGGATGTCCGCTTCATTACAGAAGTACAATCCCTGTTGCCAGAATCATCCCGAAGACATTCCGAAAATAAGACGCAGCATTATAGCGGCATCACTGTAGTGAGTCGAGAACGGGAATGCCGCACGGGTGCGCCATTTTTCACAGTTTTGAGGTAATTTTGCCCTAAAAAATGCGTCTCTCGCTCAAAATTCAAGCAAAACAAAACGGCCCGCAGGCCGTTTCTCAATAATTCTGTACGCAACATACTGGAAAAGTTCCGACAGTTGCAAATGTGAATTCTATGCGATTGTACCTGCACCACGACATGGCGGGGAAGCAAAGATCGTATCCTGCAACCCTTCCCATTCCTTAACGGTGTAGGTATGCAGCGCCAGCGCGTGCACGGTCGTGGACAATTCAGCGGTTAACGTGCCGTAAATCATTCGGTGACGATTAAGAAAACGTTCTCCAGAAAAGCGATCGCTGACCAGCACCACTTTAAAGTGACTTTCGGAGCCAGCCGGAACATTGTGGCGATAGCTTTCATCCACCACTTCGAGGAATAAGGGGTCAAACGCCGCCCTCAGTTTTTCTTCTATCTTTTCACGTATCATCATGAATTTACTCCTCCGACAACGCTGAGATGCCGCCCTTCCTTTTAAATGTTAGCCGCTTTTACCGTTTCCATAACATGAAAACAACAAAAATTTAGCTTTCGTCCTGGTTTCTCAGTCAAACGGATGAAGTTTGCGAACTCTGCCATGCGAATTATCGCAAAAAAGAGGATGAAACCGGGCCTGAGCTCAGAAAACAGTCAACACGATGAATTTACATGCATCACCCACTTCCCCTCGTCGTTGGCGATGTTATGATGGCGGGAATTTTTCGCCCGTTGAACTTTAAGTCCATTAAACAGCTGAAACGCCGAGAGTCTTAACATGTTAAAAAAAATCCTCTTCCCGTTGGTTGCGATGTTTATGCTGGCCGGTTGTGCCAAGCCGCAAACCACCATTGATGTCTCCCCTAAAATCACGCTGCCTTCCCAGGATCCAAGCCTGATGGGCGTTACCGTCAGCATCAACGGCGCGGATCAGCGTCCGGATCAGGCGCTGGCTAAAGTCACCCGTGACAATCAACTGGTTACGTTAACCGCTTCCCGCGACCTGCGTTTCTTGCTGCAGGAAGTGCTTGAGAAACAAATGACCGCGCGCGGCTACATGATTGGGCCAAACGGCGCTGTCGATCTGCAGATCATCGTCAACAACCTGTATGCAGATGTCTCTCAGGGCAACGTGCGTTACAACATCGCGACCAAAGCGGATATCGCCATCATTGCCACCGCGAAGAACGGCAACAAGATGACCAAAAACTACCGTGCAAGCTACCAGGTTGAAGGGGCTTTCACCGCCAACAACCAGAACATTGCTAACGCGGTGAACAGCGTGCTGACGGATACCATCTCCGATATGGCACAGGACACCAGCGTCCACGACTTCATCAAGCAGAACGCCCGTTAATCCTTTCTGACCCGGCCTCGTGCCGGGTCAGTTATTTATGCCCATGTCGACTCACTACTTTCGCTTTTTCCAGCAGCCCAAATCAGCCATTCTGCTGATTCTCGGCTTCGCCTCCGGCCTCCCGCTGGCGCTCACCTCCGGCACGCTTCAGGCGTGGATGACCGTTGAGAACATCGATCTTAAAACCATCGGCTTCTTTTCTCTCGTTGGCCAGGCCTACGTCTTTAAGTTCCTCTGGTCACCGATGATGGATCGCTACACGCCGCCGTTTTTAGGGCGACGTCGCGGCTGGCTGTTGACCACCCAGGTATTGCTGTTGCTCTCGATTGCCGCGATGGGCTTCCTTGAACCGTCGAGTCAGCTGCGCTGGATGGCGGCACTGGCGGTCGTGATTGCTTTTTGCTCCGCCTCGCAGGACATCGTGTTCGATGCGTGGAAAACGGACGTGCTCCCTCCGGAGGAACGCGGAACCGGTGCAGCCATCAGCGTGCTCGGCTACCGTCTGGCAATGCTGGTATCCGGTGGTCTCGCGCTGTGGCTGGCCGATCAATGGCTTGGCTGGCAGGCGATGTACTGGCTGATGGCTGCCCTGATGATACCCTGCATTATCGCAACATTGCTGGCACCAGAACCGAGCGACGTCATTCCGGCACCGAAGACTCTGGAAGAGGCCGTGGCCGAACCCCTTCGCGACTTCTTTGGTCGTAATAATGCCTGGCTGATTCTGCTGCTGATCGTCCTTTATAAGTTGGGTGATGCGTTCGCGATGAGCCTCACCACAACCTTCCTGATTCGCGGCGTTGGGTTCGACGCAGGCGAAGTGGGCGTGGTGAATAAAACACTGGGTCTTTTCGCCACCATTCTTGGCGCACTCTACGGCGGCGTGCTGATGCAGCGTTTATCGCTTTTCCGCGCGCTGCTAATTTTCGGCATTTTGCAGGGTGCTTCCAACGCCGGTTACTGGCTGTTATCAATCACGGATAAGCACATGCTGAGCATGGGGACCGCCGTCTTCTTCGAAAACCTCTGCGGCGGCATGGGCACCTCGGCGTTCGTTGCCCTGTTGATGACGCTGTGCAATAAGTCATTTTCCGCAACCCAGTTCGCGCTGCTGTCAGCACTCTCCGCCGTCGGGCGCGTCTATGTTGGGCCGATTGCTGGCTGGTTTGTGGAAGCCCACGGTTGGCCGACCTTCTATCTGTTCTCCGTCTTTGCCGCCGTTCCGGGTATTTTGCTGTTGCTGCTGTGCCGCCAGACGCTGGAATACACCTGGCAAAGCGAAAGTTTTATGCCGCGTACGGCGTTTAAAGCTGGCTACTCAGTCGCACTGAGAGTACTGGCTATCGGCTGTCTGGTACTGGCTGTCTGGCTGGCGCTGCTGATCCTCAACGCGCTGGATCTGACGACGTTTTCCTTCCTGACCGGCCTGCTGGAAATCGGCGCGCTGATTGCGGTGTTCGGGATTGTGCTGGGCGGGGCTCTTGACGCGCTGGCGCTGCGAAAAACACGTCTGGCTTGAGCAATAAATAAACATTATTTGCCGTTGTAGTTACCGTCTGTAATTATAACGGCAATAATCCATTCATTTTTTTCGATTGTTATTTTGTGCGTTATATATTTCGGAAATTACTGGAGCTATTTAAATTGAGGATATTTCCTTAACCGATTCAGCCAAAGAACGATTATTTTATTGTTTTCCCGATGTCGTCACTTTGATAATTAATTGTTAACCATTTGTGTTGTTTTGCCATTGGTTATACCTTTTACCAGGCGATTACATTTTTTCACTCCCGTTTTGTTATAAAACTGCGACAGTGCGCTATCTGCCTGGATTTTAGACACAATCGGCAACATCTGTGACAGGCCCGGCAGAACCCGGTAACACCCGAAAGACACTTCTCCAATCATGTTTACAGTAATGTAACCTTCCCGTAAAATGCCCCCACACTTTAAACGCCACCAAATCCCGTGGAATTGAGGTCGTTACATGAGACTCAGGAAATACAATAAAAGTTTGGGATGGTTGTCATTACTCGCAGGCACTGTTTTGCTCAGTGGCTGTGATTCTGCGCTACTTGACCCCAAAGGACAGATTGGACTGGAGCAACGTTCGTTGATACTGACGGCTTTTGGCCTGATGTTAATCGTCGTCATTCCCGCCATCTTGATGGCAGTTGGTTTCGCCTGGAAGTACCGTGCGAGCAACAAAGATGCGAAGTACAGCCCTAACTGGTCACACTCCAATAAAGTGGAAGCTGTGGTCTGGACGGTGCCTATCCTTATCATCCTGTTCCTTGCCGTGCTGACCTGGAAAACAACGCACGCGCTTGAGCCTAGCAAACCGCTGGTTCATGACGAAAAGCCGATCACCATTGAAGTCGTTTCAATGGACTGGAAATGGTTCTTCATTTATCCGGATCAGGGCATTGCCACCGTTAACGAAATCGCCTTCCCGGCAAACGTTCCGGTGCAGTTCAAAGTGACCTCCAACTCCGTGATGAACTCGTTCTTTATCCCACGTTTAGGTAGCCAGATTTATTCGATGCCTGGTATGCAGACCAACCTGCACCTGATCGCGAATGAAGCAGGCACCTACGACGGTATCTCCGCCAGCTACAGTGGCCCGGGCTTCTCCGGAATGAAGTTCAAAGCCATTGCCACACCGGATCAGGCAACGTTTGATCAGTGGGTCGCGAAGGTGAAACAGTCTCAGAGCACCATGAATGACATGGCCGCTTACGAGAAACTGGCTGCACCGAGCGAATACAACAAGGTGGAATACTTCTCCAGCGTGAAACCAGACCTGTTTGTTGATGTTATCAACAAATTTATGGGGCACGGTCACATGGACATGAGCCAGCCTGCCGGTGAGCACGCCTCACACGAAGGGATGGAAGGCATGGACATGAGCCACGCGGAAACCGCTCACTAAGGGGCCGAGGAAGAAACGATGTTCGGAAAATTAACACTGGATGCAGTGCCCTACCACGAACCGATTATCGTGGTTACGGTGGCTGCCATTATTATCGGGGGTCTGGCGCTGCTGGCGCTGATCACTTACTTCGGTAAGTGGACCTACCTGTGGAAAGAGTGGCTGACGTCTGTCGATCACAAAAAACTCGGCATCATGTACTGCATCGTCGGTATTGTGATGCTGATTCGTGGCTTTGCTGACGCCATCATGATGCGTAGCCAGCAGGTACTCGCCTCGGCGGGTGAAGCTGGCTTCCTGCCACCGCACCACTACGATCAGATCTTTACCGCTCACGGCGTTATCATGATCTTCTTCGTGGCGATGCCGCTGGTTATCGGCCTGATGAACGTGGTTGTTCCTTTGCAGATCGGCGCGCGCGACGTTGCGTTCCCGTTCCTGAACAACCTGAGCTTCTGGTTCACCGTCGTCGGCGTTATCCTGGTTAACCTCTCGCTCGGCGTCGGCGAGTTCGCTCAGACCGGCTGGCTGGCTTATCCGCCGCTGTCGGGCATTGAGTACAGTCCGGGCGTCGGGGTCGATTACTGGATTTGGGCTCTTCAGCTCTCCGGTATCGGTACAACGCTGACGGGGATTAACTTCTTCGTTACCATCATCAAGATGCGTGCGCCTGGCATGACCATGTTCAAGATGCCTGTTTTTACCTGGGCTTCCCTGTGCGCTAACATCCTGATTATTGCGTCGTTCCCAATCCTGACCGTCACCATCGCGCTGCTGACCCTTGACCGTTATATCGGTACCCATTTCTTCACTAACGAAATGGGCGGCAACATGATGATGTACATCAACCTGATTTGGGCCTGGGGCCATCCGGAAGTGTACATTCTGGTGCTGCCGGTGTTTGGTGTGTTCTCCGAAGTGGCAGCCACCTTCTCCCGCAAGCGTCTGTTTGGTTACACCTCGCTGGTGTGGGCAACCGTGTGTATTACCGTTCTGTCGTTCATCGTCTGGCTGCACCACTTCTTCACCATGGGTGCGGGCGCGAACGTAAACGCCTTCTTCGGTATTGCCACGATGATTATCGCGATCCCAACCGGGGTTAAGATCTTCAACTGGCTGTTCACCATGTATCAGGGCCGTATCGTGTTCCATTCTGCGATGCTGTGGACCATCGGCTTTATCGTCACCTTCTCGGTCGGCGGTATGACCGGCGTTCTGCTGGCGGTACCGGGCGCGGACTTCGTGCTGCACAACAGCCTGTTCCTGATTGCGCACTTCCATAACGTCATCATCGGCGGTGTGGTGTTCGGTTGCTTCGCAGGGATCACCTACTGGTGGCCGAAAGCCTTTGGCTTCACCCTGAACGAAACCTGGGGCAAACGCGCCTTCTGGTTCTGGATCATCGGCTTCTTCGTGGCGTTTATGCCGCTGTACGTGCTGGGCTTCATGGGCATGACCCGTCGCCTGAGCCAGCAGATCGATCCGCAGTTCCACCCAATGCTGGTTGTTGCAGCCTGCGGTGCGGCGCTGATTGCCTGCGGTATCCTGTGCCAGCTGATTCAGTACTACGTCTCTATTCGCGACCGCGAGCAGAACCGTGATCTGACCGGTGACCCATGGGGTGGTCGTACGCTGGAGTGGGCAACATCCTCTCCTGCGCCGTTCTACAACTTTGCCCACGTACCGCACGTTCATGAGCGTGACGCGTTCTGGGAAATGAAAGAGAAAGGCGAAGCGTACAAGAAACCTGCAGGCTATGAAGAGATCCACATGCCGAAAAACAGCGGCGCCGGCATCGTGATTGCGGCCTTCGCGACTATCTTCGGTTTTGCCATGATCTGGCATATCTGGTGGATGGCGATCGTCGGCTTCCTCGGCATCGTGATCAGCTGGATTGTGAAAAGCTTCGACGAGGACGTGGATTACTACGTGCCGGTTGCAGAAATCGAAAAACTGGAAAATCAGCATTTCGATGAGATCTCAAAGGCAGGGCTGAAAAATGGCAACTGATACTCTGACAAACGCGCACGCCCACGCGCACGAACATGGGCACCATGATACAGGGCCGACGAAAGTCTTCGGCTTCTGGATCTACCTGATGAGCGACTGCGTTCTGTTCTCTATTCTGTTCGCGACCTACGCGGTGTTGGTAAACAACACCGCCGGTGGCCCGGCAGGTAAGGACATTTTCGAGCTGCCGTTCGTGCTGGTTGAAACTGCCCTGCTGTTATTCAGCTCCATCACCTACGGCATGGCAGCGATCGCCATGTACAAAAACAACAAGAGCCAGGTTATCTCCTGGCTTGCCCTGACCTGGCTGTTCGGTGCAGGGTTCATCGCGATGGAAATCTACGAATTCCATCACCTGATTGTTGAAGGTATGGGCCCGGATCGCAGCGGCTTCCTGTCCGCGTTCTTCGCGCTGGTCGGCACCCACGGTCTGCACGTGACTTCTGGTCTTATCTGGATGGCAGTACTGATGTTCCAGATTAGCCGTCGCGGCCTGACCAGCACCAACCGTACCCGTATCCTGTGCCTGAGCCTGTTCTGGCACTTCCTGGACGTGGTGTGGATCTGCGTGTTCTCTGTAGTCTATCTGATGGGGGCGATGTAATGAGTCATTCAACCGATCACGGCGCTTCCCACGGCAGCGTAAAAACCTACATGACAGGCTTTGTCCTGTCGATCATCCTGACGATTATCCCGTTTGCGATGGTGATGAACGGTTCGGCTTCGCACCTTGCCATGATTGGCTGCGTGCTGGCAGCAGCGGTAGTACAGATCGTGGTGCATCTGGTGTGCTTCCTGCACATGAACACCAAGTCAGATGAAGGCTGGAACATGACGGCTTTCGTCTTTACTGTGCTAATCATTGCGATTGTGGTGGTAGGTTCAATCTGGATCATGTGGAACCTTAACTACAACATGATGGTTCGATAAGAGCGGCGAGTATGTTTAAGCAATACCTGCAAGTTACAAAACCAGGCATCATCTTCGGTAACCTGATCTCGGTGATCGGCGGTTTCCTGCTGGCCTCCAAGGGCCACATCGATTACCCGCTGTTTATCTACACTCTGGTTGGCGTGTCGCTGGTCGTTGCGTCCGGCTGTGTGTTCAACAACTACATCGACAGGGATATCGACAAGAAGATGGAACGAACCAAGAATCGGGTGCTGGTTAAAGGCCTGATTTCTGCGAACGTTTCGCTGGTGTATGCCACTTTGCTGGGTATTGCTGGCTTCGCTCTGCTGTGGTTCGGCGCGAATCCGCTGGCCTGCTGGCTTGGCGTAATGGGCTTCGTGGTGTACGTCGGCGTTTATAGCCTGTATATGAAGCGCCATTCCGTTTACGGCACGCTGATTGGTTCCCTTTCTGGCGCGGCGCCGCCGGTAATTGGCTACTGTGCCGTGACCGGCAGCTTTGACAGCGGTGCGGCCATTTTGCTGGCGATTTTCAGCCTCTGGCAGATGCCGCACTCCTACGCCATCGCGATTTTCCGCTTCAAGGATTATCAGGCGGCCAACATTCCGGTTCTGCCGGTTGTTAAGGGAATTTCCGTTGCCAAGAACCACATCACGCTCTACATCATCGCCTTCGCCGTTGCGACACTGATGCTCTCTCTGGGCGGTTATGCCGGATACAAATATCTGGTGGTGGCCGCCGCGGTGAGCGTCTGGTGGCTCGGGATGGCGCTGCGCGGGTACAAAGTGGCAGATGACAGAGTCTGGGCGCGCAAGCTGTTCGTCTTCTCAATCGTTGCGATTACCTCGCTTTCGGTGATGATGTCCGTCGACTTTATGGTGCCGGATTCACATTCCGTGCTGGCTTACGTCTGGTAAACCCAGCTAACCGGTCAAAAGGGTGCTTCGGCACCCTTTTTTATTCGCATTATCAATAAAATCCCGATGTAATATTTGTTACACAACCCCTTATTTACCCTGCCCTTCCCTGGCCTTACACTAAGCGCTGCTTTTATTCTGAGGTGGAAATGAACGATTTTAAAATGACGCCGGGCGAACTGCGCGCAACCTGGGGTTTAGGGACCGTATTCTCACTGCGCATGCTCGGCATGTTTATGGTTCTGCCCGTTCTGACCACCTACGGCATGGCGCTACAGGGCGCAAGCGAAGCGCTGATTGGCATCGCCATTGGTATTTATGGCCTCGCTCAGGCGGTGTTTCAGATCCCCTTCGGCCTGATGTCCGATCGCATTGGCCGCAAGCCGTTGATTATCGGCGGCTTACTGATTTTCGTCCTCGGCAGCGTGATTGCCGCACTCTCTGACTCCATCTGGGGCATCATTCTTGGCCGCGCATTGCAGGGTTCCGGCGCGATTGCCGCCGCCGTGATGGCGCTGCTGTCCGACCTCACCCGCGAGCAGAACCGAACCAAAGCGATGGCATTTATCGGCGTCAGCTTTGGCGTCACGTTCGCTATCGCCATGGTGCTCGGTCCGATTATCACCCACAGGCTTGGCCTGCATGCCCTGTTCTGGATGATCTCAGGACTTGCCACGCTGGGTATTTTACTGACGCTGTGGGTCGTGCCGAACAGCGAGAACCACGTCCTGAACCGCGAATCCGGCATGGTAAAAGGCTGCTTCAGCAAGGTGCTGATGGAGCCAAAACTGCTGAAGCTCAACTTCGGCATCATGTGTCTGCACATTCTGCTGATGTCGACGTTTGTTGCCCTGCCAGGCCAGCTTGAGGCCGCAGGATTCCCGGCAGCGGAACACTGGAAAATTTACTTCGTCACCATGGTCGTCTCCTTTGTCGCCGTGGTGCCATTTATCATCTATGCCGAAGTAAAACGCCGCATGAAGCGCGTCTTCCTGCTCTGCATCGCCCTGATTCTGATTGCGGAAATTGTGCTCTGGGGATCGGGGGCTTACTTCTGGGAGTTGGTTGCAGGCGTGCAGCTGTTCTTCCTTGCCTTCAACCTGATGGAAGCGCTGCTGCCGTCGCTCATCAGTAAAGAATCCCCGGCGGGCTATAAAGGCACCGCGATGGGCATCTACTCCACCAGCCAGTTTTTGGGTGTCGCTATCGGCGGCTCACTCGGCGGCTGGCTGGATGGATACTTCGACTCACAAACCGTGTTTCTGATGGGGGCTCTTCTGGCTACGGTCTGGCTACTGGTGGCGATGACCATGCAGGAGCCGCAATACGTCAGCAGCCTGCGTATCGCCATTCCTGATGGTATTGACGCCAACGAGCACCTGAAAAACCGCCTGCTGGCGAAAGAGGGCGTGAAAGAAGTACTCGTCATCGCCGCAGAACGTTCGGCGTACGTAAAAATCGACAGTAAAGTGACCAACCGCTACGACGTCGAAACCCTGATAGCCAATCCTTAAACGGGCGATACAGAAAAATGAACGGCTTCCCCAGGGAAGCCGTTGTGATATTTGCGCCTGATAAAAAATCAGAACAGGCCTAACGGTGCCGTGCCGTAGCTCACCAGAATATTTTTGGTGTGCTGATAAGCATCCAGCGCCATTTTGTGGGTTTCGCGTCCTACGCCGGACTGCTTGTAGCCGCCAAACGCCGCGTGTGCCGGGTAGACGTGGTAACAGTTCGTCCAGACTCGTCCCGCTTTAATTCCTCTTCCCATGCGGTAGGCAAGATTGCTGTCCCGCGTCCAGACGCCAGCCCCCAGGCCATACTGCGTGTCGTTGGCCAACGCCAGCGCTTCCGCCTCATCCTTAAAGGTCAGGATACCGATCACCGGGCCAAAGATCTCCTCCTGGAAGCTGCGCATGGCGTTGTTGCCTTTGATCAGGGTCGGCTGAATGTAGAAGCCGTTATCCAGATCGTTGACCATCGCCTTATCTCCGCCCGTGAGGATTTTCCCGCCCTCTTCGCGGGCAATATTGATATACGACATGATCTTATCGTACTGCTGACGCGAGGCCTGCGCGCCAATCATGGTGTCTGTGTCAAACGGATCGCCGCGGCGGATATTAGCGATTTTCGCCATCACGCGTTCCATAAACGGCTCGTAAATCGACTCGTGGATCAGCGCACGTGACGGACAGGTACAGACTTCACCCTGGTTGAAGAAGCCCAGCACCAGCCCTTCCACCGCTTTTTCAATAAAGGACTCTTCGGCGTCCATGACGTCGGCAAAGTAGATATTCGGTGATTTTCCGCCAAGCTCCACGGTACAGGGGATAATGTTCTCTGCCGCACAGGCCATAATGTGCCGCCCAACCGGCGTCGATCCGGTAAAGGCAATCTTCGCAATGCGCTTGCTGGTTGCCAGCGCCTCACCTGCTTCACGGCCGTAGCCCTGAACGATGTTCACTACGCCCGCCGGGAAGAGGTCACCGATAATTTCCATCAGCAGCGTGATGCTTAACGGCGTCTGTTCTGCAGGCTTGAGCACCACGCAGTTACCCGCCGCCAGCGCTGGAGCGAGCTTCCACGCCGCCATCAGCAGCGGGAAGTTCCAGGGGATAATTTGCCCAACCACGCCCAGCGGCTCGTAGAAATGGTAAGCCACCGTATTTTCGTCAATCTCCGCCGTACTGCCTTCCTGGGCGCGTAAACAGCCCGCAAAATAGCGGAAGTGATCCACTGCCAACGGAATATCCGCATTCAGCGTTTCACGCACGGGTTTACCATTATCCCAGCTTTCGGCAATCGCCAGCCTCTCCAGATGCTCTTCAATCCGGTCAGCGACCTGCAACAGCAAATTAGAGCGATGCTGCGCGGAGGTTTTACCCCAGGCCGCCGCAGCGCGATGGGCCGCATCCAGCGCCTTATCAATATCCGCTGCGCCGGAACGCGGGAACTGGCCGATGTTACTGCCATCCACGGGCGAGGTATTCATGAAGTACTCGCCGTTCACGGGTTCGACGAACTGACCGTCGATGTAGTTGCCGTAGGTGGCCTGAAGCGTGATCAGGGCACCCGGTTTGCCAGGATGTGCATAACGCATGGCGAACTCCTTCTGTAGGGTTGAGGAACAGCGGCGTGACTCTATTTGGTCTCGCGTACTGTTGTTCAACCAATGCATCCAGCATGCCAGAATTCACACGGCCTCATAATTTATTTAATATCAATAACTTAATAATTTAGATACATGGACAGAGTGCATTTATCTCAGCAATGTTCGCTTCCGTGTTGCGTAACGCAACATTAAACAAACCACTAAGCTACAATATCGCAACACTTTCTCGTTCATTGAGGTGTCTGATGCAGGGAAAATCAACCGACAGCGTTGGTCATACCCACTGCAGCCCGCTGCTGCGCGAGTCGTGGTTTCGCAGCGAGCTGTATGGCCTGGAGCGCAACGCCGAAGACTTCCCGCTTCTGGGGCAGGGAGAGCTGGCCGATCGTCTTGCCAGTCATTCCGGTTTACAGCGCTACGCCTTACCCATGGTCACTCAACTGGCGAAAAGCCTCACGGAAACCCAGTCGGTGGTGGTATTAACCGATGACACAGGCGTGGTGTTACAGACGGTAGGCAATCTGAGCGCAATGGAAAAAGCGCAGCGTTTCGCGCTTTCGCCCGGCACGCTCTGGAGCGAAAGCGGCCGTGGAACAAACGCGATTGGCACAGCCCTCGCCATTGATGACAGCTGCGAGATCGACGGCGAACAGCATTTCCTCACCAGCAATCAAAACCTTTATTGCGCCGCCATTCCTCTGCAAACGCCGGATGGTCAGATCGCGGGCGTGCTGGACATCTCCGGCCCGGCACACTTCTCTCATGCGCATACGCTGGCCTGGGTCAAAAGCGCCGCACGGCAGATAGAGTATCTGTGGGTCAAACAGAGTCTCCATCCGCAACAGTGGTTGATGAGCCTGCACCCCGATCCGCAAAAGCTCGACAGCGTTGAAGAGTTACTGCTGGTGTTTTCCGACAATACGTTGATCGCAGCCAACCGTCTCGCGCTGCGCAGGCTGGGCATCGACCCCGCCCGACTCGGCCATATCACTTTTGGGCAGTTATTCCCTTTACTAAAACAAACCCCCTGCCCGCTGCCAGCACCGGTCACCCACTCCGCTCAGACCTACTACTACCGCCTGCGTGCGCCGACGCAAACCCTCGTCAGCGTGCCGCCAAAACCTGCCGCGGAGTGGCCTTTTTCACTGAAGCAGGACGGCGAAAAAATGGTGCGCCTGCTCAACGCTGGCGTGTCATTGTGCATTCAGGGGGAAACCGGCAGCGGGAAAGAGTTTGTCAGCCAGACGCTGCATCAGCGCAGCTGCTGGCGGGAAGGGAAATTTATCGCGATTAACTGCGCGGCTATTCCGGAGTCACTGATTGAATCAGAGCTGTTTGGCTATCAGCCCGGCGCGTTTACCGGCGCGAACAAAAACGGCTATATCGGCAAAATCCGTGAAGCGGACGGCGGGATCCTGTTCCTTGATGAGATTGGCGACATGCCGCTCGCTCTGCAAACCCGTCTGCTCAGAGTGTTGCAGGATAAGGTCGTCGCGCCGCTGGGCTCAAGCCGTAGCTGGCCGGTGAATTTTGCCGTGATTTGCGCCACCCACCGTAATCTGGCGCAGCTTGTCGCCGACGGCGAATTTCGCGAAGACCTGCTTTATCGTTTGCAGGAATTTACCCTGACCATCCCACCGCTGCGGGAATGGCCGACGCTTCCGGCATTTATTGAACAGCAGTGGCAGGAGCTTGGAGGACCAGCGCGGCACATCACGCTTTCTCCGCCGCTGCTGAAAACGCTGGCACACTTTGCCTGGCCGGGGAATGTCCGCCAGTTACGCAGCCTGATGAAAGTGCTGCTGGCGCTGGCTGAAGAAGGGGAAACGCTTGGCGTTGATGCTTTACCGGCTGAGTACCGGCAGGCCACGCCTGAAGTTATGGAAAACCTGAAACAGCATGACACAGCCCTGATTGCCAGCACGCTAGCGCGCTTCAACGGCAATATCAGTAAGGCCGCCCAGGCGCTGGGCGTGGCGCGCAGCACGCTCTACCGGCGTGCCGCACGCGTCCGTGACGGGAATTAATCGCGGAAGTTTTTAAACTGGAACGGCTGGCCGAGATTGCCGCCGCGAACCAGCGCCATCACCGCCTGCAGATCGTCGCGGGATTTACCGGTCACGCGAATCTCTTCGCCCTGAATCTGCGCCTGCACCTTCAGCTTGCTGTCTTTGATCAGCTTGACGATTTTCTTCTGCACCGAACTTTCGATGCCGGTTTTCAGCTTCGCTTCCACAAACCAGGTCTTGCCGCTGTGAACGAACTCTTCCGGCACCTCGATTGAGCTGCCTTCGATGCCACGTTTAAGCAGCTTGGCGCGCAGGATGTCCAGCAGCTGATTCACCTGGAAATCAGATTCGCTCAGCACCTTGATGCTCTCATTCTTTTCATTCAGCTCGATGCTCGCCTCCACACCGCGAAAATCGAAGCGAGACTCCACTTCGCGCGCAGCATTATCCACGGCGTTTTTGGCTTCCTGAAGATCAACTTCAGAGACAATATCGAAAGATGGCATGTTTTATTCTCCCTCTCTTTTTGTTGCGATGCATAATACCCGCAACGTCAGAGAACACAACCTGTTATCCCGGTGACGGCGGGCATGCTGTCGGCGCTATACTGATAACATCACGCCCGATCCCGCAGCAGGTGAGGAGGAACAATGAAAATTACCGTGCTTGGATGCGGCGCCCTGGGACAATTATGGCTGACTGCGCTTATCCGGCAAGGGCATGACGTTCAGGGCTGGCTGCGCGTGCCTGCTCCGTGGTGCAGCGTCAACCTGCAGGATACTGACGGGCGCGTCTTTAACGAGCTGGTGACGGCCAACGACCCCGATTTTCTCGCCAGCAGCGATTTGTTGCTGGTTACTCTGAAGGCCTGGCAGGTATCGACCGCCGTCAAAAACCTGGCCCTCCAGCTTCCGGCCACCTGCCCCATTTTGCTGATGCACAACGGCATGGGGACAGTGGACGAGCTGCGTTCGCTGAAACAGCCGCTGCTGCTCGGCATGACCACGCAGGCCGCTCGCCGGGATGGCAACCTGATTATTCATGTCGCCAACGGCACTACTCATATCGGCCCCGGTAACGCCGTCGCTCAGGAGTACAGCTTTCTGGCCGATACGCTGCATACCGTGCTGCCGGATGTCGCGTGGCATAACGATATCGGCAATGCAAGCTGGCGAAAGCTGGCGGTGAACTGCGTCATCAACCCGCTGACGGCGCTCTGTGATTGCCCAAACGGGCAGCTGCGCGATTATGCCAGCGAAGTAGAGCGCGTCAGCGCGGAAGTCGCCATGGTGATGGCGCGTGAGGGGCACCACGCCAGCCCCGAAGATTTGCTGGCCTACGTCTGGCAAGTGATTGACAGCACGGCGAATAACATTTCGTCCATGCTTCAGGATGTGCGCGCACAGCGCCAGACTGAAATCGACTATATCACCGGATACCTGCTCAAACGGGCCCGCGCCCATGGGATCGCGGTGCCGGAAAACGCCCGCCTGTTTGAACAGGTTAAACGTAAGGAGAATTCGTATGAGCGCATCAGCGCTGGTTTGTCTCGCCCCTGGGAGTGAGGAGATGGAAGCGGTGACCACCATCGATCTGCTGGTTCGCGGCGGCATCAAGGTCACTACCGCAAGCGTCGAAAGCAGTGGCGATCTGGTCATTACCTGTTCACGCGGCGTGAAGCTGCTTGCCGACGCGCCGCTGGTTCAGGTGGCCGACGGTGACTTTGATGCCATCGTGCTGCCGGGTGGCCTGAAGGGCGCAGAATGTTTCCGCGACAGCCCGCTGCTGGTGGAAACGGTAAAACAGTTCCATCGTTCAGGCCGAATCGTCGCCACCATTTGCGCCGCAGCAGGCACCGTGCTGGTGCCGCACGACATTTTTCCGATTGGCAACATGACGGGGTTTCCGGCGCTGAAAGAGACGATTCCGGAAGGGCAGTGGCAGGATAAGCGCGTAGTCTGGGACCCACGCGTCAACCTGTTAACCAGCCAGGGGCCCGGCACCAGCATTGATTTTGGGCTGAAGCTTATCGACCTGCTGGTGGGTCAGGAAAAGGCCTATGAGGTCGCCTCACAGCTGGTGATGGCTGCCGGGATTTACAACTACTACTCAGAGTAATTTAGCGCAGTGCCGGGTGGCGGCTATGCCGTACCCGGCCTACGGTCCGGTAGGCCGGGCAAACAACGTGCCGCCCGGCAGTTTTACGACGCGGCAGATTACTCCGGACGATAAACCTTCACGTTAGCAAAGCCCTGCTCGCGCAGATACAGCGCCTGCAGGCGGCTCATCACCCCACGCTCGCACCACAGCAGGTAGGTTTTGCTCTGATCCAGATCGCCGAATTTGGTGCTCAGCTTGTAGAACGGCAGAGAAGCGATTTCCACGCCTTCAACCTTCAGCGGCTTGTCGTCCTGCTCATCAATAGAGCGGATATCGAGGATCACGTCGTTGGCGCTGAAGCCGCTGACGGTTTCCACTTCCACGACGTCCTGCTGGGTCTGCTGCGCGATGTCACGGATATCGACATTGTTGGCTTCCGCCACCACTTTATCGAGGATCGTGAAATCGAAGTTCTGCTCTTCTGCTTCTATCTTCGCCTTCACCGCCTTCACGGTTGGGCTCTTCGAAATCACGCCGCAGTATTCCGGCATGGTACGGGCAAAATCTTCGGTACCGATTTCACGGGCCAGATCGATAATGTGCTCTTTATCGTGAGAAATCAGCGGACGCAGGATCAACGTGTCAGAAACGTTGTCGATGAGACGCAGGTTGGTCAGCGTCTGGCTGGAGACCTGGCCCAGCGCTTCGCCGGTGACCAGCGCCTGCACGCCGTAGCGTTCTGCTACCTGAGAAGCTGCACGCATCATCATACGTTTCAGCACCACGCCCATCTGGCCGTCGTCGATTTTTTCGAGGATTTCACCGACAACAGGCTCAAAGTTGATCGCCACGAAGCGTACGCGGTGCGAGCTGCCGTAACGGTTCCACAGATAGTGCGCCACCTGACGAACGCCGATTTCGTGCGCCGCGCCGCCAAGGTTGAAGAAGCAGTAATGCACACGACAGCCGCGACGCATCAACATGTAGCTGGAGACGCCGGAATCGAAGCCGCCGGAAATCAGCGACAGCACGTCTTCCTGAGTGCCAATCGGGAAACCGCCGATGCCTTCATAGCGGCCTTTCACCAGCAGCAGGCGATCGTTTTCGATCTCCAGATGCACGGTGACGTCCGGGTTGGTCAGCTTCACGCGCGCCGTTTCAATGTGCTGGTTCAGGCCGCCGCCGACGTAACGTTCCACTTCAATAGAGGTAAACTCATGCTTACCGCGACGTTTTACGCGCACGCAGAAGGATTTACCTTCCAGCTGTTCGCGCCACAGCGGCAGCGTCTGCTCGAAGATGTCATGGAGGGAAGTGAACGGCACATCTTCCACTTCCAGAATATGGTGAATGCCGGGAATGCGGGTCAGCGCATCGCGGATAATCGGGCGCTGGTTCTCATCTTTAGCGCGAACTTCGATATGATCCCAGTGACGAACAACGGCGAGCGTCTCGTCATAGTGCTTCAGCACATTACGAATGTTCCCAGTGAGCATCTTAATAAAGCGTATGCGCACAGATTGGCTCTTGATGGTGATTTCCGGGAACAATTTAATGATAAACTTCATGGCGGCAATGGTTCGTTGGCAAACCCGACGGGGTCTGTAGAAAAAAATACAGCAGCCATGACTTCCCGGCTGCATCCAGGCGCGGAAGTATACCACCATCGCGGTCAACCTGCGCGTTACCATTATGCGTTATTTCATATGCCCGAGGACTTCGCTACCATTAGGCAAGTCGCGATAAAACAGAGTCAAACATTCACTATGCCAAAGAAAAATGAAGCGCCAGCCACCTTTGAGAGTGCGCTGACCGAACTTGAGCAGATTGTTTCCCGCCTCGAAAACGGCGACCTGCCGCTGGAAGACGCGCTGAATGAGTTTGAGCGCGGCGTGCAGCTGGCGCGTCAGGGTCAGGTGAAGCTGCAGCAGGCCGAGCAGCGCGTGCAAATCCTGCTGGCCGACAGCGAAGATGCCCCGCTGACTCCCTTCACGCCGGACGCAGAGTAAAAGATGGAGTTCTCGCAACAGTTGCAGTCCTGCGTTGAGCGGGCTAACGAAGCGCTGCGCCAGTTTATTGCGCCGCAGCCCTTTCAGAACACTCCGCTGGTGGAAGCCATGCACTATGGCGCACTCTTGGGCGGTAAACGTCTGCGCCCGTTTTTGGTTTACGCCACCGGCCGCATGTTTGGCGTCAGCCTCTCCACGCTGGATGCGCCCGCCGCTGCGGTGGAATGCATTCATGCTTATTCGCTGATTCACGACGATTTACCGGCGATGGATGATGACGATCTGCGCCGGGGTCAGCCAACCTGCCATATTAAATATGGTGAAGCGAACGCGATTCTGGCCGGAGACGCGCTGCAAACGCTGGCCTTTTCTATACTGAGTGATGCGCCGATGCCGTTCGTTGCCGACGCGTTCCGCCTGAAGATGGTCTCCGAACTGGCGCAAGCCAGCGGCGTAGCGGGCATGTGCGGCGGTCAGGCGTTAGATCTGGAAGCCGAAGGCAAGCAGGTCGATTTGCAGGCGCTGGAGCGTATTCATCGCCATAAGACAGGAGCGCTGATTCGCTCCGCCGTGCGCCTGGGTGCACTCAGCGCAGGCGAAAAAGGCCTGGCTGCGCTGCCGGTGCTCGACAAATACGCCGAAAGCATTGGCCTCGCCTTCCAGGTGCAGGATGACATTCTGGATGTGGTAGGGGATACTGCGACCCTTGGTAAACGTCAGGGTGCCGATCAGCAGCTTGGCAAAAGCACCTACCCTGCCCTGCTGGGACTTGAGCAAGCCCAAAGCAAAGCCCGTGATCTCATTGAAGAGGCCCGCCAGTCGTTAACGGTACTGGCCGCGCAGTCTCTGGACACCACGGCACTGGAAGCGCTAGCGAATTACATTATTCAGCGCGATAAATAAAAAAACACCACGATGAGTCTCTGATGAGTTTTGATATTGCCAAATACCCGACGCTGGCGCTGGTGGAGTCCACTCAGGAATTGCGTCTGTTGCCTAAAGAGAGCCTGCCGAAGCTCTGCGACGAGTTGCGTCGCTACCTGCTCGACAGCGTGAGCCGCTCCAGCGGACACTTCGCCTCCGGGCTTGGCACGGTGGAACTCACCGTGGCGCTGCACTACGTCTATAACACCCCGTTTGATAAGCTTATCTGGGACGTGGGCCACCAGGCTTACCCACACAAAATTTTGACCGGACGACGCGACCGCATCGGCACCATTCGCCAGAAAGGTGGCCTGCATCCGTTCCCGTGGCGCGGTGAAAGCGAGTATGACGTGCTGAGCGTTGGCCACTCGTCGACCTCCATCTCCGCCGGTATAGGCATTGCCGTTGCCGCAGAAAAAGAGGCAAAACAGCGCCGCACCGTCTGCGTGATTGGCGACGGCGCGATCACCGCAGGCATGGCGTTTGAGGCCATGAACCACGCAGGCGACATCAAGCCTGACATGCTGGTTATCCTCAACGATAACGAAATGTCGATTTCCGAGAACGTCGGCGCGCTGAACAATCACCTCGCCCAGTTGCTCTCCGGAAAGCTTTACTCCTCGCTGCGGGAAGGCGGCAAAAAAGTCTTCTCCGGCGTGCCGCCGATTAAAGAGCTGCTCAAGCGTACCGAAGAACATATCAAAGGCATGGTAGTGCCCGGCACGCTGTTTGAAGAGCTTGGCTTTAACTACATCGGCCCGGTTGACGGTCACGACGTGCTGGGTCTGGTCAGCACGCTGAAGAACATGCGTGACCTGAAAGGCCCGCAGTTCCTGCACATCATGACCAAAAAAGGGCGCGGCTACGAGCCCGCGGAAAAAGACCCAATCACCTTCCACGCCGTGCCGAAATTCGATCACACCAGCGGCGTGCTGCCGAAAAGCAGCGGCGGCCTGCCGAGCTACTCAAAAATTTTCGGCGACTGGCTGTGCGAAACGGCGGCAAAAGACGACAAGCTGATGGCCATCACGCCCGCCATGCGTGAAGGCTCCGGCATGGTGGAGTTTTCCAAAAAATACCCTGACCAGTATTTCGATGTGGCAATTGCCGAGCAGCATTCGGTCACCTTCGCGGCGGGACTGGCGATCGGCGGCTATAAGCCCGTGGTCGCGATTTACTCCACCTTTCTGCAACGCGCCTACGATCAGGTCATTCACGACGTCGCGATTCAAAAGCTGCCGGTGCTGTTTGCCATCGACCGCGCGGGCATCGTCGGTGCCGACGGTCAGACCCATCAGGGCGCGTTTGATCTCTCCTATCTGCGCTGCATCCCGGATATGGTCATCATGACTCCAAGCGATGAAAACGAATGCCGCCAGATGCTGTTTACCGGCTATCACTACAGCGACGGCCCAAGCGCAGTGCGCTATCCGCGCGGCAGCGGCACGGGCGCAGCGCTGGCCCCGCTGGAAAAACTGCCGCTCGGCAAAGGTATCGTTAAACGTCAGGGTGAGAAAATTGCCATTCTGAATTTCGGCACCCTGCTGGCAGATGCCGAAGTCGTGGCAAATAATCTCAACGCTACCCTGGTCGATATGCGCTTTGTGAAGCCGCTGGATGAAGCGCTGATTCTGGAGATGGCCGTGCAACACGACGCGCTGGTGACGCTGGAAGAAAACGCCATCATGGGTGGCGCAGGCAGCGGCGTGAATGAAGTGCTGATGGCACACCGCAAGCCGGTGCCGGTGCTGAACCTCGGCCTGCCGGACTTCTTTATTCCGCAGGGCACGCAGGAAGAAGCTCGCGCGGCTATCGGCCTCGACGCCGCAGGTATCGAAACCAAAATCACCGCCTGGCTCGCCTGATCCCTCCCCTTTCCGCTCCTGCTATGCTTAAAGGATATTCATCGCAGGAGTGGAACCATGCAATACAACAAATTAGGATCGACCGACCTCAACGTCTCCCGCTTGTGTCTCGGCTGCATGACCTTTGGCGAGCCCGACCGCGGCAATCACGCCTGGACGCTGCCGGAAGAGAGCAGCCGCCCAATCATCAAACACGCCCTGGAAGGCGGCATTAACTTCTTTGACACCGCCAACAGCTACTCCGACGGCAGCAGCGAAGAGATTGTGGGCCGTGCGCTGCGGGACTTTGCCCGCCGTGAAGACGTGGTGGTCGCGACCAAGGTTTACCATCAGACCGGCGATTTGCCGCAGGGGCTTTCGCGGGCGCAAATTCTGCGTTCAATTGACGACAGCCTGAAGCGTCTGGGCATGGAGTACGTCGACCTGCTGCAAATCCACCGCTGGGATTACAACACGCCAATTGAAGAAACCCTCGAAGCGCTGAATGATGTCGTAAAAGCCGGAAAAGCGCGCTACATCGGCGCATCATCTATGCACGCCTCGCAGTTTGCCCAGGCTCTCGATTTGCAGAAAAAGCACGGCTGGGCGCGCTTTGTCACCATGCAGGATCACTACAACCTGATTTACCGCGAAGAAGAGCGCGAGATGCTGCCGCTGTGCTACAGCGAGGGCGTGGCGGTGATCCCATGGAGCCCGCTGGCGCGCGGACGTCTTACGCGTCCATGGGGTGAAACCACCGCGCGTGTCGTGTCTGACGAGTTTGGTAAAACGCTCTACAGCACGACGGAAGATAACGATGCGCAGATCGCCGAGCGGCTGGCGGCAATCGCCGAAGAGCTGGGGGTTTCGCGTGCGCAGGTCGCGCTGGCATGGCTGCTAAGCAAGCCCGGCGTGGCCGCGCCCATTATCGGTACGTCCAGAGAGGAACAGCTGGATGATTTGCTGAACGCCGTCGATATTACGCTTAAGCCGGAGCAGATTGCCGAGCTGGAAACGCCTTATCAGCCGCATCCGGTGGTGGGGTTTAAGTAGAGCCAGATTGCCCGGTGGCGCTGTGCTTACCGGGCTTACAAACCGGGCCGGAGCAGGCCGGGAAAACGGCGTGCCGCCCGGAAAATCGCTGTCAGATCAATCCGATCGGCCAGTGATGCCCAATCAGATACAGCAGGCCCGCGGCGATGATCCCGGCGATAATGTCATCAACCATGATCCCCATCCCGCCGTGCACGTTGCGATCGAACCAGCGAATTGGCCACGGCTTCCACATGTCAAAAATGCGGAACAGCACAAAGCCGATCGCCACCCACTGCCAGGCGTTGGTCGGCAGCGCCATCAGCGTTATCCACATGCCGATAAACTCATCCCAGACGATGCTGCCGTGATCGTGCACGCCCATATCCTTCGCGGTGCGATGGCAAATGTAGACGCCGATGCAGATCCCAAGCATCACCACCAGCGAATAGAGCTGCCAGGGCAGGAAGGTCATCAGATACCAGAAGGGAATAGCGGCAATCGATCCCGCCGTACCGGGCATAATCGGGCTCAGCCCGCTGCCGAAACCGGTGGCTAACAGGTGCCACGGATTCAGCAGGTTCAGGCGGCTTTTGGCGACATCTTTACTGCGCAAAATGGTCATATCCCTTCCAGTCGAGCGTGACCGGCTTGCCGTCACGTTGAAAATGCAGGCCTTCCACGTCGGCACTAATCTGGCCGATGCAGGTATATTTCATGCCAAAATGACCGAGCGCCACGTCCAGCGCACCGCGGTTGAGTTCAGGTACGGTGAAGCAGAGCTCATAGTCTTCGCCGCCGGACAGCGCCCAGCGCAGCGCCTGCTCAGGCTCCACGCAACGCTGCATCGCTTCAGAGAACGGCAGTGCATCCAAATCGATTCGGGCGCCGCACTCGCTGGCCTTGAGGATATGACCGAGATCGGAAATCAGGCCATCAGAAAGATCGATAGCCGCATTCGCCAGACCGCGCAGCGCCTGCCCCGCCAGGATTCGCGGAGTCGGGTTCAGATGACGCTTCACCAGATAGTCTGCGTCTTCTTTCACCGAAACCCGCAAACGCTCCTGCAAAATCGCCAGCCCTGCCGCGCTGTCGCCCGGCGTACCGGTGACGTAAACCCAGTCGCCCGGTTTCGCCCCGGAACGCTTGAGCGCTCGTCCTTCCGGCACAAAGCCGTGAATGCCCAGCGTCATCGACAGCGGCCCTTTAGTGGTGTCACCGCCAATCAGCTGCATATCGTAGTAGTTCAGCTGTTCAAACAGACTGTCGCTGAACGCGGCAAGCCAGGCTTCGTCGACGGCAGGTAAGGTCAGCGCGAGCGTGAGCCACGCAGGATCGGCGCCCATTGCGGCGAGATCGCTTAAGTTCACCGCCAGCGCCTTGCGGGCCAAATCAGCAGGATTAATATCCGGTAGGAAATGAATGCCCGATACCAGCGTATCGGTGCTGATCGCCAGGGTTTGTTTTTCGGGAACGTTCAGCAGCGCGCAGTCGTCGCCGATGCCGGTTTCAACATCCAGACGGGAGCTTCTGACGCGATCAAAATAACGGGCAATGAGAGAAAATTCGCCGCAAGCCATAGGTCATGCCTCGAGCCGGGAAAAGAGAATGCCGACGATAACGGAGTGCCCGTTAACGTCGGCTAAACAGATTACTTCTTGCGGGGACGGATGACCGGAGCTGCTTTATCCAGCACGCCGTTAACGAACTTGTGGCTGTCTTCAGCGCCGAAGGTTTTCGCAAGCTCGATAGCTTCGTTGATGGCCACTTTGTACGGCACATCGTCACGCTTAGCCAGCTCGAACAGCGCGATGCGCAGCACGGCTTTCTCAACCTGACCCAGCTCTTCGAGCAGGCGGGAGAGATACGGCTTCATCAGGCCGTCAAGATACGCGCTGTTGGTCGCCACTCCGGACAGCAGTTCGCGGAAGTACACGACGTCGACGTCTTTCACGTCCTGTTCCGCCAGGAACTGATATTCAACATCAGCGATGTCGTTATGGGACAACTGCCAGGAGTAAAGCGCCTGGACAGCACACTCACGGGCGCGGCGACGAGCAGCAGGTTTCACGGAATTCCCCTTACAAAATTCAGGCCTTGATGGCCTTCAATACATTAATCATTTCCAGCGCGGTCAGTGCAGCTTCTGCACCTTTGTTACCGGCCTTGGTGCCAGCGCGTTCGATGGCTTGTTCGATGCTTTCGGTGGTCAAAACGCCGAAGGCAACCGGAATTTCGCTCTCCTGCGCAACGTGCAGCAGGCCATTGCTTGCGCCACCGGCGACATATTCAAAGTGAGCAGTACCGCCACGAATTACGGTGCCCAGCGCGATCACCGCGTCGTATTTGCCGGTCTTCGCCAGTGCGCCCGCTGCCAGCGGCAGTTCGTACGCGCCCGGAACCCAGACAACGGTAATATTTTCGTCTTTCACCTGACCAATACGCTTCAGGGCGTCAACCGCACCTTCCAGCAGGCTTTCATTGATGAAGTTGTTGAAACGCGCAATGGTGATGGCGACGCGGGCTTCAGGTGCCGCTACGTTAGCTTCGATAATGTTCATACTTTTCCTTTTGGGATTCGACTTACCCCATGAGGGGGGCGGATTTTATCATAATATTTCGTGTGCTGCTTCGGTTATTGAGAGCAACTTACGCAGGTCTTAAATGCAAACAGAGATCCGGGCCAACGTGGCGTATCTCGCTGAAACTGAACTGGGGTGCATCGGCGAGTTTCTCAAGCCCTGGCAGGACACATAATCCACGGGCATCGCTGCCTAATAGTTTAGGCGCGACGTACACAATCAGCTCATCAACCAGCCCGGCCTGGAGCAGCGCTCCCGCGAGCGTCGGACCTGCTTCCACCCAGATGCTGTTAATTTGCTGTTTGCCAAGCTGCATCATCAGCAGGACGAGATCGAGATGGCCGTTGTGTTCCGGAATTTGCACAGTGCGCACAGACTCCGGCCATTCACGTGAGTCAGGCTGAGTTCGGGCAAACCAGGTTTCGCCCGGCTGCTGCACGATGCGATGCTCCGGCGTGACCTGATTCAGCCTGTCGAGCACGATGCGCACGGGCTGCCGCAGATTTTCCTGCGGATAGCTGGCCTTCACCTCTTCGTTGAGCTCTTCCCAGCGCACGGTCAGCGCCGGGTTATCCGCCAGCACCGTGGCGCTGGTGGTTAAAATTGCGTGGCTTTCGGCGCGCAGACGCTGCACGTCACGGCGTGCCTGCGGGGAAGTTATCCACTGGCTTTCACCGCTCGCCATTGCCGTACGGCCATCGAGGGATGCGCCCAGCTTGAGCTGAATATACGGAAAGCCGGTGCGCATACGCTTCAGGAAGCCTTTATTGAGCGCTTCTGCTTCGCTCATCATCAGCCCGTGGCTGACTTCGATGCCTTCCTGCTGCAAACGATACAGCCCGCGCCCGGCCACCTGAGGGTTAGGATCCTGCATTGCGGCCACGACGCGACTAACGCCTGCAGTAATGAGCGCTTCGCAGCACGGCGGCGTGCGGCCATGATGGCTGCACGGTTCGAGAGTAACGTAGGCCGTTGCGCCTTTGGCTTTTTCGCCCGCCATGCGCAGAGCGTGCACTTCCGCGTGAGGTTCCCCCGCACGATAGTGTGCCCCTTCCCCGACTATTTCGCCGTCTTTCACGATAACGCAGCCGACGCGTGGATTAGGATGCGTGGTAAAACGCCCCTGAGCGGCCAGCTGCAGGGCTCGCGCCATGTACATTTCGTCTTGCATCGGTCAATCCTGTAGGCGGGCGATCTCTTCGCCGAATTCTTTAATGTCTTCAAAGCTGCGGTAGACGGAAGCGAAACGAATGTAGGCGACCTTATCCAGTTTCTTGAGCTGTTCCATCACCAGATTACCGATTTGCTTGCTCGGTACTTCACGTTCGCCTGTTGCACGAAGCTGAGATTTAATGTGATTGACCGCCATCTCGACGTCATCTGAGCTCACCGGGCGTTTTTCCAGCGCTTTCTGTAAACCACTGCGCAGCTTATCTTCATTGAACGGTTCACGCACATCGTTACTTTTCACCACCCGCGGCATAACGAGTTCTGCCACTTCAAAGGTGGTGAAGCGTTCGTTACACACCAGGCACTGGCGGCGGCGGCGTACGGAGGATCCTTCCCCGACCAGGCGGGAGTCGATCACTTTGGTATCTACAGCGAAACAAAATGGGCAATGCATGGCGCGTCCTGACGAAGAAGTGTGACATCTTTCTATTTTACCACGACCCGTACT
This sequence comes from Scandinavium sp., assembly GCF_032012665.1. Lineage (NCBI taxonomy): Bacteria > Pseudomonadati > Pseudomonadota > Gammaproteobacteria > Enterobacterales > Enterobacteriaceae > Scandinavium > Scandinavium sp. The sequence continues at coordinate 324,391 of NZ_DALZVG010000001.1, forward strand.
CAGCCGTCATTTTGAGACAATCCCCCGTGAGGAATAATCCCCTCTCCTGCTACCATTATCCCCGGCAGACCCCTACAAGGATCCTCATGATGACAAGACGTTTCGTTCGACTTCTCGCGCTGGGCAGCCTGTTTACCCTGAGCGCCTGTGCACAGCAAACCGAAATTCACCAGATGCAGCAGAGCGTCAGCGCGCTGAATCAGGATATGAGTAAGCTCAATCAGGAAACGGTGAAAATCACCCAGCAAAATTCGCTGAACGCCAAATCGGCAAGCGGCGTCTATCTGCTGCCGGGCTCTCATACGCCAGCACGTCTGGAAAGCCAGATTGGCACCCTGAAAATGTCGCTGATTAATATTGCGCCAAACGCCGATGGCCTGCGCGCCACGCTGCGTATTCAGGGCGAATCCAACGATCCGCTCCCCGCATTTAGCGGCACCGTCGAGTGGGGCGTGATTCAGGGCACCACCGATAGCTTCCAGGAAGTGAACGTTAAAAACCAGCTGATCAACGCTCCGGCCAGCGTTCTGGCCCCGAGCGATGTGGACATTCCGCTGCAGCTGAGCGGCAGTGATGCCAAACAGCCGGTATTTGTGCGCATCCACGATATTCAGCCCGTCACGCCGCAGTAATCCTTTATGGCCGGATAGCGCCCGTTATCCGGCAACGTTTGACTCCTTCCGCTTATCTTTCGACACCCTCTGCAATCTTTTCCGTTTTTCAGAAAACCCTGGAAACATTTACGATAATCCGTACAATCCCCGCCGACAATGTACGCAAACGTGAACGCAATCGATTACGTACTTGAGAAAACTGTGAAACACCACATATTTTTGTGAGCAATGATTCTTATAATAGGCCTCGCAGAAAACCGTTACATTTAGAAACGCTCCGGCGATTCTTTTCACTCCCCGCGAGGGATTTCAACAAGTGGCATCATGATGAAAAAAACATTACTTGCAGCCAGTGCAGTGCTCGCTCTTTCTACATCTTTCACCGCAGGCGCAGCAGAAAACAGCAAACCTGAATACGTTTCTGACTGGTGGCACCAGAGTGTCAACGTGGTAGGAAGCTATCACACCCGTTTCGGACCACAGATCCGTAACGATACCTATCTGGAATACGAAGCCTTCGCCAAGAAAGATTGGTTCGATTTCTATGGTTATATGGATGCACCCGTCTTCTTCGGTGGTAACACCGACGCAAAAGGTATCTGGAACCACGGCTCTCCATTGTTTATGGAAATTGAACCACGCTTCTCCATAGATAAGCTGACCGGTGCAGATCTGAGCTTCGGCCCGTTCAAAGAGTGGTACTTCGCCAACAACTACATCTACGACATGGGCCGCAACGCCTCGGGTCGTCAGAGCACCTGGTATATGGGCCTGGGTACGGATATCGACACCGGCCTGCCAATGAGCCTGTCCATGAACGTCTATGCAAAATACCAATGGCAAAACTACGGTGCAGAGAACCAGAACGAGTGGGACGGCTACCGCTTCAAGGTGAAATACTTCGTGCCAATCACCCAGCTGTGGGGCGGCCAGCTGAGCTACATCGGCTTCACCAACTTTGACTGGGGCTCAGAGCTGGGCGATATTGGCTTCCGCGATAATAATGGCAACAAAGCGCGTACCAATAACTCTATCGCCTCCAGCCACATCCTGGCGCTGAACTACGATCACTGGCACTACTCCGTAGTTGCCCGTTACTGGCACAACGGCGGCCAGTGGAACGACGACGCCAGCCTGAACTTCGGCAACGGCGACTTCAGCGTCCGTTCAACCGGCTGGGGTGGTTATCTGGTCGTGGGTTACAACTTCTGATAAGCGTGATGCCCGGCGGCGCAGGCTTGCCGGGCCTACAGAAGTCAATCCTGATATGAACCACAGGCCGGGTGGGCATTGCGGCCACCCGGCTTTTTTTATTACCTCAGACTCAACGCTTTACTTTGATCCAACAGCCACGGGCGCAAATACCCAACGGTATTGGAAAACGGCAGCACGCACTCCGGTAAGTTAATCCCCACTTCTCTCTGGATCCACTCACGCCTTGCCTGAACTCGCGCCCAAAGTTGCGGATACTCAGAAGCAAGCTGTTGACGCAGCGCTTCATCGGCCAGCGCCACGGTGTCCTCAATGCTTGCCCCCGCATAACCCGCGCGGGAGGGAATAATATCAATTTGCAGCAGCATACCGCTGGCTAATGGAATGTCCGACCGGGCTGACACCGGCGAACAGAGCCACTCTTCATCCGCCACCAGGTGTCCAGGATTCAGATGCCAGTGATAGTCGGCTTTCGGTAAAACATCTTCGAGCAGCTGATACAGCTCACCGCCGGTCATGCCCGGATGGATGTTCTCCAGCCACGCTACAACAGCACAGAAATAAGGTATCGCAACCACGTCCAGATAATCATTGACGGCTTCCGGCAGCTGAGCCGCGTTTTCCACCACGTAAGCTGCGCGACTGCTGAGGCCGCCTTTGTAGCTGACGGTCAAAGAGAATTTGTCACCCTTCTGAACCTGCTTATCGCCAGGATAGAGATTCGCATGTGCAAAACGATCGCCGGTGGCAGCGATGGTCACAACGTTATTGAGCTGCCCGTCTGCCGCCAGGAGGCTGGCAATCTGCTTTTCAGTTTTCCCCACCTCTATCGCATTCAGCGCACGCAGGATAGCCGTCGAAGCCAGATTTGCGCCGTACTCGTAGTGCGCAAGCTCATTGGCATTATTGATAACGCGCGCACCGTTTGCCGGTGAGATAAACAGGCCGGTGGCATTGCACAATTCTGCGTCCGGGGCCGCTTCGCGAATGGCATCGACAATGAACGCCGGCATGTCGAACATCTGGCGTACGTTTTCATTCAGGCCTGTAAACAGCTTCCAGCCCGCCAGCCCCAAAATTTTTCCCGACGCCAGGCCCGCATCCCGCAAAATTTCGGGCAAAGACTGCGTGTTATCCATCGGCTGATTCGGTAAAGAGAACCACGGCGCGTGCAGCACCCGGTTTTTGAGCCGCGCATGAGGGGCAAGCTTCAGGTTTTCGTTACCGAGCACCAGCACCGCTTCCCCATCCTGATGCAACACCAACAGCGCCTCTTCAAAACGCGGAATAAACCCGGTGAGGTATTCGAAATTGCCGCCGTGCTCTTTGTCGGCATAGACAATCAGCGTATCGATTTTCTGCTGACGCATACCTGCCAGCACGCGGTTTTTACGTTCCGCAAGCGTGGCATCACTCAGGATGACGGATGGTAAGTCGGTCCAGGTTTGCGGTGGTGAAACATTTTGCAGGCGAATGTGATGAGACGTGGTCATTTCTGTAGCGTCCTTTAAACAGAGATAATCCGCTAACCCTACCGGAAACCCATAAATTTGGCATAAAAAAATCCCGGCCATTTGACCGGGATTTGATTTTGCAACGCAGGCCTTACGGCAGGATTGAAGGCTGATCGGCGCCCTCTTTCTCCACTTTCTGCTGCAGCAGGTGCTCGCGCTTCATGCCCAGCTTCAGCGCCAGCGCAGATGCCACGTAGATGGAGGATGCCGTACCAATGGAGACACCGATAAGCATGGTCAGCGAGAAGCCTTCCAGCACCGGGCCACCAAACAGGAACAGCATCAGGATAACCATCAAAGTGGTACCGGATGTGATCAACGTACGGTGCAGCGTCTGGGTCAGGGAGACGTTAAAGATCTCGTAAGGCGTACCGCGACGGATCTTACGGAAGTTCTCACGAATACGGTCCGAAACCACGATGCTGTCGTTCAACGAGTAGCCGATAACCGACATCAGCGACGCGACGATAGTCAGGTCAATCTCAATATGGAACAGCGAGAGAATGCCCATGGTGATCACCACGTCGTGCGCAAGGGCGATAACCACCCCCGCCGCCAGACGCCACTCGAAGCGGAAACCAACGTAGACCAGAATGGAGATCAGTGCCGCCATCAGCGCCATTGCCCCGCTCTGCGCCAGATCGGCACCAACGCTCGGCCCTACAAACTCAATACGCTTCACCGCCGCGTTCTGAGAGGTAGATTCGTTAATCACGTTCAGCACTTTGCTGCCCAACTCCTGGCTGCCGCTCTCGGTTTTCACCGGAGGCATGCGCACCATGATGTCGTGGCTGCTGCCAAAGTTCTGCACCAGTGGCTCAACGAAGCCTGCTTTTTCAAGCGAGGCGCGCGTTTGCTCCATATCCACTGGTTTTTCCAGCGTAATTTCAATCACCGTACCACCGGTGAAGTCGAGACCCCAGTTGAAGCCGCGCACGCCAATCACGATGATGGACGCCACCAGCAACAGGCCTGATATTGCAAAGGCCCAGAAGTCCCAGCGCATAAAGTCATAGACTTTACGGCCGTGGTTCAATTGTTCAACGGTATATTCCTGTGCCACAACGCACTCCTCAGATAGACAGCTTGTTGATGCGTTTGCCGCCGTACAACAGGTTTACGATGGCACGGGTGCCGACGATCGCGGTAAACATGGAAGTCGCCACACCGATACCGGTGGTGATGGCGAAGCCTTTAATTGCACCGGTACCGACCGCATACAGGATGATGACTTTGATCAGCGTGGTAATGTTCGCATCGAAGATGGAGCTGAATGCGCCACGGTAACCTTCGTCAATCGCCTGCTGAACGGTACGTCCGTTGCTGAGCTCTTCCTTAATACGTTCGTTAATCAGTACGTTAGCATCGACCGCTACCGCAAGGGTTAACACGATACCCGCAATCCCAGGCATACTCAGCGTCGCCCCCGGCAGCAGCGACATGATGCCGACGATCAGCACCAGGTTCGCAATCAGCGCAGAGGTCGCGATCAGACCAAACTTCTTGTAGAAGAAGATCATGAACAGAATCGACACGACCAGACCGGCCAGACAGGCTTCCAGGCCCTGCTTGATGTTCTGCAGGCCGAGAGTTGGACCGATGGTGCGTTCTTCAACAATCTGGATTGGCGCAATCAGCGCACCGGCACGCAGCAGCAGCGAAAGCTGACGCGCTTCGTTCGGGTTGTTGATCCCGGTAATACGGAAGCTGTTGCCCAGGCGAGACTGGATATTAGCGACGTTAATCACCTCTTCCTGTTTCACCAGAACGGCACGGCCTTTCGCATCTTTCTTACCGCTGTCTTTGTACTCCACAAACAGGGTCGCCATCGGCTTACCGATGTTGTCCTTGGTGAAGTTAGACATGATGTTACCACCGGCGCTGTCGAGCGAGATGTTAACCTGCGGCTGGTTGTATTCGTCCTGGCTTGAGGTGGAATCGGTGATGTGGTCACCGGTCAGGATCACGCGCTTGTACAGCACAATCGGCTGGCCTTCACGGGTGTTTTTCACCTCAGAGTCGCCCGGTACGCGGCCTGAAGCGGCAGCAGACTGATCGACGTTGGTATTCACCAGACGGAACTCCAGGGTCGCGGTCGCGCCCAGAATTTCTTTCGCACGGGCGGTGTCCTGAATACCAGGTAGTTCCACCACGATGCGGTCTGCACCCTGACGCTGTACCACCGGCTCGGCAACGCCCAGCTGGTTCACACGGTTACGCAGGATGTTGATGTTCTGCTGTACGGCATACTCGCGCGCTTCTTTCATGCGTGCATCGGTCATCACCGCACGCAGCTGGTTGCCGCCCTGGCTTGAGATAACCAAATCACGATGGCGAGGCGCAAGATAGTCGATAGCCTGATCGCGCGCCGCGCTGTCGCGGAACGTAATGCTCAGACCGTAGTTATCGGCTTTTTGAACCGTGGTGTAGCCAATGCCCTTTTCACGCAGATCGCTGCGCAGGCCATCGATGTTTTGTTCCTGGAGTTTACCCAGCGCGGTGTCCATATCCACTTCCATCAGGAAGTGTACGCCGCCGCGCAGATCAAGGCCGAGCTTCATCGGCTCAGCTTTCAGCATAGCGAGCCAGCGCGGCGTCGCCGGAGCCAGGTTAAGCGCCACGACATACTTGTCACCCAGCAGATCGACCAGCGCTTCGCGCGCGCGCAGCTGGATGTCAGTGGAGTCGAAGCGAGCAAGAATTGCGCCCTCTTCCAGTGCCACAGACTTCGCGGTGATTTTTTCTTTTTCTAAAGTGTTCTGGACCTGGATCAGCGTTTGCTCACTGGCGGCGTTACCACGCACGCCAGTGATTTGAACAGCCGGATCCTCACCATACAGGTTGGGAAGTGCGTAAAGCAGGCCGACGAGAATCACGACGACCAGCATAATGTACTTCCACAAAGGATAACGGTTTAACACGGCAGTTCCCTTTGGGAAAACAAGAAATTACAGCGCCTTCATGGTGCCTTTCGGCAGCACGGCAGCGACGAAGTCACGCTTGATAACCACTTCGGTGGTATCGTTCAGCGCGATAGCGATGTAGCCCGCTTCAGCAACTTTGGTTACGCGACCAACCAGACCGCCGTTGGTCAGCACTTCATCACCTTTAGCGATGGAGTCCATCAGCTTTTTATGCTCTTTGGTACGCTTCTGCTGTGGGCGCAGGATCATGAAGTAGAAAATCAGACCGAACACCACCAGCATCAGGATCAGAGACATCGGGCTGCTTTGGCCCGGTGCACCGGTAGCGGCTACCGCATCAGAAATAAAAAAGCTCATTGAATTTCCCTCATTATTAAAATTAATCAACGTTTAAAGGCGGAACATCCCGACCCTGGCGTTGGTAAAACTCCGTCACAAAGCTCTCTAATTTACCCTCTTCGATAGCCTTGCGTAAACCAGCCATTAAGCGCTGATAGTAGCGAAGATTATGGATGGTATTGAGACGCGCGCCCAAAATCTCGTTGCAACGATCGAGATGATGCAAATAAGCGCGTGAATAATGGCGACAGGTGTAGCAATCGCACTCTGCGTCGAGTGGGCTGGTGTCGCTTTTATGCTTCGCATTACGGATTTTCACCACGCCGTCGGTGACAAACAGGTGACCGTTGCGGGCATTACGCGTTGGCATCACGCAGTCGAACATATCGATACCGCGACGAACGCCTTCCACCAGGTCTTCCGGCTTGCCCACTCCCATCAGGTATCGTGGTTTGTCTGCCGGGATTTGCGGGCAAACATGCTCAAGAATGCGGTGCATGTCTTCCTTCGGCTCGCCGACAGCCAGGCCGCCGACAGCGTAGCCATCAAAGCCAATCTCCACCAGACCTTTCACGGAGATATCACGTAAATCTTCGTAAACGCTGCCCTGAATAATACCGAACAGCGCGTTTTTATTCTCAAGCGAATCAAAACGATCGCGGCTTCGTTTCGCCCAGCGCAGGGACATTTCCATTGAGCGCTTAGCGTAATCCCAGTCCGCCGGGTACGGCGTACATTCGTCAAAGATCATGACGATGTCAGAACCGAGATCGTACTGAATCTCCATGGATTTTTCCGGATCGAGGAAAATCGGATCGCCGTTGATCGGGTTGCGGAAGTGCACGCCCTCTTCCGTGATCTTACGGATGTCGCCGAGGCTGAACACCTGGAAGCCGCCGGAGTCGGTGAGGATCGGGCCTTTCCACTGCATAAAATCGTGGAGATCGCCGTGCAGCTTCATGATCTCCTGGCCCGGACGCAGCCACAGATGGAAGGTGTTGCCGAGAATAATCTGTGCGCCGGTGGCTTCGACTTCTTCCGGCGTCATTCCTTTTACGGTGCCGTAGGTACCAACGGGCATAAAGGCAGGCGTTTCAACCACGCCGCGATCGAAGACCAGGCGGCCGCGGCGTGCGCGTCCGTCGGTAGTATCCAGTTCAAATTTCATTATTGCTCCAGCGTCAGAAAGACAGTCTGACGTATTAACCCAGCGCCGCGGAATTATTCCCCAACGCGTTCATGAATAGCCGACGGATTGTACGTGATGTACATGGCATCCCCGTAGCTAAAAAAGCGATATTTTTGTTCTACCGCAGACTTATAGGCGTTCATCGTGTGCTGATAACCGGCAAAGGCCGAGACCAGCATGATGAGCGTGGACTCCGGCAGGTGGAAGTTGGTCACCAGCGCATCGATCACTTTGTACTGATAGCCCGGATAGATGAAGATTTGCGTGTCGCCGAAGAACGGTTCGATGAGATCCCCCTTCGCCGCCTGCGCCGCGCTTTCCAGAGAACGAACAGACGTGGTGCCTACCGCAACCACTTTGCTGCCGCGCGCTTTCGCTGCCAGCACCGCATCCACGACTTCCTGCGGCACTTCCGCATATTCGGAGTGCATGATGTGATCTTCGATGCTGTCGACACGTACCGGCTGGAAGGTACCCGCACCGACGTGCAGCGTCACAAACGCCATCTCAATGCCTTTTTCGCGCAGTTTCGCCAGCAGAGGCTCATCGAAATGCAGACCCGCCGTCGGCGCAGCTACCGCGCCGGGCTTTTGGCTGTAGACGGTCTGGTACAGCTCGCGGTCTGAGTCTTCGTCCGGACGATCGATGTACGGCGGCAGCGGCATATGGCCGATAGCGTTGAGGATATCGAGCACCGGGCGCTCATCGTTGAACTCAACTTCAAACAGCGCGTCATGGCGAGCGACCATCGTCGCGTTGATGCTTTCATCGTCGCCCAGCAGCAGTTCCGCACCAGGCTTAGGCGCTTTCGAGGCGCGAATATGTGCCAGAATACGTTTATCATCGAGCATCCGCTCAACCAGCACTTCAATCTTGCCGCCGCTGGCCTTACGACCGAACAGGCGCGCCGGGATCACGCGGGTATTGTTAAAGACCAGCAGATCGCCAGGGTTGAGCTTCTCGAGCAGATCGGTGAAAGTACCGTGCGTCAGCGCGCCCGTTGGCCCATCCAGCGACAGCAAACGGCAGCCACTGCGCTCCGGCTGTGGGTAGTGGGCAATAAGAGATTCGGGCAGTTCAAAAGAAAAATCGGCGACGCGCATGACGGTAACTCAAGCATAATAAAGAGGCGGGTAGTCTAGTGGCAGGCTGCTTTGGCTGCAACCTGTAAGCCCTTTAAATACGGATAACGGACTCATGAACTTTCTGGCTCACCTGCATCTCGCACACCTCGCCAACAGCTCGCTGCCGGGCAATTTGCTGGCCGATTTTGTTCGCGGTAACCCGGACGATGACTATGCCCCTGATGTCGTCAGCGGTATCTACATGCATCGCCGCATCGACGTGCTGACGGATAACCTGGCAGAAGTGAAAACTGCGAAAGCGTGGTTTCGCCCGGAAACCCGCCGCGTGGCGCCCATTACGCTCGACGTGATGTGGGATCACTTCTTATCGCGGGACTGGGAAAAATTGTCACCAGAGATGTCGCTGCCCGCATTTGTTCGCCACGCTCACGCGCAGGTATCCACCATTTTGCCCGACTCGCCGCCGCGCTTTGTGAATCTCAACCACTACCTGTGGTCCGAACGCTGGCTCGAGCGCTACAGCGATATGGATTTTATTCAGAGCGTACTGAACGGCATGGCAAGCCGCCGCCCGCGTCTGGATGCCCTGCGTGATTCCTGGCAGGATCTGGACATGCATTACGCACAGCTCGAAGAAACTTTCTGGGCGTTTTACCCGCGCATGATGGCGCAGGCGAAAGCACAAGCGCTGTAAAACTTGCGCTTTCTCACAGAATCGCTAAGCTGGAACGGTTGTTAAAATAATAATTGATAGGTAAAACCTGTCTCAACGATTGTCAGCGCCTCATTGAGTCACCTGCTTCCTCTCCCTATACTGGCCCGCGTTGCGTTCCATTAACCTTATAAATTTAGAGGAGAACCTCATGGTTCTGGTAACCCGTCCTGCTCCTGACTTTACCGCCGCTGCTGTACTGGGTAACGGCGAAATCGTTGATAACTTCAACTTCAAGCAGCACACCGCTGGCAAAGCGACCGTGCTGTTCTTCTGGCCAATGGATTTCACCTTCGTATGCCCGTCTGAGCTGATTGCTTTCGACAAGCGTTACGAAGAGTTCCAGAAACGCGGCGTAGAAGTGGTTGGCGTTTCCTTCGACTCTGAATTTGTTCATAACGCATGGCGCAACACCCCTGTCGACAAAGGCGGCATCGGTGCAGTGAAATACGCGATGGTTGCGGACATTAAACGTGAAATCCAGCAGGCTTACGGCATCGAACATCCGGACGCAGGCGTTGCGCTGCGCGGTTCCTTCCTGATCGACGCGAACGGCATCGTTCGTCACCAGGTTGTGAACGATCTGCCGCTGGGTCGTAACATCGACGAAATGCTGCGTATGGTTGACGCGCTGCAGTTCCACGAAGAGCACGGCGAAGTATGCCCGGCTCAGTGGGAAAAAGGCAAAGAAGGCATGAACGCCTCTCCAGCCGGTGTTGCTAAATACCTGACTGAGAACGTCAACGGCCTGTAATCAGCGCTGATTGATGAACGAAAGGCCCGCGAATGCGGGCCTTTTTTATGTCTGGTGATTGAGGTTTCTCCCTCTCCCTAACCCTCTCCCGCAGGGAGAGGGAACTGTTCTGTGCGGTTTTCTCCCTCCCCCTCTTGAGCTGGGCTCTTTTTTCTCCCTCTCCCTTTGGGAGAGGGCCGGGGAGAGGGGATCAGGCCGCTCCGATCTCAAAAAGCAAAACAGCTGCACCCCAGCACGCCCCAGAAGGCCTGGTCATCCGATACCGGAATACCTGACTTCCGCGCAATATCATGCGAATGCCCATGCACACCACAGCTGCCGGCGCACTGATGCATCTGCACCACCGCGCCAACCTTCGCTGCGGCTGGCGGTGCGGAACGATAATGTCCGGGCACTTTCACCACCGGCGACCAGTCCGGTACGATTGGGATAGACGGCGGCGCAAGCGGGCTGAAGTGCCCGGCGGCGTACACCACCTTGCCGTCGACAATTGTCAGCACCGATTCAATGCCTTTGATCTCCTCTTCCGGCACGCGGAAGTAGTCTTTCGACAACACCACCAAATCCGCCAGCTGATCGGCAACAATACGCCCTTTTTTACCCTGTTCGCTGGAGAACCAGGCGCTGCCCGCCGTCCACAGCTCCAGCGCCACGTCGCGCGGCAGTCGGTTGTTATCGTCATACATTGCCATCCCGCCGACGGTACGGCCAGACACCAGCCAGTACAGCGCGGTCCACGGGTTGTAGCTCGCCACACGAGTTGCATCCGTACCCAGACCAACCGGCACGTCCAGTTCGAGCATTTTTGCCACCGGCGGGGTGTGTTTCACCACCTCTTTGCCGTATCTGTCGACAAAGTACTCCCCCTGGAACGCCATTCTGTGCTGCACGGCAATGCCGCCGCCCAGCGCTTTTACGCGCTCAATGTTACGCTCGGTGATGGTTTCCGCATGGTCAAAGAACCAGTGCAGGCCGTTGAAGGGAATATCACGGTTCACCTTCTCGAACACGTCAAGCATCCGACTGATGGACTCGTCGTAGGTGGCATGCAGACGGAACGGCCAGCAGTGCTCAACCAGGTGGCGCACCACGCGTTCCAGCTCGTCTTCCATCCCTTCCGGCAGATCGGGGCGCGGCTGCAGGAAGTCTTCAAAATCGGCCGCCGAAAACACCAGCATCTCCCCGGCACCATTGGCACGGTAGAAATCAGTGCCCTGCCCCGGTTTAAGCATATCAGTCCAGCGTTCGAAGTCCTCCAGCTCCTGTTTCGGACGCTGAGTGAAGAGGTTATAGGCGATACGCACCGTCATCTGATCTTTGGCGTGCAGCTCGTCGATCACCTGATAATCTTCCGGATAGTTCTGGAAGCCGCCGCCCGCGTCGATGGCGCTGGTTAACCCAAGACGGTTCAGCTCACGCATAAACTGGCGAGTGGAGTTTACCTGCATCTCGATCGGCAGCTTCGGCCCCTTCGCCAGCGTCGAATAAAGGATCATGGCATTAGGCTTCGCCACCAGCATCCCTGTCGGATTGCCGTTTTTATCACGAACGATCTCGCCGCCGGCCGGATCGGGCGTATCTTTGGTGTAGCCCACCGCCTTCAGTGCCGCACGGTTAAGCAGTGCACGATCGTAGAGATGCAGCACAAACACCGGCGTGTCCGGCGCGGCGTCGTTCAGTTCTTCAATGGTTGGCATACGGCGTTCAGCAAACTGGAACTCACTCCAGCCGCCCACCACGCGCACCCACTGCGGCGAAGGCGTACGATCGGCCTGATCTTTCAGCATGCGCAGCGCGTCGGCAAGCGACGGCACGCCCTCCCAGCGCAGCTCCAGGTTGTAGTTCAGGCCGCCGCGGATCAGGTGCAGGTGGGAATCGTTCAGGCCGGGGATCACCGTATGACCTTTCAGATCGACAATCTGCGTTCCGTCATTGGCGAAACTCATCACGCGTTCGTGAGTGCCCGCAGCGATGATCTTCCCGTTAGCTATTGCAACGGCTTCCGCCAGCGGGTTCTGTTTATCAAGCGTATGAATGTCACCGTGGGTCAGGATCAAAGTGGCGTATTGAGACATTTCAGACTCCTCAGACCGGCTCAGGCTTTTTTCAGCCAGCCGGCAAAAATTCGGGTAACGAGGGGCATCCAGAGCCAGACGACCAGTGCCACCACGCAGGCATCGTTTATCAGATGCAGCAGCAACGAGCCTTTCAGCATCGGGAACAGCGTGCCGGTGACGGCAGGCACCAGGTTCGTGCTCGGGAAAATCACCAGCAGCGTAATGAGAAACTGCTTCCAGCGTTTAGGCTGACAAACGTTTGCGGCAGGCGGGGTGAACCAGAAGGCCGCTTCGGTGCGCACCTCTGTCCGGTCGCCTTCGGTCAGCAGCGGCGTGATCTCATCCACCAGCTGCCTGCGGGTTTCGGACTGCGTCCAGGCGTAGAGATGCTCAAGCGTATCGAAACGAATAATGATGTTCCACATCCCCTGCCCGTCGGCCGGACGAATAACGTTGGCCCCAAGATGGCCGGGAAATTCCGCCGCCACGGGCATAATTTTCCCCAGCCACGCTTCGTATCGGGAGCTATCCTGCGGGTTCAGCGCATGGGTGATGACCAGCGTCACGTGTTTCTGTTGGCTCATGGCGATGGATTCCTTACGGTCGCAAAAAGGCGGGCCATCGCCCGCCGGTCAGCATTACGCTTTACGTTCAGGCGCGCCGTGCACCAGGGTATAAGCGTAGTCCACGCCCATCCCGTAAGCGCCGGAGTGTTCACGCACCAGATCCATTACTGCGTCGTAAGTGGCTTTACGTGACCAGTCACGCTGGTACTCAAGCAGCACCTGCTGCCAGGTCAACGGCACCGCGCCCGCCTGCACCATACGATCGATAGCGCGTTCATGGGCATCGACGGACGTACCGCCTGAGGTATCAGTCACCACGTAAACTTCAAAACCTTCATCCAGCGCCATCAGCGCCGGGAAGGTCAGGCACACTTCGGTCCACAGCGCGGAAATAATGAGCTTTTTGCGCCCGGTTGCCTTCACCGCTTTCACAAACGCCTCATCCTCCCAGGAGTTCATGGAAGTACGCTCAATCGGTTTGACGTCCGGATGCACGGCCAGCAGCTCTGGCCAGATATATCCACTAAAGCTTTTGGTTTCCACGGAGGTATAAAGGGTTGGCACATTAAAAATTTTGCCGGCCTTAGCCAGTGCGACGGTATTATTTTTCAGCGTCTGACGGTCAATATTCGCTACGCCAAAAGACATTTGCGGCTGGTGGTCAATAAAAATAAGCGCAGAATTTTGTGGGTCAATCAGTTCCCGGATAGACATATCACACCTTCTTAATCAATAAGTTAAAAGGCAACGGTCTAAGACTGTTGTAAACAGTTGGATCCTGAGGGAGAAAGTCAGATGAGTATAGGCGGAAATATCTAACGAGTTATTAAAGAAATTTTCCGTTTGCTGACAGCAGGCCGAAATATATTTTCGCCACACTCATTCACCCGGCAATAATTATCAGGCTTAGTCAAAAAATTGCGCCGGAGCGTTCTTATTTTTTCACTTTTATCGATAAACGGGTTCAGGGAAAATCTCAGTATTGTTTCCTCTGACGCTTTCCCACCATGCGCTTAAACCTTGATGTCTTACTGATTCTGGATGCACTGGACAAACATGGATCCTTCGCCACGGCGGCGGAATCGTTGTTCAAAACCCCCGCCGCGCTCAGCTATATGATTCAAAAGCTGGAAAGCGATCTGAATATCACGCTGTTAGATCGTTCCGGTCACCGGGCTAAATTCACCGATACGGGCAGGATGATGCTGGAGAAGGGGCGTCTGCTGCTGAACGCGGCAAAAGATCTGGAGAAACAGGCGGTGCAGGTGCACTCCGGCTGGGAGAAAGAGCTGTCAATCGCGCTGGATGACTCCTTTCCATTCAAAGCCCTGCTTCCGCTGATCGATGAGTTTCACGCCCTCAACAAACAAACACGACTCAATTTCACCCATCACACACTCGCGGGCGCGTGGGAAGAGTTGACGCATCATGGGGCGGATATGATCCTCGGCGCCATCAACGAGCCACCCACGTCAGCCGCGTGGTCGTACAAAATGCTCGGCACGCTGGATAACGTCTTTGTTGTGGCCCCTTCACACCCGCTGGCGCAGATACATATGCCACTCTCCAACGATCAGCTCTGCCTGCATCGCGCAGTAGTGATCAGCGACAGCGCCCGCAGCTGTCAGCCTATCAACAGCAATCTGATGGACGAACAGCCGCAAATTCGCGTGGATGATTTTCATTCCAAAGTCATGCTGCTGCGGGCGGGCATGGGCTGCGGTTTCCTCCCCCACCACATCGCGCGGCCGTGGCTTGAAAACGGTGAACTGGTGGAGAAAGAGGTGCTGTCGTTTCGTGAGAAGGACGTAGCCTACATGGCATGGCGCAACCATAACGATGGGCTGGCCCAGCGCTGGTGGCGGGAAGCGCTGCTGGATGAAGATGTGTTTATGCAGTTATACCATTAACATGCCGGGTGGCGGCTACGCCTGACCCGGCCTACATGAGAACATTTCCGTTGTAGGCCCGTGCAAGCGAAGCGCCGCCGGGCATCCTGGCCGCTAATTGCCGACCCACACCGACGCAGAAATAGCGGGTAGGGCTAAAACATCGTCCGCCAATGTGCCTTTGCCCTCTTTGATATGCCACTCTTTTACATCAAGCAGCGGAGAGGCTTCCAGCACGACTTCGCACGGCTCGCCCCGGTTTATCGCCACCAGCACGCGCTGCTGTTTCAGTACGCGGACGAACACCACCACATTATCCTCGGCGTAAAGAACCTGACAGCCACCGTGGCGCAGCGCCTGCGTGCGATGACGCAGCTTCGTCATCCGCTGATAGAGCGCCAGCAGATCTCTGTCCTGTTGCTCTTTATCCCACGGGAACGGCTTGCGGCAGAACGGGTCGTTGTTGCCATCAAGTCCTACCTCGTCACCGTAATAAATGCAGGGCACACCCGGCCAGGTGAACAGCCACACCACCGCCAGCGGCAAGCGCGCCACATCCTTGCCGAGCAGGGATTTAAAGCGCGCAGTGTCGTGGCTGTCCAGTTGATTAAACATCCTCAGCTGCTGCTGGTGCGACAGGCTGGCGCGGTAGTTATCCATCCACGCCATGCAGGTCTGCGCATCGATCATCTGCGGATCGTACGAGATATCGGTATTCGCGAGGAAGCCCCACAGCGGGAAGGTAAAACCGCGATAATTCATCGCCGCATCTTCCGCATCGGCCTGCAGCCACTGGCGCGCATCGCCAAAATGCTCGCCGAGAATATAGGCTTCCGGCTGCGTCTCTTTTGCCGCCCGGGTAATTCCTGTGATGTGCTGAAGGTTGTTGCGCGCCCCGCCGCCTTCGCCCAGCATATGCACCACGTCCAGCCGCCAGCCGTCCATGCTCCAGGGTGCCTTCAGCCAGTGGCGCACGATGCTGTCCTCATCGCGATAGATCTCATTGATCAGCGTTTCGGAACTGAAATCCAGCTTCGGCAGGCTGGCGTAGCCGAGCCAGTCCAGCGCTTTACCTTCTGCTGAGAAGCTATACCAGTCGCGCCAGTGTGAAGAAGAGTTGTGGCAGGCGCCATCGCTCCCACGGTTATGTCGGTCAAACCAGCTGTGCGAATCGCCGCTGTGGTTAAACACGCCGTCGAGGATAAGCCTCATTTCCTCCCGACGAGTATTGTGCCGAAGCCGCAGCAGTGCCTGGTCGCCGCCAAACTGCGGGTCAACGTGGCGGTAATCTTCGGTATCGTACTTGTGCACGCTGGGGGCGACGAACACCGGGTTCAGGTACAGCGCCGTGACGCCAAGTTTTTTCAGGTACGGCAGATTTTCGCTGATGCCGTCGAGATCGCCGCCGTAAAACGTCGATCCTCCGGCTTCTGCCGTTAAAGGATCATCCCAGCGGCGCAGCACAATATCGCGCCCGGCGGCATGGTGATAATAGACGTTGTCCTGTTCCGCGGTGCGCGGTTCACTGCGGGCGAAACGGTCGGGGAATATTTGATAGAAGACCTGATCGGCGACCCACTGCGGCCCGGTATCCGGCACGTCAACCGCAAACTGCTCCAGCCGCGCGGGTGGATACGCGCTAAAGCCCTGCGGCGTAAACCAGCGCTGACGGTTGGCCCACAGCAGCTTAAAGCTGTAGCGGCGGCGGGGCTGGCCGCGACTCAGATCGATTTCCGCACGCCAGGCGGTCACGCCCGGATGCGGCTCACTGCGCAAACGGTGCATCGGCAGCGAGATCTCCTCGTTATCCTCTTCCGCACGAAGCGTAACCTTCAGCGGCAGCGTCTCCCCGCTCAGCCACAGCGTAATCGTCAGTCGGTCCTGCTGCTGTTTAATGAACGGCGCAACAGGCAGATGCCATGCCTTCAACATCATCATTCCCCTTTGTTCAAAATGCGTTCACCATGCCACAGTCAGACGGCGTACAACTCATCATTATGGCGCTTTCTTTGGGTGGAGAGAGGGGGTGGAGAAACCGAAATAAGGCTGAAAAGTGTGAGTGCGTCGGCAAAGAGAGTTACGATACACTGTATGTTATCCAAATGTTAACTGAGACGCACCGTGCCTGATTTTGACCTCCAGGATCTGTACGCTTTTATCGCCCTGTGTGAACACGGCAGCTTTCGCTATGCGGCGGAAGCCATCTGTATTTCGCAATCGGCCCTCAGCCGCCGGATTGAAAAACTGGAATCGGCCCTTGGCGTTCGACTCTTCGACAGAACGACCCGCAGCGTCACCTTAACGCAGGTAGGCAGAACCTTTGCCCCGCGAGCCCAGCAGCTGCTGGCGGATTTCGAAGATGCGCTGACCGGCATTAGCGACAAAATGTTTTACGGCAGCGGCATTGTCACCGTGGCCTGTATCCCTTCTGCCGCCTACTATTTTATGCCCAAAGTGATCGCTCACTTTCGTCAACGCTTCGCCAGGGCCAGGATCAAACTGGTGGATACCAGCGCAGGTAACGTCTACTCCGCCGTGCAGAACCGGCAGGCCGATTTTGGGCTCAGCTTTCTTTCCAGCGGGGAATCCGATCTCACCTTTATGCCGCTGGTGGATGAAACCTATCAGCTCATTTGCCGGCACGATCACCCGCTGGCGCATCTGCCCTCCCTGAGCTGGAAAACATTTTTCGAAGCCGATTACATCTGGCTCAATAAATCGTCCGGTAACCGGCATTTGCTCGACCAGGCATTAGGCGACATTACCGCGCGCAGACCTGCGGTTTGTGAAACCCGCCATGTCACAACGATGATCGGAATGGTGGAAGCCGGGCTGGGTATTGCCGCCGTGCCGTCCATGGCGCTACCGGAAGGCGGTAACCCGGCGCTGGTGCAAAAACCGCTGACTGACCCGGTAGTAAAAAGACAGGTTGGCCTGATCAAAAAAGCGGGGACCGAACTTTCCCCGCTGGCAACCGAACTGGAGCAGATGATTATCGGCCTGTTCCGGCCTTAGCGGGCAGGGGATCAAGCCCGGTTTCGCGGACTATCGCCTGGGCCTGCGGCGAAGCAAGATAACGCAGTAAAGCACGGGCCTGGTTCTCATGTGCCGCTTTGTTAACCACCGCACCGGCAAAGCGTGTGACGTACTGAACCTGCTCAGGAATTCGCCCGACAAATTCCGCCCCTTTCACCGGCAGCAGCTCGCTAACCTGCTGGAAGCCCACGGCGTACTCTCCTTTTGCCACCAGCGAGGCGACGGGCGTTTTTTCGATCATCTTTGCTTTGCCCTGCACGTCCTGTGCAATACCGAGTCTAGTGAAAAGCTCGCTTTGTACGTAGCGTCCGCTGGCGCTGTCAGAGTAGGCTATCGATTTGGCTTTCAGCAGCGTCGCTTTGAGTGCCGCTTCGGAACGGATATCCGGCGCGGGTTCACCTGCTTTCACCACCATGCCGATGCGGGAGTCTGCCAATTCCATTCGGCTAGCTGGCGCAATTTTTCCCGCTTTTTGCAGGTTATCCAGCGCATATCCCACCATGATCACCGCATCAGCAGGCTGCCCTGCCGCCAGCCGGTTCGGAATGGCCTCCGGAGATTTCCCCATCGACGGACCATGAACAATATGCACCGTATCGCCCGTTGCCTTTTCATACTGCGGGGCCAACTTATCGAGCGCTGCGGAAAAGCCACCGGAAATCATCACCGTGATCTCTTCAGCACTGGCGCTCAGGCTAAAGGTGCCCGCAAAGGTGAGTGCCATCCAAAAGGCCAAACGTTTCATCGTGTTGCTCCTGAAGGGTGAGAGTGACGGCTGCTCCAGCCGTGAGATGAGGCTCGATGATAGAGATAGAGCGTGGCAAGCAGCGCACAGATAGCAGCGAAACTCATCCAGTATCCTGGTGCCGCTTTATCGCCGGTGTATTGAATTAACGCGGTGGAAACGGCCGGCGTGAAGCCGCCAAAAAGCGCCGTCGCAAGGCTATAGGCCAGAGAGAAACCAGCGACGCGCACTTCCCCGGGCATGATTTCCGTTAGTGCCGGGATCATCGCGCCGTTGTATATGCCATAAATAAAGGAGAGCCACAGCAGCACAATCAGCATCATGCTAAAACTCGGCGCATGGGCGAGCACGGTTAACGCAGGCCAGCTGGTGAAAATCGCCAGCAGCGTCATGGCAATCAGCACCGGCTTGCGGCCAAACCGGTCCGAAATCATGCCGCCGATCGGTAGCCAGATGAAGTTAGAAATCGCCACCAGCAAAGTGACCAGCAGGCTGTCGGAGGCGCTGAGCAGCAGGACTTTTTTGCCAAACGTCGGGGCATAAACGGTGATCAGATAAAACGCGGTGGTCGTCATTGCCACCATCAGCATGCCTGCCACCACCACACGCCAGTTTTGCAGCAGCGTACTCATCGCCTGTTTCAGCGGCAAATGGTTGTCGCGCTGTTCGTACTCCTGCGTCTCCGTCAGCTGACGGCGCAGCATAAAGATGAACGGCACAATCAGACAGCCCACAACGAACGGGATACGCCATCCCCAGGCCTGCAGAGTGTCTGCCCCCATCATTTCATTCAGGGTAAAACCCAGCAGCGCCGCCACCATGATTGACACCTGCTGGCTACCCGACTGCCAGCTGGTGTAAAACCCTTTGCGCCCCGGCGTGGCAATTTCTGCCAGATAGACCGACACCCCGCCCAGTTCCGCACCGGCAGAGAAGCCTTGCAGCAAACGTCCACACAACACCAGCAGCGGCGCCCACAGCCCGATGGACTGATAGCCCGGCACCAGCACGATCATAAACGTCCCGGCAGCCATAATGGAGAGCGTGACGATAAGCCCCTTGCGGCGTCCAACTTTGTCGATCCACGCCCCCAGGACAACCGCCCCAATCGGGCGCATCAGGAAGCCTGCGCCAAACACCGCGAAGGTCATCATCAGCGAAGCAAATTCGCTTTCTGCCGGAAAAAAGGTGTGGGCAATATAGGTGGCGTAAAAGCCAAACAGGAAGAAGTCGAACTGCTCAAGGAAGTTGCCCGACGTCACGCGCAGAATGGCCATCGCCCTGGCGCGGAATGCAGTAGTTTCAGTGGTGACAGGCATCTCGCCCTCCATGATTAACAAATCAGTTAACATATTTAACTTTTTATCAACCATGAGGATGCGTGAAAGTGCGCGACTGAATAAGTGCATTTACCGCATCTGTTAATGCGTCAGACGCATTAATGCCGGAGAAGACGAGTCACCATGCACAAATTGCTCATATATGAGCAGGGAATCGCTTAACGCGTTTTGTGATTTCTCACACGTTTGAACCAGAAGGGAAACCCGGCAGCAGAACGCCGCCGGGCTTAAAAAGATTACTGCGCGAAAGCCCGCTGGCGCTCGCGACGAACCTTAAACTGCCAGCCAATCAGCAGCAGCACAATCCACGCGAAGCCGACGTAAAGCGAAATACGGGTATCCGGATGCCAGCCAATCAGCACAATGATAAAGACCAGGAACAGCAGACCGACAACGGTGGTAAATACGCCGCCAGGCACCCTGAATTTAAGATTCTTCACTTCTTCCGGCGACAGGCGACGACGGAAGGCAATTTGCGACAGCAGGATCATGATCCACACCCAGACGGTGGCGAACGTCGCGAGCGATGCAATCACCAGGAAGACGTTTTCGGGCATGATGTAGTTCAGGTAGACCGCCAGCAGCAGAGCAATGGTCATCACCGCCACCGTCACCCACGGCACGCCGCGACGCGAGGTTTTGGCGAACACCTTCGGCGCGCTGCCCTGCTCCGCCATGCCGTGCAGCATGCGCCCCACGCCGAAGACGTCAGAGTTAATCGCGGAAAGCGAAGCCGTCAGCACCACGAAGTTCAGGATGCTGGCCGCAAAAGTAATGCCCATATGCTGGAAGGTCATCACGAACGGGCTGCCGTTGGTGCCGACCTGGTTCCACGGGTAAATCGACATGATCACAAACAGCGTGCCCACATAGAACACCAGAATACGCATGGGTACCGAATTGATAGCGCGCGGAATAGATTTCTCCGGGTCTTTCGCCTCACCGGCAGTAATGCCGATGATTTCAATCCCGCCGTAGGCGAACATCACCATCTGCAAGGACATCACCATCCCGATCCAGCCGTTGCTGAAGAAGCCACCATTGCTCCAGAGGTTGTGAATACCCGTCGGCTGCCCGCCGTTGCCGATCCCCCAGATGATGATGCCAAACCCGGCAACGATCATCACGATGATGGTGGCGACCTTAAAGAACGAAAACCAGAATTCCAGCTCGCCGAAGACCTTCACGCTCATCAGGTTAATGGCACAAATCAGCAGCACCACGCTCAGCACCCAAATCCAGTGCGGCACCGCCGGGAACCAGACGCCCATGTAGATGCCGAACGCCGTGACGTCAGCAATGGCGACAATCAGGATTTCAAAGCAGTAGGTCCAGCCGGTGATGTAGCCTGCAAGCGGGCCTAAGTTTTCCTGCGCGTAGCGGGAAAAAGAGCTGGCAGACGGGTTGTGCACCGACATTTCGCCGAGCGCACGCATGATGATGTAAGCGGCCACGCCGCCGATGAGGTACGCCAGCAGCACGCTGGGACCGGCCATTTTAATGGCGTCTGCCGAGCCATAAAAAAGACCGGTGCCGATAGCCGAACCGAGCGCCATAAAGCGGATGTGACGGGCGGTAAGCCCACGCTTTAGCTTGTTATCTGTTGCCATGAATTCCACTGCCTTAACAAAAACAAAACCACGGAGCCGATGGCCCCGTGGTTAATTTCAATCCTCGCCCGCTAATTAATGCGCGCTGGAGGTTACCTGACGACCTGCTGCGCGATCCCATCCCATCGCCAGCACGGCGGCGACAATCGTTGGCATCAGCCATGCAAGACCCTGCTGTGCCAGCGGCAGATGCGCGGTCCAGCCGGGAAGGATATCAGCAAACACGGAGGCTTTCACGCCATCCAGCAAGCCGAACACCAGGCTGATGAACATTGCCGGGGCGATCACGCGGGTCGAATTATGCCACCAACCGCGGGTAAAGCTTAATACTACCAGTGCAATACATGGCGGATAAATCGCGGTGAGCACCGGAATGGAAATCTGAATCAGGTGGCTCAGGCCCAGATTGGACACCACCATCGAGAAGATGCCAAGGATGAAGACCAGCGTTTTGTAAGAAAGCGGCAGGTACTGAGAGAAGAACTCTGCGCATGCTGTGGTCAGGCCCACCGCAGTCACCATACAGGCCAGGAAGATCAGCGCCGCCAGCAGGAAGCTGCCTGCGCCACCAAAGGTGTGCTGAACGTACGCGTGCAGAATAGTTGCGCCGTTGGCGTTCTGATCGACAAGCGATGCGCTGTCGGAACCCAGACGGAACAGCGCCAAGTACAGCAGCGTCAGGCCAACGCCCGCCATCAGGCCCGCCCACACGGTATAACGGGTCAGCAGGCGCGCTTCACTCACGCCACGGGAGCGTGCGGCATTCACGATAACAATGCCGAACACCATCGCACCGAGGGTATCCATCGTCAGATAGCCATTAACGAAACCGTTAGAGAACGGCGCAGTCTGATAGGCTTCCAGCGCTTGGCTGATTGGGCCCACAGGCCACATGATGGCCGCCACGGCCAGTACCACCAGGGCAATGATTTTCAGCGGAGCCAGGAAGTTGCCAACGGTATCCAGCAGTTTGCCCGGATAGAGGGAAACCAGAATCACCAGCGCAAAATAGACAAGGCTGTAGAGGAACAGCGGCAGCGCGCCATCACCGGTCAGCGGGGCGATCCCCACTTCGAAAGAAACCGTTGCGGTGCGCGGCGTGGCGAACAACGGCCCCACAGCCAGATAGCACACCACTGCCAGCAGAACGCCCGCCACTTTACCAATCGGGGTACTGAGGTTGTCTACGCCACCACCCACTTTCGCCAGCGCGATAATCGTCAGCACAGGCAGGCCCACACCAGTAATCAGAAAGCCGATCGCCGCCGTCCAGACATGTTCGCCAGCCTGCAGGCCGACCATAGGAGGGAAAATAATGTTGCCCGCGCCAACGAACAACGCAAAGGTCATAAAGCCCAACGCGATGATATCGCGAGATTTTAACTGATGGGTCATAAACTCTTTACTGCCTGTGGATGTGGTGTTGAATGTCAAAACGTCGTACTTATTCCTGCGGAACAGAACAACGGTGAAAGCGTGTCATACAGTGGGAAACACTCCCGATGTTCACGCGAAAAGAATAGTTATTGGGTTTATCGCGTGAAGGCAGTCAGACTGCGACTGCATGGGGGGCAATTTAAACGCTTATAACGTTTTAATGCAACAAGGGATCGTAAAACCAGAGGATTATAGCAACAACGAATTCGCATGTAGCATGAACAACCATATATGCGAAAAACCTCTGGCTAATCATGCGAACAAAAAAGCAGCAGACGATTAATAATTATTCGCCGTTTGGCCGACCGGAAAGATAAAAAACCGGCTTTCGCCGGTCTTTGTCAACCAATCCTTCCAGACAGCTCTTCAGGCACTTTTATTGGCAACCAAACGTTCCGGCAGCACAAAGCTAAAGCGCGTCATCTTGCCTGGAATACTTTCAATATCGAGCCGGCTGTCATGGTGATTAACCGCATGCTTCACAATCGCAAGCCCCAACCCGCTGCCGCCTGTCTGCCGGGAGCGCGCTTTATCAACGCGGTAAAAGCGTTCTGTAAGCCGGGGAATATGCTCGGCCGCAATGCCTGGCCCGTTATCTTCCACGCTGAACTGCGCTCCGTGCGGAGCACGCTGCCAGCGCACCACTATCTCCGTGCCCTCCGGCGTGTGGTTCACCGCGTTGTACACCAGATTCGACATCGCGCTGCGCAGTTGTTCTTCGCTACCCAAAGCCAGCAGCGAATCATCAATCTCAAAATGCAGAATGTGCTTTTTGTGGCTGAGGGTTTGCGCTTCACGTTCAACCACGCGCAGCATCATGGGCACATCGATACGCTCATTCAGCGCGGCCAGCGGTGCGGCCTCAATGCGCGACAGCGTTAACAGCTGACGCACCAGCCCTTCCATGCGCTGCGTCTGCTCACGCATAGTGTGCAGCGCTTTTTCGCGCGGTGCGCCCTCCAGCGTTTGCTCCTGCATCATCTCCAGATAGCCCTGCAACACCGTGAGTGGCGTGCGCAGCTCGTGGCTCACGTTGGCGAAGAAATTACGCCGCGCACCTTCCAGCTGGTGCATCTGGGTGACGTCACGCGCAACCAGCAGTAGCTGTTTTTCGCTGTAGGGCATCACGCGTATTTCCAGATGACGCCCGGTGTTGAGCACCAGATTGAGCGGTTTGGTGAAATCGCGGGATTTCAGGTAGCGGGAAAATTCCGGGTAGCGCAGCAGGTTGAGGATGTTCTGACCGCTGTCGTCCGGCCAGCGCAGGTTGAGCGTCTGCTGAGCCAGGCCGTTACACCAGAACATCGATCCCTCTTCCGTAATCAGCACCACCGCATCGGGCAACGATTCCGCCCCGCTGCGAAAGCGCTTTATCAGGCTCCCCAGCTCACGGCGACGCTTTTTATTACGCATCTGCATCTGGTGCAGACCGTAAAGCAGCGGCTCCCAGCTTCCTTTACCCGGCGGCGGCGTCATACTCCTGTCGACCCAAAGCCACCACGAAAGCTGAAGCAAATTCCAGAAATGCCAGATCAGCAGTCCGGTGACGGCCGCCAGCAGAAACCACGGCAGATAGCCGAAAAAAGCCCCGAGGATCAGGGCCGGGATACAACAGAGGATCAGCTCAAAAACCAGCCTTTTCCATGACAACCGTTCCAGCACGGGTCACACTCCAGTCAATTGTCAGAAACGGGCGGAGAAACGATAACCCGTGCCGCGGACGGTCTGCACCATCCGGTCGTGACCGCTGTGTTCCAGCGCTTTACGCAGACGGCGAATGTGCACGTCCACCGTACGATCTTCCACATAAACGTTAGTGCCCCAGACGTTGTTCAACAGCTGCTCGCGGCTGTACACGCGCTCCGGGTGCGTCATAAAGAAATGCAGGAGCTTAAATTCCGTTGGCCCCATGTCCAGCGGGTTTTCACCAGTCATGACGCGATGAGAGGACGGGTCGAGGCTCAGGCCCTGCATCTCAATCACCTCTTCAACCGCCATCGGCGAAATGCGGCGCATCACGGCTTTGATGCGCGCCACCAGCTCTTTCGGGGAAAACGGTTTGGTGATGTAATCATCTGCGCCGGTTTCCAGACCCCGCACGCGATCTTCTTCTTCACCTCGCGCGGTCAGCATGACCACTGGAATATCACGCGTCAGCGCTTCACGCTTAAGATGCTTAATAAACTGAATGCCTGAACCGCCCGGCAGCATCCAGTCCAGCAGGACTAAATCCGGCCACGGCTCATTGAGCTGATTCACGGCACTGTCAAAATCTTCGGCTTCTACAGGCTGAAAGCCATTTTGCTCCAGGACGAAGCAGACCATCTCGCGAATCGGTGCTTCATCTTCAACGACCAGAATACGTCTCGCCATTATTTATCCTGTTTATTAATCATATGCGTATCATGCGGCGTCATTATGCGTCAGATTTGTGACAGATTTATGATAGTGATTTTTTCAATTATGACACCGAAAAACACGTCATCGCCCTGATATCCGTAACCGTTTATACTTGCCGTCACGCTTTTTTGCCACAGGCCACCTTAATGCGCATCCTCCATACCTCTGACTGGCACCTTGGCCAGAACTTTTACAGTAAAAGCCGCGCCGCCGAACACGAGGCGTTTCTCGACTGGCTGCTGAACACCGCAGAGGCGCAAGAGGCAGATGCCATTATCGTGGCGGGCGACATCTTCGACACCGGTTCGCCGCCGAGCTACGCGCGCGAACTTTACAACCGCTTTGTGGTGAAGCTCCAGCAGACCGGCTGCCAGCTGGTGGTGCTGGCGGGCAACCACGACTCCGTCGCCACGCTCAACGAGTCCCGCGATATTCTGGCGTTTCTCAACACCCTCGTGGTGGCGGGCAGCGGCACACCGCCCTGCGAACTGAAACGCCGCGACGGCGAACCTGGTGCCATTCTCTGCCCGGTTCCGTTCCTGCGCCCGCGCGATGTTATCGTCAGCCAGGCGGGTGCGTCGGCGGGGGAAAAGCAGCAGCATTTATTACAGGCGATCACGGACTACTATCAGCAGCAGTATCAGCAGGCATGCGAACTGCGGGGCGAGCGCCCTTTGCCAATCATCGCCAGCGGCCATCTGACCACCGTCGGTGCCAGCAAAAGTGACGCTGTGCGTGACATCTATATCGGCACGCTTGACGCCTTCCCGGCGCAGAACTTCCCACCCGTCGACTACATCGCGCTGGGCCACATTCACCGTGCGCAAAAAATTGGCGGCACGGAGCACATTCGCTACTGCGGCTCGCCGATTTCTCTGAGCTTTGATGAAACCGGAAAAGCCAAAACCGTCAACCTGGTGCATTTCAGCGAAGGCAGGCTGGAAAGCGTGGAGCCGCTCGAGGTGCCCGTTACGCAAAAGCTGGCCGTGCTGAAAGGCGATTTCGCCAGCATCAGCCAGCAGCTGGAACAGTGGCGCGACGCCGATCCCGCCTCACCGGTGTGGCTCGATATCGAAATCACCAGCGACGAATATCTGCACGATATTCAGCGCAAAATTCAGGCACTGACGGATGATTTACCCGTCGAGGTATTGCTGGTTCGCCGCAGCCGCGAACAGCGCGAGCGCATCCTGGCAAACGAGCATCGCGAAACGCTGAGCGAACTGAAAGTCGAAGACGTTTTTGAGCGACGTCTGGCGCTGGAAGCGCTGGAAGCCCCGCAGGAGCAACGCCTGCACCAGCTTTTCGCCGAAACCCTGAGCGAGCTTTCCGGGGAGGAACAGCCATGAAAATCCTGAGCCTGCGGCTGAAAAACCTCAATTCGCTGAAGGGCGAATGGAAGATTGATTTCACCGCTGAACCGTTTGCCAGCAACGGCCTGTTCGCGATTACCGGGCCAACGGGCGCGGGCAAAACCACGCTGCTGGATGCCATTTGCCTTGCGCTGTACCACGAAACGCCGCGCCTCAGTACGCTGTCGCAGTCGCAAAACGACCTGATGACCCGCGATACCGCCGAGTGCCTCGCGGAAGTGGAGTTTGAAGTGAAAGGCGTGGCCTATCGCGCCTTCTGGAGCCAGAACCGCGCCAGAAATCAGCCAGACGGCAATCTCCAGGCCCCGCGCGTGGAGCTGGCCCGCTGTGAAGACGGCAAAATTCTGGCAGAAAAAGTCAAAGATAAGCTGGAGTTGACCGCCTCACTCACCGGTCTCGACTATGGCCGCTTCACCCGCTCCATGATGCTCTCCCAGGGCCAGTTTGCCGCTTTCCTCAATGCCAAGCCGAAAGAGCGTGCTGAGCTGCTGGAAGAGCTGACCGGCACCGAAATTTATGGCCAGATTTCGGCGAGAGTATTTGAGAAACATAAAGAAGCCAAAACCGAACTGGAAAAATGCCAGGCGCAGGCTTCCGGTATGATTTTACTGACGGAAGAGCAGCAGCAGGCGCTGCAGCAACGTTTGCAGGCGCTTACTGACGAGGAGAAACAGCACCAGGCGGAGCAGCAGCGCGTCCAGCTCTGGCAGCAGTGGCTAACGCGCGAAGCGGAAATGCAGGACGCACAGCTTCGCTCACAGACAGCGCTCGCCGCGGCACAGGATGCATTAAACGCCGCCCGGCCGCGGCTGGAAGCCCTCGCCCTGGCACAGCCCGCCGACAGGCTGCGCCCGCTGTGGCTGCGCTTTCAGGACGATCAGGCGTCGCTGACGCAAACGCAGCAAAAAATTGAAGAAGTGAATACTCGCTTACAGGCTCAGCTCACACAGCGCGGGCGGTTACGCCTGAGCGCCGAACGCCAGCACGAGGAGCTCACCGGCCAGCAAAAGGTACTCTCAGCGTGGCTTACCGAAAACGCGCGCTTCCGCCACTGGTCGAGCGAACTGACTGGCTGGCGCGCGGCCTTTAGCCAACAGGAGCGCGATGCCATACATCTGCAAGAGCTGACTCAGCGTGAGAACGAGCTCGCCCGTCAGCGTGATGCCCTGCCGCCGTCCACATTGACGCTGGATGAGGCCGCCGTGGCCGCTGCGCTCGAACAGCATCAGCGCCTGAGGCCCCTTCGTCAGCAGCTGAACACGCTGCAAGGGCAGTTTCAGCCGCTCAGCAAGCGGCGCCAGCAGCTACTCCCTCTGTTGGCCCAGCGCCAGCAGGCGCTGGAAAAAGGCGAAGCGGAGCTCGCCGCGCGTCGCCAGCAATACAAAGAGAAGCTCCAGCAGTTCAATGACGTCAGAACGTTGTGCGAGCAGGAAAAAATCATTGCCGACCTCACTGCCGAACGCGCCCGTCTGCAACCCGGTGCCCCTTGCCCGCTTTGCGGATCGGTGGAGCATCCGGCGGTGGCGGAATATCAGGCGCTCAGGCCAGGCGTGAACGAAGCCCGCCGCGACGCGCTGGAAAAAGAGGTCAACCAGATTCGTGAACTCGGCGCCAGCCTCAAGGGTGAGCTTGATGCACAACAGAAGCAGCAACAGGCCGAACAAAGCGAGCTACAGTCGATCGCCGAACAGGAGCAAGCGCTCACCTCACGGTGGAAAGCCACCGTTGACGGGCTGCAAATCACCTTAACGCCGGACGAGGATGTCAGCGGCTGGCTTAACGAACAGGAGAATCTCGGGCAGCAGTTGTATCAGCACGGGCAGCGGCTGGCGCTGGAGCGGCAAATTCAGGCGCTGAACGCCGAGCGCCGGGCTCGTGAACAGGAAGCGAAAGCGCGACTCGCGGAGCTGAGCGAAGCCCTCGCCGCATTTAGCCTGACGTTACCCTCACAAGGCGAAGGAGCCGCATGGCTGGCCTCACGCGAAACGGAAAGCCAGCAGTGGCAAAAGCAGAGCGAGCGCCAGCAAACCGTCGCACATGAACTGTCCCTTCTTCAGCCTTTGCTGGACACCCTGCCGCCTGTTTCCGGGCAAGAAACATCGGGCACAGCTACGCTTGACGGCTGGCAGCAGGTTCACCACGACTGCGTTTCGCTGGAAAGCCAGCGGCAGACGCTACAGCAGCAGGAAACGCAGGCGCGTGAACGGCTTCTGCTCGCACAGAAAGCCTTCGACGATGCGCTGGCTGCCAGCCCGTTTGCAGACCAGCCGGCCTTCCTTGCCGCCCTGCTCGACGACGAGACGCAACAACGCCTGGAGCAGCTAAAGCAGCAGCTTGAAAGCCAGCTCACGCAGCAGCAAGCGCTGGCCGCTCAGGCGCAAACCACGCTGGCGGCGCACCAGCAGCAGCGCCCGGAAGATTTACCGCCAGCGCACACCCGCGAGCAGGTGCAGGCCGCGTTAGCTCAGCTGGCGCAGCAGCTGCGGGACAACAGCGCCGCGCAGGGCCAGATTCATCAGCAGCTAAAGCAGGACGCCGATAACCGCCAGCAGCAACAGGCGTTGATGACACGCATCGATGCCGCCGCGCAAACCCTCGAAGACTGGGGCTGGCTGAACCAGCTTATCGGCTCGAAGGAAGGCGATAAGTTCCGCAAATTCGCTCAGGGCCTGACGCTGGATAATCTGGTGTGGCTGGCGAACGAGCAGCTCAGCCGCCTGCACGGGCGATATCTGCTCAAACGCAAGGCCAGCGAAGCGCTTGAGCTGGAAGTGATGGACACCTGGCAGGCCGATGCCGTACGTGATACCCGCACGCTTTCCGGTGGGGAAAGTTTCCTCGTGAGCCTCGCGCTGGCGCTGGCGCTCTCGGATCTGGTCAGCCACAAGACTCGCATTGATTCGCTGTTCCTTGACGAAGGCTTTGGCACGCTCGACAGTGAAACGCTGGATACCGCGCTGGATGCGCTCGACGCCCTGAACGCCAGCGGGAAAGTGATCGGTGTGATAAGCCACGTCGAGGCGATGAAGGAGCGGATCCCGGTGCAGATTAAAGTGAAGAAAATTAATGGGCTGGGCTATAGCAGGCTGGATAAGGTGTTTGCAGTGGAATGATATCGTGACAATGCCTGGCGGCGCTACGCTTGCGCAGGCCTACGCAACGAAAAGTAGGCCCGGTAAGGCGCAGCCGCCACCGGGCACATAACGAAATTACAAAGGCCACAGCCACGCCGCACCGCGCACGCCGCTTGAGTCGCCGTGCAATGCCTTGCGAATCGGGGTTTCACATTCGCCGCCAAAAACGAAGTGCTTCACTAAATCCGGCACTGTTTTGTACAGTCGCTCCACATTGCTCATGCCGCCGCCCAGTACAATGACGTCCGGATCCAGAATATTAACCACGTGCGCCAGCGATTTCGCCAGACGCAGCTCGTAGCGGCTGAGCGCCAGCTCTGCAACGGCATCCTGTTCTTCCACAAGACGCATGATCTCATTCCCTTTGAGCAGGCTGCCGCTTAAGCGATGGTAATCAGTAGCAAACCCGGTGCCGGAGATAAACGTTTCGATGCAGCCCTGCTTGCCGCAGTAGCATGGCACTTCAGCGCGGTAGCGCAGCTCGTCCTCATCCATCCACGGCAGCGGATTATGGCCCCATTCACCCGCCGTACCATTGCCGCCAATATGCGCCCTGCCACCCAGCGCCACGCCAGCGCCGCAGCCTGTACCGATAATCACCGCAAACACGGTTTGAGCCCCGGCAGCCGCGCCGTCGATAGCTTCCGAAACCGCCAGACAGTTAGCGTCGTTGGCCAGCCGCACTTCACGATTCAGACGCTGACTCAGATCCTTGTCGAAAAGCTGGCCGTTAAGCCAGGTCGAGTTGGCGTTTTTGACCACGCCGGTATACGGCGAAATCGAACCCGGAATGCCCATCCCCACCGTCCCGGTTTGCCCGGTTTCTTTTTCGGCCATTGCGACCAGCGTGGCAATAGTTTCAATCGTCTGCCGATAGTCGTCACGCGGCGTAGGCTGGCGATGACGGAACAGTTGCTCCCCCCGATCGCTGAGCGCAATGACTTCAGTCTTCGTTCCACCCAAATCTATTCCTATACGCACAGATGCCTCCCCGGTGCCTGATTAACAATGCAAGCATAGTGACAATTCGCTATCATGCCCGCTGAATTTAACGTTAACCCCGTGGAAATTATCATGCTGTGGTTCAAAAATTTAATGGTTTACCGTCTTAGCCGCGACATTTCTCTGCGTGCCGATGAGATGGAAAAACAGCTGGCCGCGCTGGCATTCACGCCCTGCGGCAGCCAGGACATGGCCAAAACCGGCTGGGTTCCGCCGATGGGTTCACACAGTGATGCTTTCACCCACGAAGCCAATGGTCAGATCCTGATCTGCGCCCGCAATGAACAAAAAATCCTGCCCGCTCCGGTTGTGAAGCAGGCGCTGGAAGCGAAAATCCTCAAGCTCGAGGCCGATCAGGGCCGCAAGCTCAAGAAAACTGAAAAAGACTCCTTGAAGGACGAAGTACTGCACTCGCTGTTGCCTCGCGCCTTCAGCCGCTTCAGCCAGACGATGCTGTGGATCGATACCGTCAACGGCCTGATCATGGTCGACTGCGCCAGCGCGAAAAAAGGCGAAGATACCCTCGCCCTGCTGCGTAAAACCCTCGGCTCACTGCCGGTAGTGCCGCTGGCGCTGGAAAATCCGATTGAGCTGACGCTCACCGAGTGGGTACGCTCCGGCAACGTGGCGCAGGGCTTCCAGCTGCTCGATGAAGCAGAGCTAAAAGCGATCCTCGAAGACGGCGGCGTGATCCGTGCGAAGAAGCAGGATCTGGTCAGCGATGAGATCGCGGTGCATATCGAAGCCGGAAAAGTGGTGACCAAACTCGCACTCGACTGGCAGCAGCGCATCCAGTTTATGATTTGCGACGACGCCTCCATCAAGCGTCTGAAGTTCTGCGATGAACTGCGCGATCAAAACCAGGATATTGAGCGGGAAAACTACGATCAGCGCTTTGACGCCGACTTTATTCTGATGACCGGAGAGCTGGCGGCGCTGGTTGCGCAACTGGTGGAAGGTCTGGGCGGCGAAGCCCAGCGTTAAGCGAATGCCTTCCTGTGCAGACAGGAAGGCGCATTACTTCAATAAAGAGATTACAGGTAGCGGCAAAGATAAGAGGTCGGTTCAGCGACCTGAAGATGGAACTCGCTGTGGCCCGGCACGTTAAACACCTGGCCGGCGGCATAGGTTTTCCACTCTGTTTCACCCGGCAGCAGCACGTGCAGCGCTCCGCTCACGACGGTCATTTCTTCAGGCTGCGCCGTACCAAACGTATATTCCCCTTCCAGCATCACGCCAACGCTGGCACGACCAGTACTGCTGCTGGTAAACCCGATGGACTTCACTTTCCCGTCAAAGTATTCATTGCTTTGGAGCATAACTGGCCCTTATTGGTGTCGTTGTTGTGTACCAATCCAATATAGGGGGCGTGACAGCAGGCTGTCACGCAAAAAAATCAGTTCAGACCAGCAGTTCCGCCGCAAGCCTTGCCACCAGCACATTCGACAGCAAAACCGGCACATCAAGCGCTTTCTGCAGCAGGTCGCGGTGCCGTTGATGGAAGCCGAGGCAGTCGAGCACCAGCACATCCGCGCCAAGGCCAATCAGCTGCTGTCCGGCGGCGATAAGCTCGTCGCTTGTGCCATGAACAGGGTTGGCGAGCGCGTAATGTGGCGCATTCTGTAACGCCTGCCATTTGCTGCGCTGGGTGTTCATCAGCTCAGGAATGGGCACGATGACGCCGACCTGATGACCGTCGACAATGGAGCCAACCAAAGGCGGAATAATACGCTGGGGTTCGATAAGAATGGCATTGCGGGCAACGAGACCGCCGATCGGCGCGGTGCTCATCAGCAGGATAACGTCATAATCCTGATTATCCAGAACCTCCACCACCGACTGCAGATCGCGTTCAACCTTCGCGCGAGACACTTCAGCCAGCTGATTATCATTGAGAAGAGTAATCAGCACCTCTTCGCCGGGGCTTGCGGCGTACTCTTCCATGACCGCTTCACGCGTCATTTTACCCAGCAGACTGACATGGGTTATTTGATCTTCC
This sequence comes from Scandinavium sp., assembly GCF_032012665.1. NCBI lineage: Bacteria > Pseudomonadati > Pseudomonadota > Gammaproteobacteria > Enterobacterales > Enterobacteriaceae > Scandinavium > Scandinavium sp. The sequence continues at coordinate 357,322 of NZ_DALZVG010000001.1, forward strand.
CTGATGTGCTCCGTTAGTAGCGGCAACACCTCACGCAACGGAACCACACCGATGGTAAGAATGGCCAAAGTCGCACTCATGTTATGACCCTTTTATTACAACACCACAGCTTCGATACAGGCTTACTGCTGCTGACAGCCCCCTGGATGGCTAAAAAACAACCGTTCAGAAGCGTAGCAGCTTCATTCCAGAACTGTTTGTAAAGTTTCCAGTTAGATCCAGTTTACGCCAGCATTATCTGTATATTAACTTTTTATTAACATCAATGTTTAGCTAAATAGTGTGATTTACGCCCGCATTGGGCGGGCGTTGCGCAACGCTTTTGTGCAAATTATGACTTGCCTGGATCTTCGTAACGCCGTTTGGCATCGAGCGCTTCCGCCTGAGTTGAATGTTCGCTAATCAATGAGTCGGGTTTAGGGTGATCGGCCCGCAGCTCATACCAGGTCACCGACTGACCCGGCTCACCTTTCTCGACGGTGACAATACGGGCTTTACGTGGATACGGGGGATTGGACGGCATAGCTCTTCCTCTTTAGGTTCAGAGCTTTAAGTATAGGCGTTAGCCAGCAGTTGCTGACTTTAATGGCTGGACCGGTGCGCGATCTGCGGCGAGGACCGCCAAAATCTGCGCAACGACTTCAACAGGCTCACCGGCAGCATCAACCACGTAGTGCGCGGTTTCACCGTATAGCGCATCACGTTGGGCGAGAATTTCACGCACTTCTTCAACGATGGGCTTACCGGTCAGCGTCGGGCGCTGTGAATCCTCCGGGGAGAGCTCGAGGCGCCCTGCAAGCACCGATACGGGCGCTTTCAGGTAAATCACGATCCCATTATCACGCAGAAACTCCCGGTTCACCGGCGCCAGAATAATGCCGCCACCGGTCGCAACGACCGCGTGCGATGCCGCCAGCGACTGTAATGTCCGGGTTTCAAGTGCGCGAAACGCAGGCCAGCCTTCATCAGCCACAATATCCGCAATGCTTCGCTGCGCGCGCTGTTGCAGGATCTGGTCGGTATCGATGAAAGTAAACTGGCAGGCCTGAGCAAGCTTTTGCCCGACCGTGGTTTTACCGCAGCCGCGGGCGCCGATAAGAAAAATGGGCTGTGTTATCACTGAGTTCCCCCTGGTACGGCGGTATTACGAGCCGTGCTCATGAGCGACGATAATATCATCAAACTAGTACGCAAGTAAGTGTAAAAATAGAGTTACACACGCAACATCTACTCTCTCTTTTCGTTGTGGTTATTGGTCGGAAGAGAATGTGCGAGTGTAAAGAAATAGTGTCATTAAGTGTTGCGGCAACCTTACATGAAACGGCCGTCTGTTGACAAGCCCGCCCGGCTGCAAAAGGTAACACATTTCCGCACAGCTTTACGTTACTCGCCTTTACAGCACGAAGGTTTCAGACAAACTAAGCGCTATCGTGTCCGTGCTATTGAGGAGTCACTCATGCAATCCGAAGAACAACGGCTGATCGACGGGCTTTTCTCTCGCCTGCAGCAGGCCGAAACCCAAAGCGCACCGCGCGATGCTAACGCCGAGCGCATCATTGCGCAACATGTTCAGGCACAGCCTGCCGCGCCCTACTCATGGCGCAAACCCTGCTGATTCAGGAAGCGGCAATCAAACAGCTGAACGAGCGAATTCAGGCGCTGGAAAGCGATCTGGCACAGCTTCAGGCTACAAAACAGAGCAGCGGTGGCTTTCTCGCTGGGCTGTTTGGCGGCAGTCAGCCTCAGTCGCGCGGGGCAGACCCTATTCCCGGCGCGCAAAACTATGGTCGCCCAACGGCACCGCCGCAGACCGGTTATACCGCTCCTCAGGCTCAGAATTACGCACCAGGGCGCAGCGGCGGCGGTTTTATGGCCGGAGCATTGCAGACAGCCGCAGGCGTCGCGGGCGGCGCGGTGCTCGGCAACATGTTGATGAACATGTTTTCGGGCTCGCATCCCCAGGAAATCGTCAACATCATCGAGGAAACGCCGGCTCCGGCCGCCGATGACCTGACGCAGGCCAGCGACGCGCAGTTCCTGCCGGATGACGGCACCGATTTCGCCGCTAGCGGCAATGATGACTGGAACAATACCGGCTTCAGCACCGACGACTTCGATAACGACGATTTCGGCAGCGACGACGACAGCTGGGTCTAAGCCTGCCCGCGCTTCACCGCCAGCAGCCATTTATCGAGCTCAGCGGCAAACTGCTGGCGATCGCGCTGTGAGAGGCTGTCCGGACCGCCGGTCTGGATGCCGCTCGCCCGCAGCGTATCCATAAAGTCCCGCATCGTCAGGCGTTCACGGATGGTGGCTTCGCTGTAGCGCTCGCCGCGCGGGTTCAGCGCCGCACCGCCTTTCGCCAGCACTTCTGCCGCCAGTGGAATATCCGCGGTGATCACCAGATCGCCCGGCTGACACTGGCGCACAATTTCGTTATCCGCTACGTCAAAGCCAGAAGGCACTCGCAGCGAGCGGATAAACCGCGACGGCGGCACACGGATATTCTGATTCGCCACCAGCGTGACCTGCGTTTGCGTTCTGTCCGCCGCGCGAAACAGGATCTCTTTAATCACATTCGGACACGCATCCGCGTCCACCCAAATTGCCATATCGACTCCTGAATCCGTTAACCGCGGCATTGTCGCCTGCTTTACTCTTCCCGCAAAGCCACAAGATGATAAGCTAATAACCATTATCGGAAAAACGCTGAGGGAGAGACAGAATGGAGAAGAAGATCGGTTTCATCGGCTGCGGCAATATGGGGAAAGCTATCCTCGGTGGCCTTATCGCAAGCGGCCAGGTGCAGCCCACACAGATTTGGGTCTACACGCCGTCGCCGGAAAAAGTCGCCGCCCTGCACGATCAATATGGTATCAACGCCGCGCAAAGCGCGCAGGAAGTGGCTCAGGTCGCCGATATCGTCTTCGGCGCCGTGAAGCCTGGCATCATGACCAAGGTACTGAGCGACGTCGCCTCCAGCTTCAATAAGGAGACGCTGGTGGTGTCTATTGCCGCAGGCGTCACGCTCGATCAGCTCGCCCGCGCGCTGGGTCACGATCGTAAAATTGTTCGTGCTATGCCAAACACCCCTTCGCTGGTCAACGCCGGGATGACCTCCATTACGCCAAACGCGCTGGTGACCAGCGAAGACATCGCCGATGTGGTGACCATTTTCCGCTGCTTTGGCGAAGCCGAAGTGATTGCCGAGCCGATGATCCACCCGGTCGTCGGCGTTAGCGGCTCTGCGCCAGCCTACGTGTTTATGTTTATTGAAGCGATGGCCGATGCGGCCGTGCTTGGCGGTATGCCGCGCGCACAGGCGTACAAATTCGCCGCTCAGGCGGTGATGGGTTCAGCCAAAATGGTGCTGGAAACCGGTATGCACCCTGGCGAGCTGAAAGACATGGTTTGTTCTCCAGGCGGCACCACCATTGAAGCGGTGCGCGTGCTGGAGGAGAAAGGCTTCCGTTCGGCGGTGATCGAGGCGATGGTCAGCTGTATGGAAAAATCAGAGAAGCTGAGTAAATCATAACGATAAACGGGTGAGTCTGACTGCGGCTCACCCGCCCTTTTCCCGCCTTTAACCTGTTTTCTTCAGACAGGCGCTCATGAATTTTTTGCGATCGTCACCTTTGAGCGACTGTTGCGTCGCGGTGGCGTTACATTCACGCATTTTCTGCTGCTGCGGGGTCAGACTTTTTTCTTCCGGTTTTGAGCTACCGTTTTTCAGGCAGTCGCTCATATAGGTTTTACGCGCGTCGCCTTTCAGCGTTTTTGACGTTGCCTGTTGGTTACAGGTGGTCATACGCTGCTGTTGCGGCGTCATCGTTTTTTCTGCTGCATGCGCAGTGGTCATAAACGCCATGCCACACAGCAAAGACACCAGTAATGTTATTTTCATTGCACCATCCTTTTGTGAAGTAGCACCGTAATTTTGGCTGCTTCAGAGAAAAAAATCACGAGGGATGAAAAAAAATAGCAATAAAAGCCGTCAGCACTGTCAGGATTAATTGTTAAGCGGCAATCATACTGGAGTGAATTGCGGCTTAACAATACGGCATCCTCTTTAATTACGCGGATGCCGTAACAGCTTTTTTATATACTGATGCAGTAATTCGGTGTCGTGCTCGGGAACCTGAAGTTCGGGTTTGGCTTGTTCTAATGCCGCTTCAATATCCGTGATCAAAGCCTGTTGTTCCGGCTGCCGCATATGGCGTAACAGCGCGGTCACCACAATCTCCAGCGCTTCAACCTGTACCACTAACTCTTTTGATTCTTCTTCCTTTTGTGCAAGCTTAACCAACAACTCTGCAATCAGATTTTTCATGGCGAGACTTCCTTATGAGAATGCCTGAGACGGTAGCACCGATGATCCATAATGCATAGTCGGTATAAGAATTATTTGATATTTTCGCCATTATGCAAATTCAGTCGATGGCGAAACGTTTCTCTCGCACAAATAACCCCCACCAGAATTGAGGGGGAGCGGAATAATAATGCCTCCGCCCCGTTATCTCTTATTTCGCTGAAAGGCTCTGGCGGCGGCGTAACATAAAGGCAAGCTGCAAAAGATTGATGAGCACCACAATCGCCGTTGCGACAAATACCCAGCGAAAACCAGCCATCGCGGAAACAGACGCGCCAATCAGCGGCCCGACAACGTTCCCCAGATACATAAACGACTGGTTATAGCCGAAGATGCGCCCGGTGACCTGATCGCTCGAATATTTCAGCAGCAGCGTTTGCACCGCAGGGAGCATCGCACCATCGGCGAAGCCGAGCAGAAAACGCAATACGCCAAGCTGAAAAGGCGTGGTCACAAAAGACATGGCAAAGAACATCACCACCGCGCAAAACAGCGTCGCCAGCAGGATGCGGTGAGCGCCAATTCTGTCGCCCAGTTTCCCCAGACGCGGCGCGGAGATAAGCGCAGAAATCCCCGGCACGGCAGCGATCATCCCCGCCAGAAACGCAATATTGGTGCTGTCCGGCGACATGGATTTAATAAACAGCGCCAGAATCGGGCCGATGGAGCCATTGCAAAGCTGAATAACCAGCGTGGTGAAAAACAGACTGATAACAAGCCCGGGATAAGTGAGCGAAGCAAAAACAGCTTTCCCACTCAGGCGGTCGGCTTTGCTGACCTGAGGGCGAGCGCCTTCTTTAATCAGGAACAGCGTTACCAGGAAGCTTACCGTCAGCAGGATCGCGGTGATAAAAAATACCGCACGCAGGCCGACATGATCGGCTAAAAATCCGCCCAGCAGCGGCCCGCCAATCACGCCGCTGATCTGTGCGGTTGATAAGGTGCTTAACGCCCAGCCGCTGCGCTCACGCGGCACCTGCGAGGCCACCAGCGCCATCGCATTCGGGATATAGCCAGAGGTCAGCCCCATGACGGCACGCAGGATGAACAGCTGCCAGACGTTAGTGGCAAAGGCCTGGAGCAGAATGGCAATCGCCATCCCCAGAGAGGCGCGCAGCAGCATGAGCTTGCGCCCTTTACGGTCCGCAAGGCTGCCCCACATCGGCGAGACAATCGCCGACACCAGAAACGTGACGCTGAAAGTCAGCCCCGACCACATCGACAGCGCCTCGTGGGACGTGACCCCCAACTGGGAAACATACAGCGGCAAAAAAGGCAGGATTTGACTAATGGCAAGGCCAGTGAAGAAACAGCCAAACCAGACGGAAATAAGGTTAACCTTCCAGGATTCCATAACTACGGGTTTTCATTCGTTTTTGGTACGTAATGCCCAGCATAGCAAGCCAAAAGTCTGCTTGTATGGCGCGAGATGCGCTGAACGGGAGTTTGGTGTTTTATTTCCTTATCGCTTGTTTATGTGATTAATCTCACGAAAAAGCGTTCCTTTCACAGAGCGATATACTTACCGGCAAAGTCCGTAACCGCGCATTCCCAGGTGAAAGTGGTTCGCATGCGCGGCGTTGTACTCTGGACCCAGGCTATTTCCATAATAGCGGCAGCTCGCTGAGAGTACCGCCTGCAGGAAAGGTACCTGTGCCGGCTGATGCCAGCCCTTTAAGACGGTGATTCGCCGCCCATCGGCGAGCCGGAAACCGCTGACATCCAGCGCATCGGCGCTCGCATGTTCGCTAAGCCGGGCGTTTTCCCGGTGATAGATATTCCGGCAGGCATAGCTGCCAAGATGGTCAATCTGGCGCAGCGCCGATCCCTGCATCCGTTGCGCCAATGGCTTAATCTGCTGCTGCACAAAAAGTGCGCTGCTGAGCGCCAACGGGCAGCTTGCCAGAAAGCTGCTGCTGAGCCGGACGTCTCCGAAGTTCATCACCCGCACAGGCTGGTGTAATGGACAAGGTCCGTCGCTATCGGGCAACGTTTTACTGCTGATCCAGCCGCGCGCGTCAGCCTGCTGCAAGAGCATCTGGCAGCTTGCCTCCGGCAAACGGCGTAACTTGAATTGAGCAATGCGCCCCGGCGGATCGTCCAGTGAAAACGGTGCAAACGGATTGTAGTAAGGTGGCAGAAAGCGCCAGGTCAGGTACCCCGCCACTCCTATCGCCAGCAAAGCAATGATGCCCTTCACGCCCATTTTCACTCCCGCTGAGAAAACTAAGATTATGGCAGAAGCGACCGGGTCGACGTGCTATGGTATCGGCTTTCTGTTTTTGTAGATGAGTGTGGAAATGGCTAAGTTGCGGGTTGGGGTCGTCTTTGGCGGTAAATCAGCGGAGCATGAAGTCTCTTTGCAGTCGGCGAAGAACATTGTAGAAGCGATGGACAAGTCGCGATTTGACGTGGTGCTGCTGGGCATTGATAAACAGGGGCAGTGGCACATCAATGATGCCAACAGCTATTTGCTGAACGCGCAGGATCCTGCCCGTATTGCACTGCGACCGTCCGATGTCACGCTTGCCCAGATCCCCGGCAAAGCAGCTGAGCAGCTCATCAACGCGGAAAACGGCCAGCCGCTTCCGGCCATCGACGTTATCTTCCCAATCGTGCACGGCACGCTGGGGGAAGACGGTTCCTTACAGGGCATGCTGCGCATGGCGAACCTGCCGTTTGTCGGCTCTGATGTCCTGAGCTCCGCCGCCTGTATGGATAAAGACGTCACCAAGCGTCTTCTGCGCGATGCAGGCCTGGCAATAGCACCTTTCGTGACGCTGACGCGCGCCAACCGCGACACATTCAGCTTCGTCGATGTGAAAGAAAAACTCGGTCTGCCGCTGTTCGTCAAACCGGCGAACCAGGGCTCCTCCGTGGGCGTCAGCAAAGTGAAAACCGAAGAGCAGTATCTGCAGGCGGTGGCATTGGCCTTTGAGTTTGACCATAAAGTGGTAGTGGAGACTGGCATCAACGGCCGCGAAATCGAATGCGCCGTCCTCGGCAACGACTATCCGCAAGCAAGCACCTGCGGTGAAATCGTCCTGAACAGTGAGTTTTACGCCTACGACACTAAATACATTGATGATAACGGCGCGAAAGTGGTGGTGCCTGCAGCCATCGATGCAGCGGTGAACGACAAAATCCGCCAGACCGCCGTTGACGCGTATCAGGCACTCGGCTGCAGCGGCATGGCCCGCGTGGACGTGTTCCTGACGGCAGATAATGAAGTCATTATTAACGAAATCAACACGCTGCCTGGCTTCACCAACATCAGCATGTATCCAAAACTGTGGCAGGCGAGCGGTCTGGATTACACCAGCCTCATCACCCGCCTGATTGAGCTGGCGCTCGAACGCCATCAGGCCAACGTGGCGCTGAAAACCACCATGAACACCTGATATGATAAGGCCGGGTGGCTCCCTCGCTGCCCGGTTTACACTTCCGGGTTTGGCTTCTCTTTCACCGGGCGACGGCGAATGACAAACCCTGCCAGCCAGAAGCTAATCACCCATGTCACCAGCCCAACGGCATATGTTTGCCAGCCCTTCGCTTCAAATCCCAACAGCCCGACGACGCCGTTCAGGATAAAAATCAGGCCGATGGCAAAGGCATAGTAATGCCAGTCGCGGCGAATTTTATCAGGCAGTTTCATAACCACTCCGTATGAGAAAACGCTATCGTCGCACATTCCCGGGCCGCAGTCTGCGCGGCACTTAGCAAATATTTAACATCATCAGGTTCCGTTGCGGGCCACTTTGTGATCGCGGCTAAAAAATTCCCCTTTAGGAATATTACCTGGCGTAAATTACCACGAATCTGATATTGACAATCGCTATCTGCTGTCAGACTCACTGCAACAGAGCCTGGCTGAGGCCAGCACTAAAACAAAATGCCTGACGCAGTCAGCGCGCAAGTTGTATCAGGAGGTTGTTATGACTGAATTCACCTTATCCAGGTCGATTATGGCCGGGAGAAAAAGGAGATCCTCCGCGCCGGGTAACGTCGCGTATGCGCTTTTTGTGCTGCTCTGCTTCTGGGCGGGTGCGCAGGTGCTCAATCTGCTGGTTCACGCCCCAGGCGTGTACGAACATTTGATGCAGGTTCAGGACAGCGGCCGCCCGCGGATTGAAATCGGTTTCGCCGTCGGCACGCTGTTTGGACTGATACCTTTTCTGGCAGGCTGCGCCGTACTCGGCGTAATTGCACTCTTCCTGCGCTGGCGTCGCTACTTCTGACCTGACGCCATACAGCTGGCCCGACGATCGTCGACCCGTTTCGCAAACCACGCCGTGGTGAGGTTACGAGTGATTTTCGGGCTCTCAAGCTGGATCCCCGGCAGCATTTCTCGCGCTAACGCCTTCCCGGTTTTCGCTTCCGCCAGTCGATAAACGCCCTTATAGAGCGCCGTCTCTTCAAAATCCTGGCTGTCGCCCTTTTGCAGCTGCTGATGAATTTCGCGGTTGCTCAGGCCAAGCTGCGAGGCCAGTTTCTGCACCGCCAGCTCGGTTTTACCCGCCTCATCGCTGTCATAACGAATCAGATCGCCGTCCAGCGCCAGCTTCACCCCGCTTGCCCGGCTGACCGCATTCTGGAAAGCAGCATTGCGGCTCGCGTACCAGCCGGCATTAAAATCAGCAAAACGATACAGCGGCGCGCTGTAGCTCGCCGGATAGTTAAGCAGGTGATACGTCCCGAACCACAGCCCGCCGCGCAGAGAGAACACTTCCTGACGCACGGTGCCTTCCATTTTCCACGGATAGCCTTTTTGATGCGCCTCGGCGAACGCAATGCTGACCTGCATCGGGCCGCCGGTATGCACCGGATTGAGCGAACCAAACAGCGTCTGCCCCATGGGCACCATGCCGATGAAATCGTCAAAAATAGCGCTGAGCTGCTTTTCGGTTTTCACCGTATCCAGGCGCTCACTGTAGGATTTGCCGTTCGGCGACGAGATCTTCAGGGCGGTGTGCACCACAAATAATGGAACATGCACCTTCTGGGCCCGGCGGTCTATCTCCTGCCAGGCTATTTTGCTCAGGCCCGGCACCGCAGGATCGGACTGATAGTTCGACTCCTGCTGCGCGACGGCCAGCACCGAGCAGACGTTCTCTTCGGTAGGCGCGAGCTTCTGGCTTTCGAACGCCTTCGCGATGCTTTGCGCCCACTCTTCTCTGTCTTTTACGCCGGCGGGCATTTTCTGCCTGACCACCGTGGCGACATCCACCGGCTTTTCCCCCGCTTTCATCACCGGCTTCTGGCTGGTACAGCCTGCCAGAATGACGCCAGCGAGCAGCGTCAGTGAAATCGAACCCTTACGTGATGTGGCTGTCGCCATCGGGCATCCTTGTATTAGCTGAATGAGCTTGTCACTTCCTGCTCGGGATTATTATCAAGTTCACGCTCGAAGCTGCGCAGACGCTTGTAGATGGACATCAGTTCCACCAGCGTGGTCCAGGAGCTAATCAGATACTGGAACGAACCGCGCACCTGACTGAAAGCGTTGTTAATTTGCGACATCAGGCCGAGGGTAATTGTGCCCGCAACGATGGACGGGAACATCAGGAACAGACCGAAAACGTTGTCCGCCTGCAGGTACAAAATGCGCGCAATATTGAAATAGGTGTAGTGGAAATAGAGGCGGAAATAGTTCTTACGCACGGCGGTAAACAGCTCTTTAACCGTTGGCGGCGTGGCGCGATCCGCATGATCCTCGCCATACACAAGCTCTTTACGGTAGGCGGCTTCCACGCGCTGGTTTTTGAAATTCAGGCCAGGCAGTTTGATACCGACCACAGCCAGAAGTCCGGTCCCCATCACTGACCAGATGATAGCCGCCCAGACGAGACCGTAAGGCACGGAGCCGACAATCGGCAAATCCTTCACGTTTGGCGATAGCGCAACCAGCACCGGTAAGAAAGCAATCAGCGTCATGATGGCGTTGATGAAGCCCACACCAACGTCCTCAAGAGTCGAGGAAAAACGCATGGTGTCTTCCTGCACACGCTGAGCGGCACCTTCGATGTGGCGCAGACGTGACCAGTGCGCCATATAGTGATCGTTCATTGCGGTACGCCAGCGGAACACGTAATGGCTGATAAAGAAGTTACTCAATACGCCAATCACCACGGCGATCAGGGCGATACATAAGAAGACATTCAGTTCCTGATAAAACTGTTCAATTTTGATCTTATGCGGGGTGGCCATCGCTTCCTGGATCATGTTGTAAAAAGGCGCATACCAGGCGTTAATCGCCACGCCGACTTCAACCTGGAACCAGGTGACAAAAATGATGAGGGCAGTCCCCCAGACCGACCAGATCTGCCAGCGGTGCGGGCTGTACAGGAACCAGAACAGTGCGAAGGCGCCCACCACAAACAGGTAGTAAGCATAAAAGACAAGGTAATCCATCGACACAAATCGGGAGGCGCCAATCGGCACATCGCCCTTTGCACCCGCCAGGTTCAGCAGCCACTTACCGCCATCCACCTGCCAGAAAATCACCGCAATAAGCGCCCAAATGGCAGCCGACAAAAAGAACGGCCCCGGTTTGGGGAAAAAAGACTTAAACATACCTACTCTCCTGCTGAATTCTTATCGTTTTTCACTGCTGCTGTGTACCACCAAAATCGCCGCGGCAGCCACCACGGCAAAAGTGAAACGCATTCAAACCGTTGAATCTGACCAGACAGTACAGGCTTAGTTCGCCTGCCATTGCTTCACAATTGTTTCCACGAGTTTCACGCTGACGGGATTGCCGGGAACGGTCAACGTACGCCAGACGTCATTGTAATGAGCAATGAGCGTTTCGGCCTCGGCGGCTGGCCGGTTTGCCGTGGTGTGCGCATCTTCCGCGACGGTAATCCGGTAGCCTTTGCTGGCCCCGACCTTCAGCGTGGTATCGACGCAATAATCTGTTGCACAACCGCACATCACAAACCCGGTAATCTCATGGGCGGCCAGGACCTGTTCGAGCGTCGTCTGATAAAACGCATCGCAGGCCGTTTTCGTCACGTAAAGGGCGTTGTCCGGCCTCAGCAGGTCCGGCAATAGCGCAAATCCGTCGCTGTCTGCTTCAAGACCGCCCTCTTCCTGGTGCTGAATAAAAATAACGCGGTCAGCCGCCTGAATAAGCTGATTCACTTTTGCCACGCACGCCTGCTGTTGACGGCGAGGCGTAGCGAAAACGCCGTTTTGCATATCCACGACCATGACAACGCGCTTATCTGACATCTTTTGCTCCGTAACTGTCTGTGAAGATTGAGGGTATCATACGCGCGAGTTCACAGAAGCACGCAAACACTCGCTGGAAAAATATTCATATTTACCCGTCGTTACGTTTTTCCTGCCGCAATCCCGCAGAAAGGCGCTTTGCAAGCGGCCGTTTAATAGTATAAATACGCATTATCTTTTCATTTCAATTCATGGATGCTTTCCTTGAAACGTAGTCTGCTTTTCCTCGCGGCGCTGTGTGCTGCTTCGCTGCCTGCGGCCCAGGCCGCACAAACCTCTCCGGATCCGGTTTTTGCTTCTGACATCGTCGATCGTTACGCCAACCACATCTATTACGGCAGCGGTGCAACGGGCATGGCGCTGGTGGTAATTGACGGCAATCAGCGAGTTTTCCGCAGCTTTGGCGAGACGCGTCCCGGCAGCAACGTGCATCCTCAACTGGATTCCGTTATCCGCATCGCATCGTTAAGTAAGCTGATGACCAGTGAAATGCTGGTGAAGCTGCTGGATCAGGGCGTGGTCAAGCTTAACGATCCGCTGAGTAAATACGCCCCGCCTGGCGCAAGCGTGCCGACTTATCAGGGCACACCTATCACGCTGGTGAATCTGGCAACCCACACCAGCAGCCTGCCGCGCGAACAGCCCGGCGGCGCAGCCCACCGCGTGGTCTTCACCTGGCCCACGCACAATCAGCGCTGGAACTGGCTGACCACGGCAAAACTGACGAAAGCACCGGGCACCCAGGCCGCCTATTCCAACCTCGCGTTTGATCTGCTGGCAGATGCGCTGAGCACCGCGGCGGGCAAGCCGTATCCGCAGCTGTTTGAGGAACAAATCACCCGTCCGCTGGGCATGAAGGACACCACGTTTACGCCGTCACCGGATCAGTGTCAGCGTCTGATGGTCGCTGAAAAAGGAGCAAGCCCCTGCGATAACACGCTGGCGGCCATTGGCAGCGGCGGCGTCTACTCCACGCCGGGCGATATGATGCGCTGGATGCAGCAGTTCCTCTCTTCTGATTTCTATACCCGCAATCCGCAGGCGGATCGGATGCAGACGCTTATCTATCAGCGCAGCCAGCTCACCCGCGTTATCGGGATGGACGTGCCCGGTAAAGCCGATGCGCTCGGAATGGGATGGGTCTATATGGCGCCGAAAAATGGCCGTCCGGGCATCATTCAGAAAACGGGCGGCGGCGGCGGTTTTATCACCTATATGGCGATGATCCCGCAGCATAATATCGGTGCGTTCGTGGTCGTTACCCGCTCTCCGCTGACCCGCTTTGTGAATATGAGCGATGGCATTAACGATCTGGTCTCCGAGCTGAGCGGCAACACGCCACAGGTTGTGCCAGCCTCCTGATCCTGAGTTCTTAAAGGGTAAACGGTCACCGAGATCCGTTTACCCTTATCTCTTCTCCTCTGCGCCATAACCACCACGATAGTGAAACAAACGCCCGGTCAATCGGGTAAACTCACTCAATTGTCCCATTACCTTCAGGCCTATCATGACAGATTTGATCACACGCCCTCGCCGCCTGCGCAAATCAGCTGCGCTGCGCGCTATGTTTGAAGAAACATCCCTGACCCTGAACGATCTGGTGCTGCCGATCTTCGTTGAAGAAGAGATTGACGATTACAAGGCCATTGAGGCCATGCCTGGCGTCATGCGCATCCCGGAAAAACATCTCGCCCGTGAAATTGAACGCATCGCCAACGCCGGTATTCGCTCGGTGATGACCTTCGGTATCTCGCACCACACCGACGCCACCGGCAGCGATGCCTGGAAGGAAGACGGTCTGGTGGCGCGCATGTCCCGCATCTGCAAGCAGGCCGTGCCGGAGATGATCGTCATGTCCGACACCTGCTTCTGCGAATACACATCGCACGGTCACTGCGGCGTGCTGTGCGACCACGGCGTGGACAACGACTTAACGCTGGCGAACCTCGGCAAACAGGCTGTTGTTGCGGCGGCAGCAGGTGCAGACTTCATTGCGCCGTCGGCGGCGATGGATGGCCAGGTGCAGGCGATTCGCCAGGCGCTGGATGCGGCAGGCTTCACCGATACCGCTATCATGTCCTACTCTACCAAGTTCGCCTCATCGTTCTACGGCCCTTTCCGCGAAGCCGCTGGCACGGCGCTGAAAGGCGACCGTAAGACCTATCAGATGAACCCGCTGAACCGCCGCGAAGCGATTCGTGAATCACTACTGGACGAAGCCCAGGGCGCAGACTGCCTGATGGTGAAACCGGCAGGGGCCTATCTCGACATTCTGCGCGATATCCGTGAACGCACCGAGCTGCCGATTGGCGCCTACCAGGTGAGCGGCGAATACGCGATGATCAAATTTGCCGCCCAGGCGGGTGCCATCGACGAAGAGAAAGTGGTGCTGGAAAGCCTTGGCGCCATCAAGCGCGCCGGTGCCGATCTGATCTTCAGCTACTTCGCCCTCGATCTGGCCGAGAAGAAAATCCTGCGTTAATCCTTCACGCCCGGCGCTCCCTGCCGGGCGAATTTCCATCCCCAAAACATCATCTCGCTGACACGTAACCGTCACGCCGCGCGCCTACTTTCGTCATCAGGACGGAAAAAGGAGCCGCTATGTTTAGTCTCGACAATGTCCTCGACGATCTCTGGCCGCAGGCAACGCCTGCCCCCTGGCAAAAAAGCCTGCTCAAAAAGCTACTGTACGAAAAGGAGTTTCAGCAGTTTGCCGCAGATCATCCGCACCTTCGCGGGCTGGATATGGTCGAACAGGTGCTGGAACATCTGCATATCTACTGTGACATTTCCCCTCGCGAACTGGAAAATATCCCCGAACATGGCCCGCTGGTCGTCATCGCCAACCACCCCACCGGTACGCTGGACGGTTTAGCGCTGCTGTACGCCGTCTCGCGCGTGCGCCGCGACGTCAAAGTCGTTACCAACCGGATGCTCACCCATCTGGAACCGCTAAGCGGCCTGTTTATTCCGGTAGATAACATCAATGGCCGCACGCGCAAATCCTCTCTGGGCCTGATGGAGCAACAGTTGCAAAGCGGTGGCGTGCTGATTTTCTTCCCGGCGGGGGAAGTGTCGCGACTGACGCGCCGGGGCATCGCCGACGGCCACTGGCATCCGGGGTTTATCAGGCTGGCGGAGAAATTCCGCGTGCCGCTGCTGCCGGCGTTTATCCACGCCCACAACAGCCCGCTGTTTTACGCAACAACCTGGCTGTCGCCGACGTTTTCGATGCTGCTGCTGATGCAGCAGATGTTCCGCCGCCGCCACTCCAGCCTGCCGGTAACGCTCGGCGAGCGCATTCCGTGGGAAAGCTGGTATCAGCCGCAGCTGGCGTCAAAAGAGCAGGCGAAGCACTGCCGCCAGCACGTGCAGCTGCTGGGCAAAGGGCTGCCGGGGAAATTCAGAACGGAAAGCGCCATCGGGCGGCCTGAAGATCGTGCCCTGCTGCGGCGGGAGCTGGCGCATGCGGAGTGTCTTGGCACCACCGCTGACGGAAAAGCCATCTATCTCTGGCAGCGGCAGGACGTCCATCAGGATGCACCGCTGCTGCGCGAGCTGGGTCGGCTGCGGGAAATCGCGTTTCGCGCGGTAGGTGAAGGTAGCGGCAAACGCCGCGATCTGGACCGCTATGATGATGACTATCTGCATCTGATCCTGTGGGACGAAGCCGATCTGGAAATCGTCGGCGCGTACCGCTTTATACCCACCGCGCAGCAGATTAAGAAACGCGGGATCGACGGCCTCTACAGCCACAGCCTGTTTCACTACGATGAGAAGATGGATGATGTTCTGCAGCAGGGCATTGAGCTTGGCCGCAGCTTTATTCAGCCGCGCTACTGGGGACGTCGCGGGCTGGATTACTTATGGTCCGGCATCGGGGCTTATCTGGCGCGCTATCCGCAGTACCGCTATCTGTTTGGCCCGGTATCGATTTCCGGCGGCTTACCGCCTGCGGCTCGCGATTTGCTGGTCGCCTTTTATCGCCTTTGGTTCCCGGCAAGCCACCCGCTGGCGGTGTCACGCAGCCCTTACCCTGCCTCGCTGCCGGACGTGCTGGCGCAGTTCGGCGGTGAAGATTACACCGAGGATCTCACCCGCCTGAAGTCGCTACTCAACAATCTCGGCTGCGCCATCCCGCCGCTGTACAAGCAATATTCGGAGCTGTGCGAACCCGGCGGCGTGCAGTTTATTGATTTTGGCAGCGATCCGGCCTTTAACCACTGCATCGACGGGCTGGTGCTGGTTGACTTGAGCTACCTGAAAGCGAGCCGGTATCAGCGTTATATCGAAGCGCATTTGTAATGCTGCCGGATGGCGCTGACGCTTATCCGGCCTACAGTTGCTATTCCGTAAACCGCCCCCCGGCATCGTTATGACGCGCGGAAGAAAGGCTTATCACCAAGAATCGTCGCGCGGTGCATGATGCGCCGCTGCGGCAGATAATCGGCGTTGGCGTAGTGCTGCGTGACGCGGTTATCCCAGATAGCCACGTCCCGTTCCTGCCAGCGCCAGCGCACCTGAAACTCCGGCTTCGTGACGTGAGCGAACAGGAACCCGAGCAGCGCCTCGCTCTCTTTCTCCGTGACATCCACAATCCGCGTGGTAAACCCTTCGTTGACGAACAGCGCCTGTTTGCCGGTGACCGGATGCGTGCGCACCACCGGATGCAGCAGCGGCGGATTTTTGGCCACCGCGTTCAGCCAGCGCTGATGTTCTTCCTCAGACTTCAGGTGCTTCCATTCGGGGAACGATTTACGAAAGTCATGCTCGGCCCGCAGGCCGCTCAGCAACGCCTTCAGTGGCGCAGAAAGCGACTCGTAAGCGGCAATACCGCTGCTCCAGAGCGTGTCACCGCCGGTTTCCGGCAGCTGCTTCGCCGCCAGAATCGCCCCGGCGGGCGGCGTATCAATAAAGGTCACGTCGGTGTGCCAGTTATCGTTATCCGGTGGGTTATTGTCGTGGGTGTCCAGCACGATAATCTCTTCGACGCCCACGGCGTGCGGGTAAACCGGGTGAATATGCAGATCGCCAAAGCGCTGCGCCAGGGCACGCTGCTGCTGAGGCGTTACCGGCTGTTCGCGCAGGAAAACGACCTGATGGCGCAGTACGGCGTGGTACAGCTGTTCAAACTGGTTGTCGCTCAGCGGGCGGGTTAAATCGAGCCCCGCCACCTGGGCGCCGATAAACGGCCCCAGCGGGGTAATGCTCAGTCGTTCACTCATGCTATTTCTCCATGCCACGGCGTCAGGCGGCGTTGCAGCGCGCGCAGGCCCAGCTCTAATACGAAAGCGATAATCGCAATCACCGCGATGCCGGCCAGCACCACGTCTGTGGCCAAAAACTCACCGGCGGATTGCACCATAAACCCAAGGCCCCGCGTGGCGGCGATAAGCTCTGCCGCCACCAGCGTCGACCAGCCCACGCCAAGCCCAATGCGCAGCCCGGTAAGAATTTCCGGCAGAGCACCCGGCAAAATAACAAACCATAAGATTTGCGCCCTGCTGGCCCCGAGCGACTGCGCAGCCCGCAGCCTTACCTGCTGCACGCTTTTCACGCCAGCCAGTGCCGACATTGCCACCGGAGCGAAAATTGCCAGATAAATCAGCAGGATTTTTGAGGTTTCACCAATGCCAAACCAGATAACCATTAGCGGCAGATAGGCCAGCGGCGGGATCGGGCGGTACAGCTCAATCAGCGGATCGAAAATCCCCCGCACGGTCGGGCTCAGCCCCATCGCAATCCCGACCGGGATCCCTATCAGCGTCGCCGCAGCAAGTGCAATCAAAATGCGCGTCAGGCTGGCGGCCAGGTGTTGCCAGAGGGTCGCATCCATAAACCCCTGCGGCCCGGCGATCGTCAGCAGTTTGTGGAGAACCGCGCCAGGAGGCGGCAGAAACAGCGGCGCAATCAGCTGTAATGCCGTTACCGCCCACCACAGCGCCAGCAGGAACGCCAGCGTGACAAAGCCAATCGTCAACTGTCGAGACAGCGGCCATCGCCAGCGCCACGCCAGGCGGCGACGGAGTTTATCGTTCGCCACAATGCTCATGAGAAAGCCTCCCGGTGTTCAAAGACGCGGCTCAGCACGTATTCACGCTGGGCGATAAACGACGGATCGGATTTGATGCTACGACAGGATTCCCCGGCCACGAATCGGCGGGAAAAGTCGAGCGATAGCCGCTCCGTCACGCTGCCCGGCCCGGCGGAAAGCAGCACCAGTTCGGTGGCCATAAACACGGCTTCTTCAATGTCATGGGTGATAAGCAGCACCTGTTTGCCTGTCTCATGCCACAGGCGCAGGAGCAGCGTTTGCATCTGCTCGCGGGTAAACGCATCCAGCGCGCCAAAAGGTTCATCGAGCAGCAACAGCTGTGGGTCTGCCGCCAGCGCGCGGGCAATCCCGACGCGCTGGCGCTGGCCGCCGGAAAGCTGCCAGATAAAGCGTTTCTCCGCCCCTTCGAGCCCGACTTTCTTCAGCATCTTCCGGGCAATTTCCTGCCGCTCTGGCTTGCCCACGCCCGCGAGCTGGAGGCCAAAGGCCACGTTATCCTGCACGTTTCGCCACGGCAGCAACCCTTCGTTCTGAAACACCACGCCGCGTTCTGCACCCGGCCCGCGAACCGGCTCACCGTTCAGCACGATGCTGCCGGAGTGATACGGCGTGAAACCGGCCACCAGGTTCAGCAGCGTGGTTTTACCGCAGCCCGACGGCCCCAGCACCACCAGCAGCTCACCGCGATCGACGTTCAGCGAAATGTCATTCAGCACCGGTTTGCCGTCGTATTGCGCACTCAGATGGGAAATTTGCAGCATGGCGACCTCCGTTACTTCACAAATTTATCGGTCACGTACTGACTGTAATCTGCAGCAACCGCGGGCACTTTGCCCTGCTCTTTGAGGAACTGCGCGGTATCGACAATGGCTTTATTCACCGGGCCGTTAAGCTGCTGCGCCTGTTGGGAAGCGGTCAGATAGGTATTGCCTTTCACCAGCCCGGCGACGTCACTCTCCGGCACGCCACTCAGCTTCGAGAGCTTTTGCAGATTCTCCTGCTGCTCGAGCCAGCTTTGCGGGTTATCAATGTACGGCCGCTGCGCCTCAATTGCGCTGCGGGCAAAGGCCTTCACCACGTCAGGATGCTGCTCGGCGAAGTCTTTGCGCACCACCCACACATCAAGCGTTGGCGAGCCCCACTTCCCGACCTGAGCCGAATCGGTCAGCACCGTCCCGTCTTTCTCCAGCTCATTCACCGCAGGCGCCCAGACGTAGGCTCCGTCAATATCTCCTCGTTGCCAGGCGGCAATGATAGCGGGCGGCTGAAGGTTCACGATCTGTACCTGGCCCGGTTTGATGCCCCAATGCTTAAGCGCCGCCAACAGGCTGTAATGCGTGGTGGAAATAAACGGCACCGCGATGCGTTTGCCGATCAGGTCTTCTGGTTTGCTGATGTTCTTTTTCACCACCAGCGCTTCGGAGTTACCTAGCTGAGAGGCGAGCAGGAAAACTTCAATTGGCACCTGCTGGCTTGCCGCGACCGCTAAAGGGCTGGAACCGATATTGCCGATCTGCACATCGCCGGAGGCCAGGGCGCGCACAACGCTTGCGCCGCTGTCGAATTTGCGCCAGTCAACGGTCGCCCCGCTCTCTTTGGCAAAAGTGTTATCTGCCTGCGCAACTTTGGCGGGCTCAGCGGAAGTCTGATAAGCGACGGTGACGTTGACCGCCTGCGCCTGAAAGGCAATGAAGGCCAGTGCGGCCAGGATTGAAAGCTGCGAAGTGCGTGCCATGGTGTCTGCTCCCCTTGTGGTTATGGGCGCAGTATTTCTGGCAGCAGAAGTTTGATAAAGGAATTAAAAATTCTGGCTAATGCCAATCCGTTTTTAGAAAAAAAACGGCAAAGCTTAGTCATTTAGCGCACCAGCGTCAGTTTTCCACGACGGCGTGAAAGCTGTGGGGATGCGGTGGTAATAAGAAAGAGAAAGGGTCGCCAGGCCATAATAGCCTCCTGTATCACTTTCTTTCAGCATGTCGCCCTCGCCTCACTCGCGCCGTCAGACAAAAGCCTGATTCAAAGGTGAAATATCACCCTTTTGCCTCAGCGCAAACACCTTACTCCCGAAGGCGTTTTTTTATTTCCCCCTCCGCTAAATTTATTTTTAAATAAAACAACGCCCTCGCCCCGACGGTTCCAAATTTATTTTTATATAAATGCGAGTTTGTCCGCTCCAGACTTTTATGGTCTTCTTTATTCTGACGGTGATTTTCACCCTGTACATTTTGCATTTTTGCTAACGCCCTGGAGTGTTTAAGCATGACCCTGGACTATGTTGCACTGGCCATTCTGAGCGTAGTGCTGATCGTTTTCTTTTACGGAATTATCGCCATCCACGATATTCCTTATGACATCGCGAAAAAACGTAACCATCCTCATCAGGATGCCATTCATTACGCAGGCTGGGTCAGCTTATTCACCCTGCATGCGCTGTGGCCCTTCCTGTGGATTTGGGCCACGCTGTGGCGCGAAGACCGGGGCTGGGGCATGCATCGCATCAGTGAAGATCAGCAGGCTGTCCATCTTCAGATGAACCATCTGCTGATTCAGATGGATGCTTTAAAAAACGAAATTAATCAGCTTAAAGCCTCGTCTGCGATGGCACCTGCGTCCACTGTCGCGAAGAGGGAACAATAATGTGTTCCGCATCGATCCGACGCTGGCCCAGGCGAAAGTAGACGACCTGAAAGCACAGGTAAAAGCGGCAAGCCAGGATGCGCTTTCTCTGGATGCAGGTGTCGATCAGGCCGGGGCCGATCTCAATAAAGCTATCGCCGACAGGGACAAGGCGCAGCGGGAATACGCCCGTTACAACGAAGGCCACGCCAAAGGCACATTTTCCGATCAGATGGTCGACACCCGTCGCCAGACGTATAAAGCCACCGATGCCGCCGTGGTCGCCGTGGTCGCCGCCAGGGCAAAACTGGAGCAGGCAAAAAATAACCTGAACTCGGTCGTGAACGGCCAGAATACCAAAGTCGCCTCGCTGCTGGCCCAGCTGCGTGAGGCTGAGTTCCGTCTGGAAAACACGGTCGTTCGCGCACCTTCGGCAGGTTATGTCAGCAACGTTGCCCTGCGTGAGGGCAACATGTCCACGGCGCTCGGCCTTGCACCCGTGATGACATTTATCCCTGTGGATGCCGACTCGCAAAACAGCTACGTGGCGGCCTTCCGCCAGAATTCAGTTCAGCGCCTGAAGCCAGGCTACAAGGCGGAGCTGCTGTTCCCGTCCATTCCGGGCACCGTATTCAGCGGCGAAGTGGTGGAAGTGCTGCCCGCCATCGGTGAAAGCCAGTTCCAGGCGCAGGGGAAACTGCTGACAACGGCAGATCTGGCCGGCCAGGGTCGCGTGATGGTGAAGGTGAAAGCCACCGACCCGCGCCTGAAAGACTATGCATTGCCGCAGGGGACGCAGGTCGAAATCGCCGTCTATTCCGGCCACTTCAAGGAGCTGTCGCTGATACGTAAGGTTTTAATTCGAATGAAGAGCTGGGAAAACTACGTCTTCCTTGACCACTAAAGAGTGACGCCTGGTGGCTCAGATTGCCCGGTGGCGGCTACGCCTTACCGGGCCTACAAAACGTCCCGGCACCGCCTTCAGGCATGTGAGGTGGGCAGGCCGCAGATTTTATCCCGTCCGCTGTTTTTCGCTTCGTACAGCGCCGCATCGGCTTCGGCAAGCATATCGCCCAGCTCTCGCTGCCAGCCGGACGTCACGCCAAAACTTGCGGTAATCGAAAACGCTTCCCCTTTCAGCCCTGCAAAGCGCAGCCTGCGAATTTCATTCTGAATGCGGCTGGTGTAGCCCATCACATCCTCATGACCAGGGGCGAGGAACATCACGGCAAACTCCTCCCCGCCCAGCCTCGCAATCACGTCGCCAGGTCGGCTGAATTTTTTGAGCGTGGCGGCCAGCGCCACCAGCACCTTGTCACCGGTTGGGTGGCCCCAGGTATCGTTAATGGATTTGAAGCGATCGACGTCGATCATTATCAACCAGGCCGGGGTTGCCTGGCTTACTTTAAGCAGCAAATTCCCCGCAAGCGCATCGAACGCCCGGCGGTTAAAGAGGTGCGTCAACGGATCTTCTTCCGACTGACGTTGTAGCTTTTTACTCAGGTGTGTTTGCTCGCGCAGCTTAGTGCCGAGCGTGCCCAGCGAAGAGAAGAGCTCCTGAACTTCTTCCGCCGAGCTTTCATCCATCAGGGCATCCTGATGATCGCCAGCGATGATCCCCGTTGCTATCTGGTTGAGTCGCAAAATAGGCTGCAGCACGCGGGTGCGGATGTAGTAGATCAGCCCGGAGGTCAGCAGGCAGAGCAAAATCAGGATCGCTATCACCATGACCAGATGCAGCAGTGCCTTCTGTTGAGCATGAACGTAATGTTTTTTCACGCCTGTCAAATAGGTATTGAGCAGATCATCAAAGGAACTAAGGCTGGCGTGATAGCGCATGGCAAAACTTTCCGCATCCACGCTATAAGCCTCGCCATTACCACTCTCTGCATGAAGCGTTTTGATCAGCCTCACGCCCTGTTCTTCGAACTGCTGGCGCGTATTTTCCAGCTGCTTCTGGAAGCCAGGTAAATACCCTGCCTCATCACCCTGGGTGCGAAGAAGCCACCACAAAACGTTAATCCGCTCCATTCCACGGCTCAGCGCCTCGTCGTTATGCAACGGAATTGGCGTGCGGGTTGCCAGCGGGAGCAGCAGTTGGGAACCCAGGCGCCCCGTGGCATCGCGAAGCTCGCCGAGCGCCTGAGCACGCAGAATCGGCCCGAGCGCAAACGGTTCGAGCAGCAAAAATTCAGACGTGTGCTGAAACAGCGCTTCATGATAGAACTCCGTCGCCTCCACCATCGCATTGATAGCCCGCTGGGCTTCTACCGGATCCTGGAGCACCCTGTCCTGATAGAAATTGACGCTCAGACGCGAGCGCTTCAGTTGCTCAACCGTGGCCGTCAGCAGCGCCTGCGACAGCAGATTGGCGGGCACCTTTTGCAGATCGCTATCGGTAATCTGTCGGCTTTCCTGCAGCGCCTGCCAGGTTTTTGCTTTCGATGCCTGCGGACTCAGCACCAGCTCATTAGAAAAGGCCCGTTCGCTTGCCAGGTCATTGGAAACCTGCAAAACAAGATAGAAGTTGTCGAACTGAAGTACGTCATCTCTGGCGCTGTTCCAGGCCTGCCAGGAGCCGGAAAGCAGCCACCACGAGAGAATCGACGTCAACACAAGGGTTGCCGTTGCAGACCACCACAGATAGCGCAGAACGTTAGAAGGCGAAGAGGCTTTTTTGAGTTTTTTCATTCGGTAACCAGGAGACGTGAATTCGGGTACAGACCCCATTATGCCTGCTGCTTAAGTCAGACAAAGTGTAGCGTAGTGCCGCCAATTGTTTTTATCTTCGTCAGTTTACCGTACCAGTGAAAAATACCAAACTTCGTAACGGCGATATTTCCTCTCCGGGCAACTCAGCACCAAAGTTTATATTTAAAGAACCATAGCCTGTCCTGGCAATTGATTACTCTCAGGGTTTGGAGCAAATAAATAAAACATCAGATACAAAACTGATCGCGAGGCTGTATGGCGAAAATTCGCGAATACTCATAAACAGCTGCATTCCTCCCTTCAGGAAAAAGAGGGGATAGTGCATTCTCATTGATTCAGGATGCACCGTCTCACCTGAAAACGAAATGATTTTATCGGAAGTCAGCTGATAGCCTGTATCATCTACCGACTTATAATGAAACAATACCTGCCGGCTGATAACCGATTTTTTATTCCCTTCATCAAAAACGCCTTGCATAACCACCGTTCCACTATTTTTCGCCATATGTAGCTTGTAGGTTACAGATACAGTATCGTTACCATGATGTAATTTATGGATAATACTGCAGTCTATAACTTTCACCGCCCCAACAGAAGGACATGCATACAATGCGGCAAGCGCCACGGCACTAATAAATTTATTCATAATGGGATATCTCGGTAAATGAAGTACAGCGTTTTAACTCCTTGTCACATTGAATACCCGTCAGCTTACCAGGAGTTACGCTGACATAGACCGGTTTATCACTGCTGCACATAATTTTGTATGAATGAATGATGCCCACGGCCTCTTCCGTCGATATGTCGGCATCCTTTTTTAGTAAAAGACATGCCGGTAGCGCATTTACAGGACGAAAACGCTGAGACACATATTCATGGCGATGAAAAGAAATGAATACCAGCTTCACCATGACCACACAAAACCCGATAATAAATGTGGTTAACAGCTTGTTGGTTTTCAGCCATGAGGTAATGACCCGACTGCGCGGACAGACAGATAAAGAAGAAACGTCCTGCTCCGGATTCACTTCCACCACAGTTATCCTGGCGTTCGGATCAAGTTTCATCCCCTCTTTGGGCACAGTGATAACGAGCTCGGCTTCATAGCCAATGATCTTCAGCTGTTTACGTAAGTTAACAAAGCACTGATAATAAGCACTGGGCGACGTTGAAGGACCTTTAATTTCGCCCCAGCCAATCTTATAAAGTTCTTCCTGCCTGATGACCTCTCCCTGACGTTCGATCAACGCCTGCAAACAGTTTGACGCGGGAGTATGCAAGCTCGCGCTTATATTTTCTTCGATGTTTTTCAGTAATTTATCAGCAGGAGAAAATGACAATACGTTATTGATCAGGTAGATAACAGTCATCGGTTCGCATCTTATTTTTAGGAATTTTCCCAACCATACTATCAGACAGCTTATAAATCTAAAAAGATTCCTAATCAATAAGTTAACGCCTTGCAAGAGATGTTACAGACGCGTTTCAGATCTTCTGAAACAGGCAGATGTCACGCTACAGCCTGAGTCCAAACCGCGAACTTTTGATTAAGTTTTGACTAATTTTGATTACTTTCCCGCTTTTTAGATCCAAAAAAGAACTCAGGACAAACGCCATTCAGGGGAAGGGAACAGTGAAAAGGACAATAGCAGCAAGCGTTCGAAAAATGCTGCCGGTTAATACGATGAGTAATGCTACAGGCGTAGATAATAATCCGCTAAAAAACAATAGCCTGACTCGATACCTGCGATTATGACCCGCCCATCAGCGGGAGGGCACGGTGTTTGGCAATATAAAGATCTGTGGCTCGTGCTAACAGCGACATGGCTCTCAGAAATTAACGGAAAATAAGAAATTTCCATGGATTATTCCGAAGAAAGTTAGCGTGATGTGAATAAAAAGGGTGCGTTTTTTAACGGGCGCGACCAGTGTAAAACCCCACAGAAAGGCGCCAAAATCTTACGGTAATATTCAAAAATTTCAATAAACACAAAACAAGCAGCATTAAAACCCAAAAAACAGGTCTTTGTGAGGCGGCGTTGATTTATTTGTAAAAAAAAATCACATTAACAACACAAACAGAGGGGGCAAGATGATGATTACCGCATTTTCTCCTGGGCATAATAAAACAGTCGCGATCATGGGAGCGGATAACTTTGCCAGAGGTGGACTATCAAACCTGATACAGGAAATTAGCCCACGCATCCATATTAGAGCGTCGGTTCGTGAACAAAAGGTTCTCGATCTTTTTTTATCGCAAACCGCCGTCGATATTTTATTTATCTCTGACAATAAATCAGGAATCCAGGGTTATGACTGCATTAGTTATCTTCAGCAGTTAAAAGAAACGTATCCAGGAATGACTATCTGTATTTATTCAGCGTGTAGCAGCCTTTACTTTTGGGCATGCGGTGCGGTAGATGATTACTTATCAACGGACGAACCGATCTACTCCCTGAAATACAGATTAAAAAGAATACTTGAAAACCGTCGTGGTACGCTAAATCGCT
The DNA here is from genome assembly GCF_032012665.1 of Scandinavium sp. Lineage (NCBI taxonomy): Bacteria > Pseudomonadati > Pseudomonadota > Gammaproteobacteria > Enterobacterales > Enterobacteriaceae > Scandinavium > Scandinavium sp. Next base: position 382,817 of record NZ_DALZVG010000001.1, read on the forward strand.
TTCCCGCACAGCGAATGTCGCTAACCCATGCCGAATGGAAAGTATTAAAAGGTATAAAAAGTGGCTTTTCCATGCACCATATTGCACACAAAGAAGAAATTCCTTATCGCCGGGTGAGCGCTTTAAAAACCTCGGCGATAAGAAAACTGGGACTTCGAAATAAAACAGATTTACTGGTATTTCTTACCAGCTAAACATCTATTTATTAGATGTCTATTTAATCATGCCATTATGTAGGGTAATTTCATGAACTCGCTTATTCGTACTAAATCTTTGCTGTCCATCAGCTTATTATTGTTACTACCAGCCGTAGGTGCGGTTCATGCTGCAGAAGTCAGTGGCGGCACGGTGAATTTTCACGGCAGCGTGGTCACCACTGCATGTGCCATCAGCAGCAACAGCGCAGATATTAATGTGGAGCTTGGCGAGATCCGCGCAGCTTCTTTGAAAACCGCAGGTAGCCAGTCTGCTACGGCTAAAAACTTCGCCATCGTTTTACAGGGTTGTGACACCAAAACCTCAACGGGCGTCGCGATTACCTTCAGCGGCACGCCCGATAAAGCTGACCCCACAAGCCTGGCTGTAGGCTCCAACGGCGGGGCTTCCACGGCGCAAAACGTGGCTATCCGTCTGTACGATGAGAACGGGGCTCAGGTAAAACTGGGCGTCGCATCCAGCGTCACCAGCCTGCGTGATGGCGAGAATACACTCAACTTCAGCGCTAAATATTACTCATCAGCGGGCGATGCCACCGCAGGTGATGCCAGCGCCGTTGCCACTTATACCCTGACCTATTCCTGATGACAAAGGCCCGTTCCGGGAGCGGGCCTTCATTATTGCTAAGTATAAGGACATTCATGAAACGCTTTCGCTCACTCATTCTTCTGCTGATATTCTGCGCCATTGATGCCCGCGCCGGGGGCGTCGGGCTGGGAACCACCCGTCTTATCTACACCAGCGACAGTAAACAATCCTCTCTGGAAGTCAGAAACACCGATTCGCAGTCACAGTTTCTCATCCAGTCATGGATAGAGAACGAACAGGGGCAGCCCTCACGCGATTTTGTTATTACGCCGCCGCTGTTCGTGCTCAAGCCTGCCAGTGAAAATATGCTGAAGGTCCTGTTTGCCGGAAAACCGCTTACTCAGGATCGGGAAACGCTTTACTGGATAACGGTGAAAGCGATTCCGCAGATGCAAACCACCACATCTGAAAATACATTGCAGTTTGCGTCTGCCAGCAGAATAAAGCTCTTTTACCGCCCGCAGAGTATTGCTGAAGGCGCTGTTCAGAGCCATACAAAAATAAAAGCAAACAATCATAACGGGACCATTACTTTTAGCAACCCGACACCTTTTTACATTACCACTACCAATGTCCGTATTGACAATAAGAGCGTTGCACCGGTGATGATCGCGCCGAAAAGCGAAGCGACAATCCCGGGAAAATTTCAGGCTGCACAGCGCATTAGCTATCAAACCATCAACGATTTTGGTGCATTAACTCCGGTGATGGACGTGCATTTTTAGCCGCAGTTTTGAGTTAACTTAATCGCGCAAAATGAATCAGGTTAAAATGAAAGTTAAAATCATTTTTATGGCATCGTCATTAACTCTGCTGGTGGATAACGCCGTTGCTGAAAGTGATTTACGCTTCAACCCGGCCTTTATTAATGGCGAAGTCGATAATAACGTCGATCTTTCGTGGATCGGCAGCGGCAATGAAATTCCACCGGGTCACTACAACGTTAATATTTATATCAACGATAATTTTGCTTTCACCGCCGACATTCCCTTCGCGATGAGGGAGGGGGTCGTTTCACCTCAGTTCAGCAAAGAGCAACTCAGCGCGCTGGGAATCGATCTTAAACAGCTTGCTGACGCCAATGCGTTTCAGCAGCAACAAGCCGGGCTCTGGTCTCTTGAAGATATACTGCCCCAGGCCACATTTTCATTCATCAACAAAACCATGACGCTGCAAGTTAACGTTCCCCAGCGCTACATGGTCAACCTGCCGCGCGGCTACGTTAATCCAGAAAGCTGGGACTACGGGCTGACCTCCGGATGGGTGAACTATGTGATCAACGGATCGCGTGATGACGCGCAGGCTCCGGAGCAGCTTTTCATCGGGCTTTCCAGCGCGCTGAACTGGGGCGCATGGCGTTTACGCGACTACTCCACCTGGACCAAAAGCCAGGCAGATGGTTTTTCTCATGGACGCACCTGGCTTCAGCGCGATCTGAAAGCGCTGGACTCCCAGCTTTCCGTCGGGGAAGTGCTCTCTTCTCAAAAGCTGTTCGACTCCGTCGGCATGCGCGGAATTATGCTCAATTCCGACGATAATATGCTGCCGGACAGCCTGCGCGGGTACGCCCCGGAAGTAAAAGGCATTGCCAAAAGCCATGCCACCGTGACCGTACGGCAAAATAACAACATTCTCTACCAGACGACGGTTTCACCCGGCCCTTTTATTCTGAAAGATCTTTACCCGACGGCATTTGGGGGGGATCTGGACGTTACCATTGAAGAGGAAAATGGCCAGAATCAGCATTTTACCGTGCCGTTCGCAAGCGTACCTGACATGTTGCGTCGGGGGCAGGTTCATTACGCCGTGGGGGCAGGTAAATATCAGGCCGCTGGTAACCAGAACGAGCCGCAGCTGTTTTGGGGGGAAGCGTACTGGGGAGCATTCGATAACCTGACGCTGTACGGCGGCACGCAGCTTACGCTCGATTACCGCGCGGTGGCTATCGGCGCGGGACAAAATCTGGGGATCGTGGGTGCTTATGCCGTCGATCTTACCCACGCACGCAGCCGACTGGCCGATGGCCATCTCTATTCAGGTAATTCTGTTCAGGTTCGTTACAGTAAATTGCTGAACTATTACGGCACCCGGCTTAATTTTTATTCCTGGCGCTATTCAACCGCAGGCTTTTACAGCCTGAGCGACACCACATGGCGGGCCATGAAAAGCGGTGCCCCGCCGCAAACGACAAACAGCGACGGAACCGTCACTTATCAATACGACAACTATTACGATTTAAACAGGGCCAAAAAAGCCAAAAACCAGCTCGAGATATCTCAGCAGATGGGCGATTTAGGATCGCTTTCGCTCTCCTGGGTACGACAAACCTGGTGGAAATCGAATCAGACGTCAGAAAGCACTCAATTCGCCTGGAACAGCACCTGGCGGCGTTTATCGTTTGGCCTGAGCTACCAGCGGAGCACTTCACTCGGCAGCGGGAAAAAGGAAAACATCCTGTCGTTAGCCGTTTCTGTTCCGCTGGGCTCGCCCGCTGCCGCTACGCGGGCAAACTTCTCCGTACTACAGCCCAGTGCTTCACCTGCGGTTTATAACCTGGGTATTAGTGGCTACATGCCAGGCAACAAAAGTCTGTTCTACAGCGCCAGCCAGAGAATAAATTCGCAGAATGAAAACGGCGGGAATCTCGCGCTGCAATATTCCACCGGAAAAGGTGACTACAACCTGGGCTACGGCTATTCGCCACAGTCCCGCAATATCAGCTATGGCGCAAGTGGCGGTATCGTCCTTCATGAGGGAGGCGTGACGCTCAGCCGCCCATTAGGCAACACCAACATTCTGGTCAAAGCACCGGGAGCAGAGGGCGCCGCGCTGCGTAATAACCCGAATGTTACCACCGACAGCCATGGCTACGCCGTTATCCCCTGGGCTTCACCCTATCGCCAGAACCGGGTTGAAATGGACGTCACGACCGCCGGGCAGAACGTCGAGATCGAAAATGCCATTGTGAACGTGGTGCCGACAGAAGGCGCTCTCGTCAGAGCGGAAATTAAAACCCAGACCGGGCTCAAAGCGATGTTCTTTATCCGCCACGACCGGAGCGATCTGCCTTTTGGTAGCCTCGCCTCCATCAGCCAGCGCCAGCAAAACAGCGGCATCGTCGGCGACAACGGCAGCTTATACATGTCGGGTTTAGCGGAGTCCGGCACGCTGAAAATCGTCTGGGGAAAAGGGGCGGATAAACAGTGCCAGGCCTCCTATTACCTGAAACCCCAACATTTCAATCCGGCGACCGGCCTTTACACACAGGAGCTGAATTGCCAATGAATAAACGTTTCTGTGCAATCGCCCTGCTGGCGGGCTCTCTTCTGCAAGCCCCAGCCCACGGGTACGACGTTTTAATTTCCATCACCGGCAGCATCATTGGCAATACCTGCGACGTTGCCGCAGATGCAAAAACCCTGACGGTTCCTCTTGGCACAATCGGCACCGGACAGTTTCGTACAGCAGGCAGCATGGGCAATGTGAAATCCTGGTTCACGCTGAGCCTTCAAAACTGCGGTCCAACGTTCACCGGGGCAAAGGTTCGCTTTACCGGCACGCCCGCTCCTGCCAACGCACAATGGTTAAAAACGACCACCGGCGGCGCAAGTGGAGTTGCCCTTGCGCTATTCGACTCAGACGACCAGCTCGTGCCTTTAAATACGCAGACTAAGTTCTATGGACAGGCAGGAGCCAGCGACGTAGAGATGAAATTTTATGCCCGTATGATCGCCACGCAGTCCACTGTCGGCGCCGGGGATGTATCAGCAACGGCCACCTGGCTTGTGGAGTACCAATGAAGACATTGACTTTTTTAATCACTTTTCTGTTCAGCATCCAGGCCTGGGCATTGAACTGGGTCGCCGATATCGTGCTCTCCCCTGTCCCACTGACCTACTCCGGTCCGGCAAACTCCATCGTTCCGGGTAAAGTAATTGGCAGCAACTGGAGTGCCACTGCAGATGTGCAGGAGGTGTTCTGGTGTGGGCTGGTCTTTTTGTGCAGCAAAGGCACGATGGAACCCGGTAGCGGGACTGTCTCGACCGGCATGAGCGTAACGCTCGACGGCAAAAGCTACACCATCTTCGAAACCGGCATTCCGGGCATTGGCTACATTATTGGCCTGAAAGATTTTTACGGCAGCGCCTACATGCCATTGCAAAACGGCGTAACGCAAACCTATCCGGCAGACGGCACCAGCGGGTTTGCGCAAAATCTGGGGTGGTCCGGCAAGGTGACCTTTATCAAAACAGGACAGCCGCTGGTATCAGGGGTTTATGTCACGCCGACCATCAACGCAGCGCTGCTCACGGCGTACAACAATGAAACCAAAACGGCCAGCGTTATCATTAACCCCACCACAATCACCGTCACCGCGACCGGCTGCGTGGTGATCACCAAATCTGCAAGCGTCAATCTGGGTGCTGTGGATATTCGTCAACTGCCCACGGTAGGCAGCATGGCTGCTGCCGGCGCATTTAACGTCACTCTGGATTGCGACGCCGGCATCTCCCTGAGCGCCGTCCTGAGCGATCAAAGTTATCCGTCAAACAACAGCGACGCGGTTGCCCTTACCTTAGATTCAACCGCCGGCGCGCTGGGAGTAGCATTTTATTACGATGGCACAGGCCCTCTTCATCTGGGGCAGGATAGTTCTGCCGCAGGCACAGCCAACCAGTTTTACATCACCACCACTACCACGGCGCAAACCGTCTCGCTGCCTTTCCAGGTGAGGTATGTACGTAAGGGGACCATTGTGCCAGGCACGGCTAACGCGTTAGCCAGCCTGACATTTTCCTATCAATAACGCACAACAACTTAACGCGTCAGAAATAACAGCAGTTCTGTTTTATTGCGCAACCCAAGTTTACGGATTGCCGAGTTTTTTAATGCACTGACCCGGCGATAGCTGTTTTCTGTTTTTACGGCGATATCCTGCAAAGAGTCGCCCGCTTTAATGGCTTTAAGGACTTCCCATTCACTTTCCGTTAACGGAAACTCACCGGAATTTTTTTTGCGTGAACAGGTGCTGGCATCGATCACTTTCATGATATAGCTTCGCCATGTCGACAAGGGTTCATTCAATGAGAGCCAGGCATCAATATGACCACGAATATACAATGAGGAGTCAGGCTGTTGTGAGTACATGCAGATTGCCATTTTGGGGTATTTTTCCCGCGCCTCTTTGACATATTCCAGACAACCATATCCGGTGCCTGATTCCAGGCCGGACCAGAATACCAAGTCGATATCGCTTTGTTCCTGCGTATTTTCCAGCAATGGATAATTTCTGACCGAGACGCTGATTTTCCCCTGCGTATCCAGCTCCTGTAATAAAGTATAAATTGCGTTGCGGACAAAATGATTCGCATCTGATAATGCAACGGTCATCCGCCCTTCTGACCCTGGTATATTCAGCATACCCCCCTCCTTACTCCCTGGTGCACATGCCGTTAGATTTGTTCTGATTTTGATTACTGAGTTGTCATTCCATTATGGCGAAGAGGCTTTCCCAGGCGCACCTGAAATTATTTGAAGTATTTCCGCTGCATGTTTAAAGCCAAATAAAGATTAATTCACAATCATTTCAAAAACATCAGTCATCACAAAGATTATCGGTTACCGGTGTCAATAAATAACACAGCGCAGTCGTAGAAAAGAGCCCTTTCCTTAAGTTTTCTGCCCGCTGTAAAAATCAAGTTTAGAAGCATGAGCATTGCTAAATATGACTATTTTTCAGAAAAATCCTTTTTCAGGGGGTGTATAATCCAAAAAATAATCTTTAACAAACACCCTTTATCAGTTAAAAAAACCTCAATTTATCTCTTACAAACAAAGAACTGCTTTATATTTATGGAGAAAAAGAAAGGAAGCTATGCACAATCATTATATTATAAATAACACTTTAGAATTTCATCCAGCGACGAGTACGCTACGGGATTTGCATGACCCCAACAATGTAGTGGTACTAAATTATCCCGCCAGTCGCTGTCTGCTGCTATTGATTAATCGCCAGGGAAATATTGTTACCCAACATGAGGTCATGGATATTGTCTGGGAGCAAAGTGGGATGCAGGTCTCACTGAATACCTATTATCAGAACATCTCAATTCTACGAAAGGGATTAAAAAAGTTAGGGGTAGTTGAAAATCTGATCGTGACCATTCCGCGCATTGGCCTGACGCTGGCCAGCGGCACCCAGGTTAAGAAGCTGGTCGCCGATCACGAGGCGGAAATCAGGCACGATCATGCAAATGCTATTCATGAACAAGAAGATGACAGCATGAGCCCAGGTTTAACCATCGAGACACAGCATGCTCCAGGGGACACAAAATTGTTCCCACCAGCACAGAAAGCTAGCCTGCGTGTTCTTGCTCACCGGCTATCAATCAAGCAGATAAGCAGCCTTATCCTCATTATTTTTATTTTGTTGACGCTCTTTATGGCATTTGCCATAGGCTCTGACAATGCCACTAATCACCGCTACTTTGAAACCTATTCTGCCTCTATTTCACACGGAGAATGCAGAGTCTTTCTTTCAAAAAATATCAAAAGCAAAGCTGATAAAGATAAAGCCCTTTCATATGTTAACCGTTTTGAGCGAAGCTGCCAGAACTATCCCTGGCTATATATTTCACACTTTCCGATGTTGCCTCGAACCTCTATCATTCGCTGTGATAAGCCGATGAGCCAACATAATACCTGTATTTCAGATTATTTCTTTGAGTCCAATAAGTGATGCTAAAGAATTTATCGGTACTTCTTCTGATTGCTGTAGCGCTGTTTGCCAGCGCCAGCCTGACTTATATCCTGTGGATATCGAAGCATGATAATACCATTTCCTGCGTGGCTAATCACATAAGCCATGGTTCACAAGGTAATGTTCATGGAACATCGCACTACGTATTCAATAAAACAGGTGGTTCCCTGAGCCTGAACGGCTATCTGGAAGAAGATCCCACTAAGATCTTCAATCGAAAAATTTTATTTGATTACCAACGGAATCAAAATACCTATGTATTACGCTCGATGCATAATATCAAGTATCCCGATGATTCCGTCAGCGATGAGTGGATGGCACAGCGCTTTCCTGATTTTTATGTTTATGAAGGCAAAGATATTTACATTAAAATAATAAAACAGTTCAATAACAACTATCTTTTTTTTATAGGGACACTACCGACATTCTCCTGCAAACGTTCCTTCCAGGCCGTAGTGGTGAAGTGAAGCCATTAGCTCACGTTAAGTTTCAACTAAAGCATACAGCTGATTATGACAAAACAAACAGGCCCAAATAGGGCCCGTTTATTCAGATAAAGAAAATGATCAGACGTTTGCGGTAGGTTTTGTTTCCGTCTTAACCTGCGCATTTTCCAGCATTCGGCGTACCGGGACAATCAGCACAATTAATACCGCAGCACAGATCAGCAGCGCCACAGAACAACGAGCGAAGAGGTCTGGCAGCATATCCAGCTGGTCGGCCTTGACGTGACCGCCAATCAGACCTGCCGCCAGGTTACCCAACGCGCTGGCGCAGAACCACAGCCCCATCATTTGACCGCGCATTCTTTCCGGCGCCAACAGCGTCATGGTCGCCAGGCCAATCGGGCTCAGGCAAAGCTCACCGAGCGTCAGCATAAGGATGCTACCTACCAGCCACATCGGTGAGACACCTGCGCCACCGTTGCCAAGCACGTCCTTCGCCGCCAGCATCATCAGGCCAAAGCCTGCGGCAGCAAACAAAATGCCGATCACGAACTTGGTGATACTGCCCGGGCGAACGTTCTTGCGCGCCAGCATCGGCCACAGCCAGCTGAACACCGGGGCCAAAATAATGATAAACAGCGCATTGATGGACTGGAACCAAACTGCCGGAATTTCAAAATCACCGATCATGCGATTGGTGTAGTCGTTCGCAAACAGGTTGAAGGAGGTTGGCTTTTGCTCAAATGCCGACCAGAAGAACGCCGCAGAGACCAGCAGAATAAAGCACACCAGCAGTCGTGCGCGCTCTTTGCGGTTCAGACCGGCGAAGAGGAAAAGATAAATGAAGTAGAGCGCCACGGAGGCCGCAATAACGTACACCAGCGCGCTGGCAACCGCGACAGGGTTGATAATGATAATGCCCCGGGCAATCAGCGTGACAATCACTGCAACGCCCACTGCCAGCGCCAGCAGCCAACCGCCAACGCCTTTTTTCTTCGAAACCGGGCTGTTCCAGGTGGAATCCAGCCCTACTTCGCGGTCGTAGCGTTTCATTGATGGTACGGCAAACACGCGGAAAATAATCAGCGCCACCAGCATCCCGATGCCGCCGATGCCAAAGCCCCAGTGCCAGCCGTGTGTTTTAATCAGCCAGCCGGAGATCAGCGGTGCGATAAACGAACCGATGTTAATGCCCATGTAGAACAGCGAAAAACCACCGTCGCGTCGGGCATCACCGGCTTTGTAGAGCGTGCCCACCATAACCGAAATACAGGTTTTGAACAGGCCAGAGCCGAGTACGATAAACATCAGGCCAACGAAGAACAGCGTATCGCCCATAAAGGCCGACAGTGCAATTGACAGGTGCCCGAGCGCAATCAGAATCGAACCGTACCAGACTGCTTTCTGCTGGCCAAGCCAGTTATCCGCAAGCCAGCCGCCCGGCAGAGCCGCCAGGTACATGGCCCCGGCAAAAATCCCGACGATGGCCGAGGCGTTTTCACGTGCAAGCCCCATTCCGCCGTCATAAACGGTCGCCGCCATAAACAGGATCAGCAGTGGACGAATGCCGTAGAAGGAAAAGCGCTCCCACATCTCAGTGAAGAACAGCGAACCGAGAGGATAAGGGTGGCCGAAGAACGTCCGGCCTTCGTTATGTTGAGCAGAGGACTGCATAAATACTCCCGAAGAGGTGTGTCACGGTGTTTGCAAACGCTGAGATACATGCCGACCTTTATGTAAAAATTTAGTCGGTCATTTACGCTCAGCAAAAAATCTTTTAACCATTTGATAACCAAGCACTGGTTTTGTCTAGTGCCAACCCGGGGACTTTAAGATGAAAAGTCGACAAATGTCTACTTTTACAGCTTTTTAGTTTGATAAAAGTCGTAAGTGATTGACTTTAAGCAACAACAGTGACCAGCCCCCCGTTGATTAATACACCGTGATGTTAGTAATGTCTTCATCAACAACGTAAGGGCATCCATGCGAAGAAGCGTTTTTCCGACGAACAGATCATCAGTATTCTCCGCAAGGTCGAAGCCGGGATTTCAGGCGTACAGGTCACGCGTATTCTGGACAGTATCGCGCTTTTCCCTGGCTATCCGGCTACGATAAGACCGATCAGGGTCCGGAATTCACCTGCCGCGCACTGGATCAATGGGCCTTTGAGCATGGCATGAAGCTGTGTCTTATCCAGCCGGGCAAACCGACTCAGAACGGGTTTATTGAGAGTTTTAACGGATGATTTAGAGATGAATGCCTGCATGAGCACCAGTTCAGCGATATTGTTCACGCCCGGAAAACAATTAATGACTGGCGGCAGGATTATAATAAGTGCCGCCCATATTCATCGCTGGATTACCAGACTCCAGCTGAATTTGCAGTGGACTGGCAATATGAAGAAAAACCAACTGACATGACTAACTGAAGGTTGTATCTAATCCTGGGGCAGGACATGGTGAGTGGACATATATGCTTGAAGATAACGACTCATTCCAGTGTATTTAGACGCTGGCCAGCACGATATGAGAGCTAACTTGACGATTGAAGATATAACAATTAAGGAAGTTAACTGAGTGGCAAAGGTATAGGGGATTTTAATGTCACAACTTTACTACTTAACTGAAGAATATCACTTATCCTTCCAGCGCAACGCCTCTGTCAGCGCCCTTAACGCAGGCGTTATTTGCCTGTTGGGATAATATAAATGACAACCGTGAAATACGGGGCTCCACTCATCGAGTACTGAGACAAGCCTGCCATCAGCCAGCTCCTCTGTGATTTCATGCTCCAGTAAGACCCCCAGCCCTGCGCCAGCACGAATGGTTGCACCAGCAAGTACCCCGTCATTAACGATCAATTGCCCCTGAGTCCTGATATTTATCATTTCGCCCTCACGCTCAAATCGCCAGGGCGTAATCTCACCGGTCGTTACCCTGCGATAATTAATGCAAATATGCTCCTGCAAGTCCTGCAGTGATTGTGGGCGGGGATGACGTGTGAAATAGTCAGGTGTACCCACGACTCGTGTGCGGGAATCAGGTTCAAGCCTGATGGCAATCATATCATTTTCAACAACCCCGCCAGGTCTGATCCCGGCATCAAAACCTCCGGCGACAATATCGGTCAGCCGGTCATCAATGGTGACTTCAACAGTCACGTCGGAATATTCCCGCAAAAAAGCAGGTAGCCGGTCGGCAAGGAGAGTTCGGGAGGCATAGTGAAGCGTGGTCAGTCTGATATTGCCCGCTGGCGTGCCCCGCCAGCTCGCAAGCGAGGCCAGGCCTTCAGCCAGTCCGGCAAGGGCAGGCTCCAGCGAATGCAATAATTGTCTACCTGCTGCTGTTGGTGCAACGGAACGGGTAGTTCTGGCAAGCAGCACGACGCCCAGCCGCTGCTCAAGCCCACGCATGGCATGACTCAGCGCAGAGGGTGATAACCCCATTTCTGCAGCTGCACGAGTGAAGCTACGCGTTCTTGCCACGACAGCAAATGCTGCCAGATCGTCGAGATCGCCACGTTTCATTGTTGCATCCCACTCACAAGGTCTTGCCATGAACCGGGGCTAGTTATTCCGTAACATGGTCGTATGCTAATAACTTTTCTGACTCATTGAAGAGATACTACCATGAATCTTTGCAGCTATCGCACTCTGGGGCGCTCAGGCCTTATCGTGAGCCCACTTGCACTGGGGGCTATGACTTTTGGTGCCGGACGCTGGGGAGTCGATGAAGCCGGTGCCCGCGCTATTTTCGATGCTTATATCAATAACGGTGGTAATTTCGTCGACACCGCTGATGTCTATGCGGGTGGCAATAGCGAAGAGATGCTGGGGCGTTTTATTAACAGCAGTGGCAATCGTGAGAAGGTCGTTATCTCTACCAAAGCGGGTTTTCCACGCAGGCAGGATACGCCGCTGACCGGGGGGAATTCAGCCCGTAACATCCGTAACGGCATCGAAGGCTCCCTCAGGCGTCTGGGGACAGATTATATCGACCTTTTCTGGACACATGTGTGGGACCAGACAACCCCGCCTGAAGAGGTTCTGCACGCATTAACCGATGCCGTTCGCCGGGGAGATATTCTCTACTATGGGTTCTCTAACGCACCTTCATGGTACGTTGCCCAGATTGCCACTCTTGCCCGTGCAAATGGGTTACCTGAGCCTGTGGGTCTGCAATATTCCTATTCACTGATAGACAGAGGCGTTGAGCTGGATATCCTCCCTGCAGGAAAAGCACTGGGTATGGGATTAGTTGCCTGGAGCCCGCTGGGAGCGGGGTTATTGACGGGGAAATATGGCCGGGAGAAGCTGAGTAACGCCGGTCCTGCGGGGAGCCTGCCTAACACGTCGGGCGAATCCGGGCAGAAAAGCGATGGTCGTCTGAATGGCGATAATCCCTTTGGCGGACTGCTCTTCACTGAAACAAATTTTCAGATTGTGGACACCCTGCGTGAAGTCGCAGAAGAGATGGGCAGGCCCATGGCGCAGGTCGCACTCGCCTGGGTCGTGAACAGGGCCGGAGTATCATCCGTACTGATTGGTGCCAGCAGAGCAGAACAAATTGTACAGAATATTACTTCGCTCGATATTATCCTCCCTGACGAGTCTCTTGAAAAACTGAATGCTGCTGGTGCACCACCTTTACTTAACCCTTACTACATCACCAGTCTGCCGAAGGAACGCATTTTTTCCGGGTATCCCGTTGAAGGGTGGCTATAAAGATCAAAGAGTAAAACTCATTTTTATTCATTATCTGGCGGCACTCTTAGCGCCAGATATATCTCTATTGCTTATTAGGCTCGTAATGATGTGTAAGCACACCTGTTTTAGTTCCACGTACTTTTTGAGACTTCCGGCTTTTCAGCCATCAGCGGGTACTTTTCCGGCGTCAGGTTACTCAGGGATTCATGAGGCCGTTCGCTGTTATATTCAGCCAGCCAGCGCTCGGTGATTTCCTGTGCTCTCATGGCAAATTGTGCCGTCAGATAGCTGACAAACTCCCGCTTTATCACTGGTTTTAAAGCTTTTTTCGATAACATCTTTCAGTGCACGACATTCAAGGCTGAGATCAGCAAATATCTGTTTGAGACGTCGGTTTTCATCCTCCAGGTCTTTCATCTTTTTGATATCAGAGGCTTCCATACCACCATACTTTGCTTTCCCGTTGTAGTACGAGACTTCAGAGATACCGGCTTCACGGCAGACATCCTTAACGGTACGTCCGATTTCGACGGACTTCAGAACGGCAATGATCTGATGTTCGGTGAATCAGGCTTTACGCATGGCGATCTCCTCAGAGGACATAATCAGTATGTCGGAAGATCTCTAAAAGTGGATGGTTCGTTTTGCAGGGATACTTACAAACACAGAATGCCCCCACTTATGCCCCCCAACTGTAACTTGATTCCGGTTGAGTCCAGTTGATAACAGGAGACAGGATATGGGCCAGAAACCGCATCATACGGGCTTTTAGTGGATTTCGGTAGACCTGGGAAGAGTTTGAAATGGTGCCGATAATAGGAGTCGAACCTACGACCTTCGCATTACGAATGCGCTGCTCTACCAACTGAGCTATATCGGCACTGAGGGGAAGTGCTACGGGGCAAAAGCTTAAAACGCTGCGGGTGATGCGTCAATGGCCTTTAGAATCAACTGCCTGTTTTTGCATCACCCGTTTTCAATTACGCACGGATTGTATCGTCACCAAAGCCAATCCACTTGTAGGTGGTCAACGCTTCGAGCCCCATCGGGCCGCGTGCGTGCAGCTTCTGCGTGCTGACCGCCACTTCGGCCCCCAGGCCAAACTGGCCGCCGTCGGTGAAACGGGTGGAGGCATTGACGTACACCGCAGAGGAATCCACTTCGTTGATAAAGCGGTCGGCGTTGCGCAGCGTACGGGTCAGAATGGCGTCGGAATGCTGGGTTCCGTGCTCCCGAATATGCGCAATTGCGCCGTCGAGGCCGTCGACCAGCTTCACGTTCAAATCCAGCGACAGATATTCATCGTCATACTGCTGCGTCTGAACCGCTTCCACCTTCGCCGGGCCAGCCTGAAGCTGCGACAGCGCGTTAGCGTCTGCGTGCAGCGTTACACCACTTTCCGCCATCTGTTTGCTCAGCACAGGCAGGAATGTGTCGGCGATATCTTTATGCACCAGCAGCGTTTCCACGGTATTGCAGGTGCTCGGACGCTGGGTTTTGGCGTTAACGATAATCTTCAGGGCCGGTTCAAACTCTGCAGAATCATCGACGTAGATATGACACACGCCAATTCCGCCAGTGATCACCGGGATCGTCGACTGCTCGCGGCACAGCTTGTGCAGACCAGCGCCACCGCGTGGGATCAGCATGTCGATATATTTGTCCATGCGCAGCATTTCGTTCACCAGCGCGCGGTCCGGGCTTTCAATGGCCTGCACGGCACCCGCCGGCAAACCGCACTCTTCCAGCGCCTGCTGGATCACTTTTACGGTAGCGGCATTCGTGCGCCAGGTCTCTTTCCCGCCGCGCAGGATCGCCGCGTTGCCCGTTTTCAGGCACAGCGAGGCAACGTCTACCGTGACGTTCGGACGCGCTTCATAAATCACCCCGACCACGCCAAGCGGCACGCGGCGACGTTCGATACGCAGGCCGCTGTCCAGCAATCCGCCGTCTATTACCTGCCCGACCGGATCGGCGAGCTTGCACACCTGACGCACGTCATCAGCGATGCTTTTCAGGCGAGCGGGCGTCAGCGCCAGGCGATCGAGCAGCGCTTCACTCAGGCCACTGGCGCGAGCCTCTTCCAGATCCTGCGCATTAGCGCTCAAAATCGTATCCGTCTGCGCTTCCAGATAATCAGCAATCTTTTCCAGAACCTGATTTTTTTCGCGGCCGGACAGCTGCGCCAGCTTGTACGAAGCCGCTTTGGCAGCGATGCCCATTTGTTCCAGCATTGAAAGCTCCTTAACGGATGATCATGTCGTCGCGATGCACGGCTACCGGGCCATACTCGTAGCCAAGAATGGCGTCGATTTGCTGTGAGTGCTGGCCGGCAATGCGGCGCAGCGCGTCGCTGTTGTAGCGGGATACGCCGTGGGCGATGTCGCGACCGTCCAGCGTACGAATACGGATTACTTCACCACGGGAGAAGTTGCCTGTCACGCTTTTAATTCCTTTTGGAAGTAATGAACTCCCTCTTTCCAGAATCGCGGAAACAGCGCCTTCATCAACCGTAATTTCTCCCGCAGGAGGTGCGCCAAAAATCCAGCGCTTACGGGTTTCAAGCGGAGAGGTTTGCGCATGGAAGCGGGTGCCAACGGCAATGCCTTCCATCACGTCGCCAATGACGCCCGGGCGGCTGCCCGCAGCGATAATGGTATCGATGCCCGCGCGGCAGGCGACGTCGGCGGCCTGTAATTTAGTACCCATACCGCCGGTACCAAGGCCGGAAACGCTGTCGCCAGCGATGGCACGCAGCGCGTCATCAATGCCGTGAACGTCCTGGATCAGCTCCGCCAGCGGGTTGGTGCGCGGATCGGCGGTGAACAGGCCTTGCTGATCTGTCAGCAACAGAAGCTTGTCCGCTCCCGCCAGAATGGCCGCCAGCGCGGAGAGATTGTCGTTATCGCCAACTTTAATTTCAGCTGTCGCCACCGCGTCATTCTCGTTAATGACCGGTACGATGTTGTTATCCAGCAGCGCACGCAGCGTGTCGCGTGCATTCAGGAAGCGTTCGCGATCCTCCATATCGGCACGAGTCAGCAGCATCTGACCCACGTGAATGCCGTAGATAGAGAAAAGCTGTTCCCAGAGCTGAATCAGACGGCTCTGGCCAACAGCCGCCAGCAGCTGTTTGGAAGCGATAGTGGCAGGGAGTTCCGGGTAGCCCAGGTGTTCGCGTCCGGCGGCAATCGCGCCTGACGTCACGATCACAATACGATGTCCTGCGGCGTGAAGCTGCGCGCACTGACGCACCAGTTCAACGATATGCGCACGGTTCAGGCGGCGCGAGCCACCGGTTAATACACTGGTACCCAGTTTTACGACCAGCGTCTGGCTGTCACTCATGATTCTCTGCCATTCAATCATTACGAAAAGGACGTTTTAGCAGGAGTCAGACGGCTTGCCAACTCCCGCAAAGGGTTGCTGAGCACTTTGTTGCGCGGGATCAGGAAGCGTAGCGGCAGAAAATGGCTTTTTTATGACAGAAATAGATAAATACAGATATTTAAAATTATTCTTACTTTGTCATAAAACGTTCATTTCCCGGCGTTACAACCCTTCCTGTTTTTTACATCGGGCGAGTTCCCAAATTTCAGCGCGTAGATAAATCAGGGTTAAAAATGAAAAAGACAACACTGGCATTAATCGTACTGGGCGTAATGTCTACTGGTGCAGCACAAGCCGCAGAAGTTTATAACAAAGACGGTAATAAGCTGGATCTTTACGGCCGCGTGAAAGCCGAACACTATATGAGTGATAACGATGCCGTGGATGGCGACCAGTCTTATATCCGTCTGGGCTTTAAGGGCCAGACTCAAATTAACGACCAGCTGACCGGTTTTGGTCAGTGGGAATATCAGGTTGCCGCCAACAAAGTGGAAGGTGACCCGAATACGACGAAAACCCGTCTGGCTTTTGCGGGTCTGAAAGCAGGTGACGCAGGCTCCTTCGACTACGGTCGTAACTACGGCATTCTGTATAACGTTGCGGCCTACACGGATATGATCCCGGAGTTCGGTGATGACTCCTTCGTTAAAACCGATAACTTCATGACCGGCCGTGCCAACGGTGTTGCAACCTACCGTAACAACAACTTCTTCGGCCTGGTCGACGGCCTGAAAGTGGCGGTACAGTATCAGGGCAAGAACGAGAACGATGGCCGTGCGGCCAGCAAAGCCAACGGAGACGGCTTCGGTACCTCTCTGAGCTATGATTTCGGCGACTCGGGCTTCACTCTGGGCGCAGCGTACGCCAACTCTAACCGCACGCTGACCCAGCAGGACAGCGATTTCGGCAAGGGCAGCGACGCCGAAGCCTGGACCACTGGCTTTAAATACGATGCTAACAACGTTTACCTGGCTGCGATTTATGCTGAAACCCGTGATATGACGCCAATTTCCGGCACGGCTTCGATCGGCGGTGTAGATACCAAAGTCAGCGGTTTTGCGAATAAAAACCAGGCGTTTGAAGTCGTGGCGCAATACCAGTTTGATTTCGGCCTGCGCCCGTCTGTCGGTTATATCCAGTCTAAAGGCAAGGATATTGAAGGCGTTGGCGATGCGGATCTGGTGAAATATATTGACGTAGCGGCAACTTACTACTTCAACAAAAACATGTCTGCCTTTGTGGATTATAAAATTAACCAGCTGAGCGATGACAATAAGCTCGCCCTGAACAACGACGACGTGGTTGCTCTGGGCCTGGTTTATCAGTTCTGATTATTCCCCAATGCAAAAGGCCCCTCATGATGAGGGGCCTTTTTATTATTCTGGCAGATTTCAGGCTGATAATCTCACGGGCTGGGTAACGTCTTCGGCAGGCTCCAGCTTCAGACCCAAGGTTTTCAGCAGCTCTTCTGCTCGCACATGGAAATCACGCAACGTTTGTTCCAGCCGGTCAGTCACTTCGGTGTCTTTGATAGCCGTCGGCTGCCAGACGCCGTCTTTGTCGAACAGGCCAAACTGATAGCTGTAGGTAAACCGCTTTTCCTGGGCTTCCATTTCCAGCCACCAGCCCCAGAATTCACGCTTCTCGGGTGCCGGTTTAACATTGACGCAGACGGCCAGGCAATCGAAGAAGAAGCGATTATCCTCACACTGCTCTTCCCGGATGTACGGGCCCAGGGCCATGAACTTCTTGATCAGTTTACTCTTCGGGTGTCCACTCGGTAACGTCATTACAGTCTCCTTTAGTGATGCACCTGTTTTACCAAAACAATAGAATTTAGCAATCTATTAACCTAATCGATCGTTGATCCACCCGGCAATTTCTTTCAGCGCTTTGTCAAAATTACGGTAAACCGGCTTAAACGGGATCTGCATCAATTTACCCTCCGCAGAGGAAGAAGTGATAAGGCGTGACTCCTCTTCCGGGCTGAAAGGATCGTTCTGCCAGTAGCCGGAAAGCATTGGCGTCGGGCAGCGCCGCCCCAGCAGCCCCTGAGTTTTCAGCGAATAGCGATTAAGCTCAACGCGTAAAGCGTCGTCGGAAGCATCGTGCATACCCAGTCGGGACGCCAGCACGTCGAGATACATTTCTGGCACATTGCCCTGACGCAGCGGATCGCACAGCAGACCATGCACCACCGGCCCAAGACAGGCCACCGCTTTCAGGCGCGGCGATTCCAGATACGCCAGACGCACCGCCACGTTCGCGCCAAAGCGGAAACCAAATACGGCCACCCGGGTATGATCAACCCACGGAATGTTTGGCAGGTTCTTCAGCACCTGCTGATGCAGGAAGCTCGAGTCCTGAGTGAGCTTCCATTTTGATGAGAAACCAATCGACGGCATATCCAGCGTCAGCATGGCGATGCCGAGCGGCGCCAGATAGCGCTCAAACAGGCTGTAATTGTCGCTTTGCAATGCATCCAGCCCGCCGCACATCAGCACCGTCGGAAATGGGCCATCCCCCGGCGGCATGTGCAGGAAGCCGCTGACGGGCGCGCCACCCGGAATGGTGAACTCCAGCTCACGCATAGAGCCAGGCAGGCGCTGTGCCGCTTCCTCATAGGCACGATTCGCCAGCGCCTGGGCCTGGTCGGCCAGCTCGTCGCCTTTGAGATGCGGGTAAGCAGCAATGCTGTAAAGGTTGGAAGCGTGGAGCCAGTGGCGGCCCGCTTTCGCGTCATCCTGCTCCTGCGTGGCCTTCTGCTGCCAGAGCATTGCCTGTTTTGACCACTCGTATATCCAGTTGCCACCGCGGTAGCCCACTACCGTATCGTAAAGTTCAGCGTCGGTGCGCTCGGCCTCGCTCATGACGATACGCGCCTGCACGTCGAGAATTTCCTGCGGCGTAACGCCGCGCCAGATCCACATCAGGCGGTTGACCATCCGATACCAGTGCGGCACGTTTTTTCCGTCCAGCGCAGATTGCACCGCGGGCTGCGAGCCAGCATTAAAACGACGCACCAGCGTCGAGGTTTCGGGGTGTTTAAAACGGGGCTTAAAGAGGACTTCGCTGAGGTTGGCTTCTGGCATCGCATAGACTCCATAAATACGACATGGACTCTATTGTAACCTGCCGGGCGCCAAAAAGAACAACGCCCGGCAAGCCGGGCGCTGAAAGAATAGTGTTGAATTAACGGCCAGAGATAGGCGGCACAAACACCACGCCCATATCCCACGGCTGCTCAATCCAGGTATCCTGAGGGATATCAATCACGTAATCATCAACCAGCGGCTTGCCGGCAGGCTTAGCGAAGATAGTGACGAAGTGCGCTTTCGGGTACATTTCACGAATTGCAACGGCGGTGCCACCGGTGTCGACCAGATCGTCAATCACGATAAAGCCTTCACCATCGCCTTCGGCACGCTTCAGGACTTTCAGCTCGCGCTGGTTGTCGTGGTCGTAGCTGGAAATGCAGACGGTATCGACATGACGAATACCCAGTTCACGGGCCAGCAGAGCGCCTGGTACCAGACCTCCACGGCTGACGGCAATAATGCCTTTCCACTGCTCGGAGGGCATCAGGCGCGCGGCCAGTTTGCGTGCATGGATCTGCAACATGTCCCAGGTAACGACGTATTTTTCGCTCATGTGATTGTATCCCAGCCTGTAAAACGGCTTAAAAAATGT
This sequence comes from Scandinavium sp., assembly GCF_032012665.1. Taxonomy (NCBI): domain Bacteria; kingdom Pseudomonadati; phylum Pseudomonadota; class Gammaproteobacteria; order Enterobacterales; family Enterobacteriaceae; genus Scandinavium; species Scandinavium sp. The sequence goes on from NZ_DALZVG010000001.1 coordinate 402,612, forward strand.
TCGGGGTGATTCCAGGTTGCGCGAGATTATAGAGATCTGACGCACTAAAAACCAGTGTTTAACGGCCTCGCCGGGAGTTTTTGCGCGTATCCCACTACCAGAGCGGGCAGAAAGTGGTATTCTCAACGCCATCTCGCAAGTCAGGCTCCACGCCTGTTTGCCCTTGCTAACCCATTACCTGCAAGCCGTTTTGCAGGAGCCGTAAGGAGACTCACCGTGTCTGAACTGTCTCAACTGTCCCCGCAGCCACTGTGGGACATTTTTGCCAAAATCTGTTCCATTCCCCATCCCTCCTATCACGAAGAACAGCTTGCCGAACACATCATGGGCTGGGCAAAGGAAAAAGGCCTGCATGCAGAGCGCGACCAGGTAGGTAACATCCTGATTCGTAAAGCCGCAACGGCAGGTATGGAAAACCGCAAACCGGTGGTTATGCAGGCTCACCTCGATATGGTGCCGCAGAAAAACAACGACACCGTTCACGACTTCACTAAAGATCCGATTCAGCCATACATCGACGGCGAGTGGGTAAAAGCACGCGGCACCACGCTGGGTGCGGATAATGGCATCGGTATGGCTTCTGCGCTGGCTGTGCTGGCGGACGACACCGTGGTTCACGGCCCGCTGGAAGTGCTGCTGACCATGACCGAAGAAGCGGGCATGGACGGTGCGTTTGGTCTTCAGCCAAACTGGCTGCAGGCGGACATCCTGATCAACACCGACTCCGAAGAAGAAGGTGAGATCTACATGGGCTGCGCGGGCGGGATCGATTTTATCACCACCCTGCCGCTGACTCGTGAAGCGATTCCGGCTGGCTTCCAGAGCTTTAAGCTGACCCTGAAAGGCCTGAAAGGCGGCCACTCCGGCGGCGATATTCATTTAGGTCTGGGCAACGCCAACAAACTGCTGGCGCGTTTCCTGGCCGGTCACGCAGCTGAGCTGGATCTGCGCCTGGTTGATTTCAACGGCGGTACTCTGCGCAACGCCATCCCGCGCGAAGCCTTCACCACCGTGGCGGTACCAGCGGCGAAAGCGGATACCCTGAAAGCACTGGCAGCAGAATACCAGGCCATCCTGAAAAATGAGCTGGAAGCAAAAGAGAAGAACCTGATCGTGATTCTGGAGGCGGTCAGCGCGGATAAAAACGCCCTGAGTGAAAAATCCCGCGACAGCTTCATTCAGCTGCTGAACGCTACCCCAAACGGCGTGATCCGTAATTCCGACGTCGCTAAAGGCGTGGTGGAAACTTCCCTGAACGTCGGCGTGGTCACCATGCAGGACGACAACGTCGAAATCATCTGCCTGATTCGTTCTCTGATCGACAGCGGCAAAGACTACGTGGTCAGCATGCTGGAATCACTGGGCAAGCTGGCAGGCGCGAAAACGGCACCGAAGGGTGGCTACCCAGGCTGGCAGCCTGATGCTAACTCTCCGGTAATGCACCTGGTGCGCGAAACCTATCAGCGCCTGTTCGACAAAACGCCGAACATCCAGATCATCCACGCCGGTCTGGAATGCGGTTTGTTCAAAAAACCGTATCCGGATATGGACATGGTTTCCATCGGCCCAACCATCACCGGCCCGCACTCGCCGGACGAGCAGGTTCACATCGAAAGCGTGGGCCAGTACTGGACCCTGCTGACCGAACTGCTGAAAGCCATTCCTGCGAAGTAAATAGCGGCAAAATAAGCCTGCTGATCTCTGCATAAAAAAGCCTCCGGACGGAGGCTTTTTTGTTGGCTCGAGCCCGGTGGCGCAAGCAAAACGCCGCCAGGCGTCACAGCCCTAAAACCAGCTGCCGTTCAAGCTGTGGATCGAGCAGCGTCACATGCACCCCTACCAGCCTCACGCCGCGCCCGCCTCGTCTCTCCTGCCAGGTTTTATACGCCGTCGCGATCAGATCGTCTTTGTTCAGCTTCGGCCAGACATGCTCCTGGGTGGTCTGCTGAAAGTCATTAAACTTAAGCTTGATACCCTGGCGGGCAATCAGCAGATCCGGTTTTACTTTCGTAAGCCTGCGCTCAAGCTCCGGGTATAGCTGGTTCACGATGATTGCCTCGCAGTCGCTCCATTCGTGAATGTCCTCCGCCAAAGTGCGCTCCACGCCGATTGATTTGCGCAGCCGCTCGCTGTTCACATCTCGCTCGTCAATGCCGTTGCTGCGCTCCCACAGCACCCGACCAAACTTACCAAAGCGTTTAAGCAGCATCGCCAGATCGGTTCGCTGCACGTCTTCACAGGTGCGGAGCCCCATGTTTTCGAGCTTCGCGGCAGAAACTTTGCCAACGCCCGGAATTTTCGCCAGCGGCAGCGTTTTCAGGAAAACGGGGACATCATCAGGTGTGATCACGTACTGGCCGTTGGGCTTATTCAGATCGGAAGCGATTTTGGCCAGAAATTTCACCGGCGCAATGCCAGCCGATGCTGTCAAATCCAGCTCCTTATGGATAGTCTGGCGGATCTCTTCCGCCATCAGCGTGGCCGAACCGTGGCAGTGCATGCTGTCGGTCACATCCAGGTAGGCCTCGTCCAGCGAGAGCGGCTCAATCAGCGAAGTGTAACGGGAGAATATTTCGCGGATGTGGTTTGAGGCTTCTTTGTAGGCGTCGAATCGGCCGGGCAGCAGCGTGAGGTGTGGACAAAGCTTGAGGGCCATTCCGGTCGGCATCGCGCTGCGCACGCCAAACTTACGTGCCGGATAGTTAGCGGTGCTGATCACTCCCCGCCGCTCCCGGCTTCCGCCGATGGCAATGGGAATATCGCGCAGGGCTGGATTATCCCGCATTTCCACCGCGGCGAAAAAACAGTCCATATCGACATGGATAATTTTGCGCATACTCAGCCCTCACACATTACTGGTTAAGTATACAGTAAAATAATGAGAGACGCGAAGGCGAGGATTTGGCTTCGAGGAATGTTGCCCGGCGACACCTCGTTTGCCGGGCCTATGTCAGAAACAAATTCAGAGTATACGGTTTTGCTGGCGCTGCACCTCGCGGGCCAGGCGCTTTTTGCGTGCATCGCACGGCTCGGGGCAATCGCAGACCTTCTCCAGCCCCAGCGACGAAATCCCGCCGCAGCTCCCCTGAATACTTTTACGCTTCACCAGATAGCCGAGCGACATGCCGAAGACAACCAGCACAAACACCGCGAACGTAGCCAGAAAGACCGTCAACATCTTCAGCCTCCGAAATCGTCGAGCATGATGTTTTCATCTTCAACGCCAAGATCTTTCAGCATTCTGATGACCGCCGTATTCATCACCGGCGGCCCGCACATATAGAACTCGCAGTCTTCCGGGGCGTTATGGTGCTTCAGGTAGTTTTCATACAACACGTTATGGATAAACCCGGTGTGCCCCGTCCAGTTATCTTCCGGCTGCGGATCGGAGAGCGCCACGTGGAAGGTGAAGTTCGGATTATCGCGCGCAAGCTGTTCAAACTCATCATCGTAGAACATTTCGCGCAGCGAGCGTGCACCGTACCAGAAGCTGATTTTGCGCTGACTCCCGAGACGCTTGAGCTGATCGAAAATATGCGAACGCATCGGCGCCATACCCGCACCACCACCAATAAAGACCATTTCTGCGTCCGTTTCTTTCGCGAAGAATTCGCCAAACGGCCCCGAAATCGTGACCTTATCGCCCGCTTTCAGCGACCAGATATACGACGACATGATGCCGGGTGGCACATCCGCTGCGGACGGCGGCGGCGTGGCGATACGGACGTTGAGCATGATAATGCCCTTCTCATCCGGGTAGTTCGCCATCGAGTAGGCTCGCAGCGTCGGCTCTTTGACCTCGGATACATAGCGGAAAAGGTTAAATTTATCCCAGTCGCCGCGGTATTCGTCCGGCACGTCGAAATCGGCATAGGCGACTTTGTGCGACGGGCACTCAATCTGAATATAGCCTCCCGCGCGAAACGGCACGCTTTCGCCTTCCGGGATTGCAAGCTTCAGCTCTTTAATGAAGGTGGCTTTATTATCGTTGGAGATAACCTCGCACTCCCATTTTTTGACACCGAAGATCTCTTCCGGCAGCTCGATTTTCATGTTCTGACGAACCGCCACCTGGCACGCCAGACGACAGCCCTCTTTCGCTTCACGCTTGCTGATATGCGAAAGCTCAGTCGGCAGAATATCGCCTCCCCCCTCTTTCACCGTCACGCGGCACTGCCCGCATGAGCCGCCGCCGCCGCATGCCGAAGAAACAAAAATACCGTTGCTGGAGAGCGTATTCAGCAGCTTATCGCCCGCCGGAGTACGAATCTGCTTGTCCGCCTCGCTGTTGATCTCAATGACCACGTCGCCCGCGTTCACAAGCCTGGCGCGCGCCGCCAGAATCAACAACGACAACGCCAGCACGATAAGCGTAAACATGACTACGCCGAGAATGATTTCCATCGCTTACGCCCTTATAGCTGCACGCCGGAGAATGACATAAAGCCCAGCGCCATCAGTCCGGTGGTGATAAAGGTGATCCCTAAGCCGCGCAGTCCTGCGGGCACGTTGGCATACTTCATTTTTTCGCGAATGCCTGCCATCGCCACAATCGCCAGCATCCAGCCGATACCGGAGCCAAAGCCATAAACGATGGATTCCGGGAAGTTGTAGTCGCGCTGTACCATAAACGACACGCCGCCGAAGATGGCGCAGTTTACGGCGATAAGCGGCAGGAAGATCCCGAGCGCGTTGTAGAGCGACGGGAAGTATTTATCGAGGATCATCTCAAGGATTTGCACCAGAGCGGCGATCACCCCGATAAAGGTGATGAAATTGAGGAAGCTCAGATCCACTCCTTCCACCAGCGCACCGTCGCGCAGCACCAGGTTGTAGATCAGGTTGTTGACCGGCACGGAGATCCCAAGCACAACGGTGACCGCCACGCCCAGGCCAAATGCCGTAGAGACTTTCTTCGATACCGCCAGGAACGTACACATGCCAAGGAAGAAGGCCAGCGCCATATTTTCCACAAACACCGCGCGCACAAAAAGACTGAGGTAATGAGCCATAGTCAGTTACTCCTTCTCCTGCTGTTCCGGCTTCCAGCTGCGCAGCGCCCAGATAAGCAAACCAATGATGAAAAACGCGCTCGGGGCGAGCAGGAACAGGCCGTTTGGCTGATACCAGCCGCCGTTCTGCACGGTTTGCAGCACGGTGATACCAAACAGTTTTCCGCTGCCGATAAGCTCGCGCAGGAACCCGACAATCATCAGGATTGCACCATAGCCCAGGCCGTTACCGATGCCGTCCATAAAGCTCGCCAGCGGCGGCGACTTCATGGCGTAGGCTTCGGCGCGCCCCATCACAATACAGTTGGTGATGATGAGCCCAACGAATACCGACAGCTGTTTAGACGTTTCATAGGCGAACGCACGTAAGAGCTGATCGACCACAATCACCAGAGAGGCGATGATCGCCATCTGCACGATAATGCGCACGCTGTTCGGAATGTGGTGGCGGA